>DASSSV010000814.1:0-7261 GCA_035708265.1 Thermomicrobiales bacterium | reverse complement strand
TCCCATGAAGCGCCAGGAGGGACCGACCATGTCGCGAGAGGGACAGACGGTAGCGCAGACGTCGGAGCACTACGCGCTCGCCGAGGGCGACGCCGAGGCGCTCTGGTTCCTGGGCACGCTGGCGACGATCAAGGCCGACGGCGCGCGGACGGGCGGCGCGCTGGGCATGGTGGAGTTCACCCACCCGCCCGGCTTCGCCACGCCGCGGCACATCCACCACACCGAAGACGAGGCGTTCTACGTCCTCGCGGGTGCGATGCGGGGCTACTGCGGCGACCGGACCTGGCGCGCGACGCCCGGCTCGTTCGTCTGGCTCCCGCGCGGCGTCCCCCACGGCTACGCCGTCGACGGCGACGAGCCGCTGCGGACCCTGGCGATCTCTCTGCCGGCCGGCTTCGAGCAGTTCGTCGCGGCGGCGGGCGAGCCGGCGCGGGAGCGCACCCTCCCCCCGCCGTCGCCGCCCGATATCGAGAAACTGCACGCGGCCGCCACCAGGTACGGCCAGGAGATCCTGGGGCCGCCCGAACCGTAAACCCGGCCGCCTGGGCGGCGGGCGGTGGCGGTTGGAACCGCACCTGGATGGCGCCTGCGCTCGCCGCGAAACTCGCCCGCGCAGGTTGGGACGAGGCCGCGCGGGCGGGTTTCGCGGCGAGCGCGAGTGAGCCCCTAGCGGCGATTGCAATCGCCGGCGCGCCCGCCAGGCTATGCCGTCCACCACTCGTCCTGCTGCCCGACAGCCCGACAGCCCGACTGCCCGACTCGGCCGTCTGCTATACTGCGCCGCATGAGCGCCACGAGCGAGCCGCTGGCCGGCTCGGAGCCGCGACCGGGCGATGCCGTCACGGTGCGCGCCTACAAGTACGACGAGGTCCCCTACCGCCGCTGGGCGGGCCGGCTGCGCGAGCGCACCGCCGAGCGGGTCGTCCTCGACGCGACGTTCGGCCCGGAGGTGGAGGGGCGCTCGCCCTTCTTCGCCGGCGACCGCGCGCTCGAGTTCTTCTATTTCGACCGCGGCTACAACGTCATCGCCGGCTACGCGCCGGACGGCGCGCTGCGCGCCTGCTACTGCAACATCTGCCGGCCGGCGACCCTCGCGCTGACCGCCGAGGGGCCCGAGGTCCGCTTCGTCGACCTCGACATCGACGTGCTGGTGCGGCCGGACGGCGCGTGCGTCGTGACCGACGAGGACGAGTTCGCGCGCCACGCCGCGCGGTACGGCTACCCGCCCGAGGTCCAGGAGGCGGCGCAGGCCGCCGTCGCGGCGCTGCTGGCCGCGGTGCGCGGGCGCCGCCCGCCCTTCGACGCGCTCGGGCTGGGGGCGCCATGACCGCGCCGCTCCTCCTGTCCGTGATCGTCCCGGTCTACAACGAAGAGCAGACGATCGCCGAGATCCTGGCGCGCGTGCGCGCGGTCGACCTGGGTGGCCTCGGCCGGCCGATCGACCGCGAGATCGTCGTGGTGGACGACTGCTCGACCGACCGGACGCCCGAGGTACTCGCCGAGGGAGGGCGGCGCCCCGACACGACGGTGATCCGCCACCGGCGCAACCGCGGCAAGGGCGCGGCGGTGCGGACCGGGCTGGCGGCGGCGCGCGGCGACATCCTGCTGATTCAGGACGCCGACCTGGAGTACGACCCGCGCGACTACCCGGCGCTGCTGCGGCCGATCCTGGAGGGGCGCACCGAAGTCGTCTATGGCTCCCGCTTCCTCGGCGAGCACAAGGCGATGTACTTCTGGCACTCGGTCGGGAACAAGGCCCTCACGCTGGTGACGAACGTCCTCTTCGACACGACGCTCACCGACATGGAGACCTGCTACAAGGTCTTCACCGCCGACGTCGCGCGCTCCTTCCGCCTGCGCTCCGACCGCTGGGGCATCGACCCCGAGATCAGCGCCAAGATCCTCAAGCGCGGCCACCGCATCTACGAGGTGCCGATCGCCTACAACGGCCGGGAGTTCTGGGAGGGGAAGAAGATCTCCTGGCGCGACGGCCTGGCGGTCTTCTTCACCCTCCTGCGCTACCGCCTGACCGAGTGAGCGCGGCGCGAAACAGGGCGGCCGGTCGCTCGTACTTCCTAGAGAGCGTGCCGCCAGGTTCCGGGAGAGAGTGCATGGCCGACCGGTCGAGTCCGCACCCCGACACCCGCGCGCGGGATTACACTCCCCAGCATCCGACCGTGGTCGGCGTCGACGTCGGCGGGACGCACATCCGCGCCGCCGCCATCGCGCACGACGGCACGGTCGTCGCGCGGCGGCACGTCGCCTGCCGCGCGGCGGACGGCTTCGAGCCCGTCCTCGACCGCCTCGTCGCCGCGATCGAGGGTGTGGCGGCGGACGCCGGGATAGACCCCGAGGTGCCGGTCGGCGTGGCGCTGCCCGGGCCGGTCAACCCGCGCACCGGCGTCCTCGGGCTGGCGCCGAACCTGCCCGGCTGGCGCGACGTGCCGATCCGCGACCTCCTCGCCGCGCGCCTGGGGCGACCGGTCGTGCCGGGCAACGACGTCAACGTCGCGGCGCTCGGCGAGTGGCGCTACGGCGCCGGCAAGGGCGCGCGCGACCTCATCTACCTCGGCGTCGGCACCGGCGTCGGCAGCGGGGTCGTCGCGGGCGGGCGGCTCCTGCTCGGGCAGCACGGCCTGGCGATGGAGGCCGGCCACATGGTCGTCGACATGGACGGCCCGGAGTGCCATTGCGGGGGGCGCGGCTGCCTGGAGGCGCTCTGCGCCGGCTGGGCCATCGGCCGCACCGCGCGCGACCTCCTCGCGACCGGCCGGCCGAGCATCCTGCCCGAACTCGCGGCCGAGCGCGGCGAGGAGGTCGGTGGCGCGCTGGTCAACGAGGCCGCGCAGGCCGGCGATGCGCTGGCGATCGAGGTGCTGGCGATGGCCGGGCGCGCGCTCGGCGTCGGCGTCGCCTCGCTCGTCCATATCTTCAACCCCGAGATCGTCGCGATCGGCGGCGGGGTGGCGACGGCCGGGGAACTCCTCTTCGCGCCGATGCGCGAGGCGTTCGCCGCGCAGGTGATGGCCGCCTTCCGTGAGGACCTGCGCATCGTCCCCTCGGCGCTCGGCCAGGACGCCGGCCTGCTCGGCGCGGGCGTGCTCGCCGCCGAGGAGTTCCGCCAGCGCCACGACGACGACTGACCGCGCGGCGCGCCCGGCCTTCCCCCGTTTGTCACGTTGCAGAATGGCCCCCCGGCGGCTAGCATGGATACCATGCCGGCCATTTCCGCGTAGATGGAGATGGGCCGGCGCGGTGTCCCGTCGCGCGCCGCGACGCGATCCCGCCCGATGCCGCGCGATAGCCGTCACCGGCGACGGTCCACCGCCGACCGCTCGCTACTGAGAGAGAGTCATGCCCGCAACACGCCGTTCCCCCTGGCCCTTCGACAAGCGCCTCCTGGCCGCCGGCATGCTCGCCGGCGCGGCGCTCGGCGTCTGGGCGAACAACCGGACCCGCGAGTACCGCGAGACCGGCGAACTGCCGAAGTTGATCGACTGGGGCCAGGCCCGTGCCGTCGCGGCCGGGATGAACCGCGGCGCGGCGCTCGGCGCGGCCGAGCGCGCCAGCCTGGCCGCGGAGTACCGGCGGCTGGTCGAGCGCTGCCTGGGACCGATCGCCGACTACACCGGCGCGCGCCTGCCGCGCCCGTTCGACGCCGTCCTGGCCTTCGACCGCGCCGACTGGGTCGACGCCAACGTCGCCAACTTCGCCGAGCTCTTCCAGCCGCTGGAAACGCTCAACCCGCTCAACGACCAGCGCCCGCGCATCGTGACGGTGCTGTGGGGCAACGTCAGCCAGACGGTGCTCAGCAGCGAGGTCGGGCTCCTGCTCGGCTACCTGGCGCGGCGCGTGCTCGGCCAGTACGACCTGGCGCTCCTCGGCAAGGAGCCGCTCACCGACGGCAAGCTCTACTTCGTGGAGCCGAACATCCGCCAGGTGCAGCGGATGCTCCACCTGCCGCTCGAAGACTTCCGCATGTGGCTGGCGCTGCACGAGACGACGCACGTCTTCGAGTTCGAGGGCCACCCCTGGCTGCGCGCGCACCTCAACGCCATCCTGGAGCAGTACTTCGAGTTCCTGACCCAGGACGTGACCCACCTCAAGGAGCGCGGCATCGGCGGCCTGCGCACCTTCGTGGAGCGCGCCCGCGGCCCGCACGGCGACGGCGGCGCGAACTGGCTCGAGATGCTGATGACGCCGCAGCAGCGCGAGCTCTTCTCGCAGATGCAGGCGACGATGGCGATCGTCGAGGGCTACAGCAACCATGTGATGAACCACATCGGCCGCCAGCTCCTGCCGAACTTCGAGCGCATCTCGCACCAGTTCGAGAAGCGACAGCGCGAGAAGAGCATGGCCGAGCAGATCTTCCTGCGCCTCACCGGCCTCGGCATGAAGATGGAGCAGTACCGGCTCGGCGAAGCCTTCATCGACCGCGTCGTGGAGCTGCGCGGCCACGACCTCGCCCGCCAGGTCTGGGACGGCCCCGAGAAGATGCCCTCGCTCGACGAGGTCAAGCACCCCGAGCGCTGGATCGCCCGCATGGACGCCCTCGCCGCCACGCGAGCCGCGCGGTAGGCAGGGCCAACCGAAGGACGATTCACCGCAGAGACGCAGAGAGACGAAGAGAGGACGAGGAGAGACGAAGTACGAGGTACGAAGTACGAAGTATGAATGACCGTCAGTGTGGCCGCTATTCGTACTTCGTTGTTCGTACTTCGTACTTCCTTCGTCTCCTCTCCTCGTCCTCTGTGCTCTCTGCGTCTCTGCGGTGATCGTCCCTTGCGCGTTCCGTACGTACACCTTACAATAAGTGTGGTGGCCGGCGCGGGCCGGTGGCGGGGGGGCGCGAGGGGAGCGGTGCCGTTCGATTTCTCGCGGATCGCCGAGCAGATCGAGGGGCTGGCGCGCGAGGTACCGCGCGACGGCGCGGACGAGTTCGGGCCGCTGCGCGCGGCCTACGCGGACGTGGACGTCGGCGACCTGGTCGCGCGGCTGACCGACCCGCGCACGCGCCACTCCTGGACGCCCGCGCGCCCGGCCGGGTCGTTCAACGGCGCTTACCCCGCGCCGCCCGCGCCGGACGACTTCAGCGTCCTGGCGACCGACGGCTCCTTCATCCTGCCCGACCGCCACAGCCCAGCGCGCTTCTACCTCATCAACATCGGCCGCGTCCACCTGCACTACGGCGCGCGCCCCGACGCCGACCTCTCCTCGGTGACGGAGTTGCGCTACCGCGAGCAGGAGATGCGCATCGCCGGGCACATCCCGGTCAACAGCACGATCCTCGGGTTGAAGCGCGCGACCGACGAACTGGCCGCGCTCGCCGCGCTGGCCGCCGATACACCCCGGCCGGCCGTAGCCGTGCAGGACGGCACGCTGATCCTCTGGGCGCTGGCCGGGCAGGATCGCGCCGTGCAGGACTGGGTGCTGCCCGACTTCCTGGCCGCGCTCGACGCGCTGCGCGAGCGCGGCATCCCGGTCGCCAGTTACATCAGCTACCCCGGCGGCGACGATGTGCTCGACGCGCTGCGCCTGGGCGTCTGCGACTTCCCCGCGCGCGGCCGGCCGATCGACTGCGACGCCTGCCGCCGCGAGCGCGACACGCCCGCCTGCGCGATCATCCCGGCGCTCCCCGACCGCCAGCTCTACGAGCACATCGCGCGCCTGGCTCCCGGCGAGCGCTCCGACGTCTTCGCCAGCACCTCGAAGATTCTGCGCGACTACGGCGAGCACGCGATCCACTTCTTCTACCTGCAAACGGGCGTCGAGATCGCCCGCGTCGAGATCCCGGCCTGGGTCGCCCAGCACCGTCCCTCGCTCGACCTCGTCCACGCCGCGCTCTACGACCAGTGCCAGCGCGGGCGCGGCTACCCCTCCGTCTTGCAGGAGGCGCACGAGCAGGCGGTCATCCACGGCGACGAGCGCCGCGTGGTCGAGCAACTGGTCGAGGAGGCGCTGGCCCGCCTCGGGATCGTCATGCTGCGCAGCGCCAAGGACGCCAGCAAGCGCGGCAGGTTCGTCTGAGAAGGACTCAGGACTCAGGACTCAGGACTAAGCGGGCTGTTGCTATACGAGGCGGGTACCCGATAACCGCGGCACGAATCACTTAGTCCTAAGTCCTGAGTCCTGAGTCCTCGCGAGCGGAGCGAGCGATGCGCGGCGAGGTGATCGAGACCAGCACGGTCGGGTTCTGGGCGGAGAGCGCGGCGCTGCACGAGGTGCCGGCGCTGGGGGCGCTCGTGACCGTGGCGCTGCCGGACGACGCGACGCTCTACGGCGTCGTGGCGTTTGGGCAGACGGCCGGGATCGACGCCGGGCGGCGCGCGGTGCGGCGCGGGACCGACGAGGTCTTCGACGGCGCGATCTACGAGCGCCACCCCGAGTTGACCCGCATCCTGCGCACCACCTTCCGCGCCGTCACCGTCGGCTACGTCGGGGCGGACGGCCGGCCGCGCCACCACCTGCCGCCCTGCCCGCCGCCGCTGCACTACTCGGTCTGGCCCTGCGACGCCGCGGCGCTGCGCACCTTCACCGACGTGCCGCGCTACTTCGCCATCCTGGCGGCGAGCGAGGGCGAGGTGCCGGCCGAGCAACTCCTGGCCGCGCACATCCGCTGCGTCTACGCCGACCGGGGCCGCGACGCGGCCTGGCTGACCGCGGCCGGCCAGCAGGTCGCCCGCCTCCTGAAGCGCGACTACGACCGTCTCCTGACCGTGCTGGAGGCGATTGACCCCGGCGACGACCTGCTCGCGCCGCCGCCGGCCCGCGCCAACGGCCACGGCGCCGCCCCCTTCTCCTGAAGCGACGCGCTATGATGCGCGCGGCGGCGCCCACCTACTGCCGCCTATCGTCTATCGTCTACCGTCTATCGTCTTCTCATGGGAGGGAGCGTGATCTACGAACTGCGCACCTACACCGCGGCGCCCGGCAAGCTCGACGCCCTCAACCGGCGCTTCCGCGACGTGACGCTGGGGCTCTTCGAGAAGCACGACCTGCGCGTGATCGGCTTCTGGCAGCCGCTCGCCGGGGACGATCAGGAGGGCGACCTGGTCTACCTGCTGGCGCACCCCGACCGCGAGGCGGCCGAGGCCAACTGGGCCGCCTTCCGCGCCGACGAGGCGTGGGTGCGCGCGAAGGCCGAGAGCGAGCGCGACGGCCCGCTGACGGCGAAGATCGTCAGCCGGATGCTGGAGCCGACGGACTATTCGCCGTTGCAATGACCGCGGGGTGGGCGCGCCCGCGGTTGAAACCGCGGCTA
>DASSSV010000813.1:0-2765 GCA_035708265.1 Thermomicrobiales bacterium | reverse complement strand
CATAGACGACGCGGGCGCGCGCGACTTCCTGGCCGCGCTGCGCGCCTTCCTCGATGAGTACGGCCGGCGCGGCGACCCGATCTGCGACATCGCGGCCGTGAGCTGGGTCGAGGACCCCGCGCCGGCCGTCGCGACGCTGCGCGACTACCCGACGCAGCCCGACCGCGACCTGGAGGCCGAGCGGCGCGCGCAGGCCGCCGAGCGCGAGCGGCTGGCGAGTGAGGCGCGCCAGCGGCTGGCCGGCTACCCGGCGCCGGTCGTCGCGCGGTTCACCACGCTCCTCGCGGCGGCGCAGGCGGCGACGGTGATCCACGAGGACCACAACTACTGGATCGACCAGCGCGCGATCTACGCGGTGCGCCGCGTGCTGCAGGAGTTCGGGCGTCGCTTCGCCGCCGCCGGCGTCCTCGCGGTCCCCGACGACGTCTTCGCCCTCACGCCCGAGGAGATCCGCGTCACGGCCGCCACCCTGCCACGCCTCGACCGGCGCGACCTGGCGCGCGAGCGCGCGGCCGACCTGGCGCGCTTCCGCGCCGTGCCGCCGCCCCCCGCGCTCGGCACGCCGCCCGCGGCCCCGCCGCCCGATGACCCCGTGGGCCGCACGATCGGCAAGTTCTTCGGTGCGCCGCCCCAGCCGCCGTCGGAGCCGGGCGTCCTGCGCGGCCACGCCGGCGCGCCCGGCACGGCGCGCGGCACGGCGCGGGTGCTCCGCTCGCTGGCGGAGGCCGACCGGCTCCGGCCGGGCGACGTCCTGGTCGCGCCGACGACCGCACCGCCGTGGACGCCGCTCTTCGCCACGGCCGCGGCGGTCGTCACCGACACCGGCGGCATCCTCAGCCACTGTGCCGTCGTGGCGCGCGAGTACGGCATCCCGGCCGTCGTCGGCGCCGGCACGGCGACCGCCCGCATCGCGGACGGGCAGGTGGTCGAGGTCGACGGCGACGCGGGCGTGGTGCGGATCGTGGTGTAATGGCGTGGGCCGTGGGCCGTGGGCCGTCGATCCATCGGGACCGGCACCAGTTCCCGCACCGTTCCCCCTTACGCCCCACGGCCCACGCTCCACACTCCCACGGGAGGACGCGATGGACATCCTCTGGCTCGGCGAGCCGGCCTGCCACGACCCCGCGGTCGTCGGGGGGAAGGCGGCGCAGTTGAGCCGGCTGGCGGCGGGGTACCCGGTCCCGCCCGGCTTCTGCCTCCCGGCCGCGCGCGCCGCGGTGTCGGGCGACGCGCTGGCGGCCGCGTACCGCGAGTTGGGCGCGCGCTGCGGCGAGAGCGACCCGGCGGTCGCCGTCCGCTCGTCGAGGCTGGACGAGGACGGCGCGGCGGCCTCGTTCGCCGGCCAGCACGAGACCTACCTCAATGTGCGCGGCCTGGAGGCGGTCGCGGCGGCGGTGGCGCGCTGCCGCGAGTCGGGGCGGGCGACGCGCGCCGTCGCCTACCGGCAGGCGCGGGGGCTGGCGAGCGAGCCGGCCGTGGCGGTGCTGGTGCAGGCGCTCGTCGCGGCCGACGTCTCGGCGGTCGTCTTCAGCGCGCATCCGGTCACGGGCGACCGGGACACGGTCGTCGTCACCGCGAGTTGGGGGCTGGGCGAGAGCATCGTCGGCGGCACGGCCACGCCCGACACCTGGACGGTGTGCAAGGCCGACCTCGTCATCCGCGACGCGGTCATCGGCGAGAAGGCGCGCATGACCGTCGCGGCGCCGGACGGCGCGCGCGAGGTCGACACGCCCCGCTTCCTCCGCGCGCAGCCGGCGCTCCCGGACGAGCGGGTGCGCGAGCTGGCCCGCCTGGCGCTGGCGCTGGAAGCGTCGGCCGGCTGGCCGGTCGACCTCGAATGCGCCTACCGCGGCGACGCGCTCGCCCTGCTCCAGTGCCGGCCGATCACCACGCTGCGCGCGGTCGCCGGGGATGGGGCCGAGCGCCCGGCGCGGTGAGCGACGCGGGCGCGGCCTATCCAGCGATGCGCCGCGCGGGTCCCAGCCCGGCACCGGCCGGCCTGAGCGAGATTGTGCGAAGTCCTCGCCCTCGGACCGGTTTGCCGGGGAAGTTGACTCTCAGCCGTCGCACGGCGCGGCGGCCTCGGCGTGGACGGCCTGCAACAGCGCGTGGGCGGCCCAGCGCGACACCGCCTCCGCCGCGGCCGGCTCCAGTCCCCGGATGTCCCGCAGCACCAGCAGCGCCTGGTACCCGATGCACAGCGCGAGCGCCGACGCCAGCCGCTCGTAGCGCGCCGCGCCGAGCCGCGAGCGCGCCGGCACCAGTGCCGTCTCGATCCACTCGATCCGCCGGAGGCCCCGCAGTGGCGCGGCGCGCGCCGGCCCACCCCGCGCCTCGTCCAACGGCTGCTCCATCGTGAGGCGGACCAGCGTGCGCAGCGGCCCCTCGCGCTCGACGACGCTGCGCATGATCGCGCCGGCCACCGCGTCGAGCCGCGCCCCCACGTCGTCCGCCTCGGCCAGCGCCAGCGGGCGGTCGCCCCGGTCGCGCACCGCTTCCAGCGCGGCGAGCCGCCGCCAGCCCCGCGTCCGGGTGTGCTGCATCGCGTTCATCGCGGGATCTTCCGCACTGCTTACCTCCGTCGACGGGTCGGAGCCGCGGCGCTTCGCCATGGCGGACCTCCTTGTCGGCGCGGGCAGCGAGGTAGTCCTCGGTGTGCCCCTCGACTCCGTCGGGCCGGGCCGGTGCCGGTTGGCCGTGGCCGGGCGCTGCCGGCGCGCGGGTCTCTGCACCCCAGCCGGCGCCCCCGTGGCCGCGGGCGTCAC
>DASSSV010000812.1:0-2870 GCA_035708265.1 Thermomicrobiales bacterium | reverse complement strand
CGCCAGCCAGTGCGTCCGCAGGTAGCGGATCTTGTGCGGCGCGAGGGTGAACTGCACCGCGAACTCGAGCGCGAAGATCGCCCAGATGACCTGCTCCGCGCGGTGGACCCACCCGGCCTGCCGCGCCGAGAGGACGCCCGCGAAGTCCAGCAGCAGCAGGACCAGGGTGATCAGCCCGAGGGCCGTCATCGCCGGGTCGAGCCATTCGAAGAGCTGCGCGCGCAGGGTCTCGCGCTCCTCCGCGATCACCTGCCGGTACTGCTGCCGGTCCCCCGCGTCACCCGCCTCGCGCATCGTCGCGACCTCCCCGTCTCGCGCCCGGCCGGACGTCGGGCGCGCCGTACTGCCCGCCGCCGCCGGCGCAGGAGGCGTGCCGGGATCGCCGCGCGGTGGGTGGGCGGCCGGTCATGACGCGGGCAGCGGGAGGAAGAAGAAGACGACCGCGGCCATGAGGTAGAGCGCGAGGAGCTGCGCGCCTTCGAGCCAGTTCGACCGCCCGTCGATGCTGATGTAGGCGAAGATCGCCGTCTCCAGCCCGATGATCACCAGTTCCACCGGCCGGAAGACGAGGTCGAGCGGGTGGCCGAGGATGAGGCTGAGGAAGACCAGCACCGGCGCGACCAGCAGGGCGACCTGCATGCTCGACCCCGCCCCGATCGCCAGGCTCACGTTGAGCCGGTCGTGCCAGGCCATGCGGATCGCGCCGAAGAGCTCGCCGGCGTTGCCGACGACCGCGACGATGATGACGCCGACGAAGAACTCGCTCCAGCCGAGCTGGGTGGTGACCGCCTTGACCGTGTCGACCAGGACCTCGCCGGCGACCGCCGCGCCGACGGTCGCGGCGCCCAGCGTCGCCAGCCCCTGCCAGACGCTCCAGTCGGCCGCGCCGTTCTCGTCCTTCCCGTCATCCTTCCCGTCATCCTTCCCGTCATCCTTGTCGCCGCCCCTGTCGCCGGCCTTGACACCGTGGCGCAGCGCGGCCGCGCGCCCGGGATGCTTGCTGTGCGGCGCGGCCTCCAGCGCGACGTTCGGCGGCGCGGACGGCTCGCCCTGGACCACCGTGTAGACGAGGTAGGCGAGGTAGACGGCCAGGAGCACGACCGCGATCAGGACGCTCAGGCGCTCGATGGTCGGCTGCGCCGTGACCGCGGCGGCGAAGGTCGCCGGGAGGTAGAGGCCGCCGACGGCGAGGATCATCATCGCCGCGTTGAGGCTGCTCTGGCGGCGGTCGAACCGCTGGTGGCCGTGCCGCAGCCCCCCGGCGAGGAGCGCGAGCCCCAGCGCCAGGAGCGCGTTGCCGATGATCGAGCCGGTGATCGCGGCTTTGGTCAGCGTGGTGAGGCCGCGACCGACGGCGAAGCCGGTGATGATCAGTTCCGCCGCGTTGCCGAACGTCGCGTTGAGCAGGCCGCCGTAGCGCGGGCCGAAGTGGTGCGCCAGTTCCTCGGTGGACTTGCCGATCGTCGCCGCGACCGGGATCAGTCCGAGCGCCGCGAGGCCGAAGACCAGGAGTTCCGGCAGGCCGAGGGCGCGGGCGACGAGCGCGGCGGGCACGCAGACGGCGAGGGCGTAGAACCAGCGGGGTATCGTTCCTGGTTTCGCTAGGCGTGGGCGGCCGGGTGCGCCGCGTGCCGGGGTGGTCGCAGGTTCCGTGCCGGCGGGCGTCAGCCCGCGATGAAGCGGTAGCCGATGCCGCGCACGCTCTCGATGTAGCGCGGCGCGTCGGGGGTGTCGCCGAGGCGTTCGCGCAGGCGGCGGATGTACTCCCAGAGCGAGTTCATCGCGCCGCTGCCGTCCGGCCAGAGGCGGTCGAGGAGGAGGTCGTTGGGCAGGGTGTGGCCGCGGTTGGCGACCAGCAGGTGCAGCAGGCGCGACTCGGTCGGCGTCAGGTTGCGCTCGCCGTCCGGGGTGATGACGGCGTGGCGCGCGAAGTCCACCGTCAGGTGGTCGTCGATCGCCACGGTCGTGTCGGGGAGCGGGCCGTGGGGCCAGGCGCGCGACAGGAGGTTGCGGATGCGGGCGAGCAGTTCGCCGTAACTGAACGGCTTGGTCACGTAGTCGTCGGCGTAGCGCGTGAGGCCCTCGATCTTGCGCTCTTCCGCGTCGATCGCGGTGAGCATGACGATCGGGACATCGGCGTACTGCCTGAGCTGCTCGGCCAGCCGGAAGCCGTCCATCCCCGGCATCATCAGGTCCACGACCGCCAGGTGCGGCACCTGGCGGCGGCAGAGCTCCAGCGCGCGCGGCCCGCTCTCCGCCGTCAGCACGCGGAAGCCGTCGCCCTCCAGTTGCAGGCGCAGCGAGAGGAGGATGTCGCGGTCGTCGTCGACCAGTAGGAGGAGCGGTACGACGGGCGGGGCGGTCATCGCGCGGCGACCTCGCGCGCCGCGGGCGGGACGGTCGCCTCGGCCGGCGCGGCGGGCAGGGCGACGTGGAAGGCGCTGCCCGCCCCCGGCCGGCTCTCCACCCAGATCCGCCCGCCCATGCCGTTGACGTAGGCGCGGCAGAGGTAGAGGCCGAGGCCGGCGCCGCCGGCCTGGCGCGTTGGCGAGCGGTCCAGCCGGTAGAAGCGCTCGAAGATCCGCTCCTGCTCGTCGGGCGGGATGCCGATCCCGGCGTCGCGCACGGTCAGTTCCAGCATCCCCTCGCCGGCGGCCGCGAGCCCCACCGTCACCGTCCCGCCCTCCGGGGCGTATTTCACCGCGTTGTCGAGCAGGTTCGTCAGCACGTCCTCGGCGCGCGCCGGGTCGGCGAACGCGGCCGGCAGGTCGGGCGCGACGTCCAGCCGGAAGCCGTGCGTGCTGACGCGCGCGGCGAAACTGTGGACGACCGAGGCGGCCAGCGCGCCGAGGTCCACCGGCTCCGGCCGC
>DASSSV010000811.1:0-6500 GCA_035708265.1 Thermomicrobiales bacterium | reverse complement strand
ACGCGGTTCTGGCCAAACTGCAAGCGATGGGGGCGGAGCCCTTCGGCGAGGTGCAGCGCTACGAGGATAGCTACAAGCTCTGCTACGTGCGCGGCCCGGAGGGGATCATCCTCGACCTGGCGGAGGAGATCACCGACTCGCCACAGTAGTCGGCCGGTACGAAGCGCCGGCCGCGCTATGGTCCAGAGCCTCAGCCTCCAATCGACGATGCGCCGCATCTGCCGCAACCGGTCCTCCGCCACGCGCCGGATGCGGAGGTGCTCCTCGTCCAGCGCCTCGGTGATGGCGTTGTAGAAGATTGCGTCCGGCGAGTCCGGCCGGGCGGTCAGCGCCTCGACGTGGGGCATCACGAGGGAATAGCGATGCTCTTGCCCATCCTCTTTGACGGTCACGTTCCACCCCTCTTTGGTTACCACTTGGGCTGGGTCTGTTTGCCGCGTCCTGCCTAAATCAAAGTGCCGCCGGAAGCCGCACGGGTGTCGGGTCTGCTTCTCGCAGCGGTTGGGCGGGAGGCAGGAGCGCGGGGCATGGTGGACATCGCGGCGACGCTGGTGCGCAGGGGTCTGGACGCCCGGCAGGTACGGCACCGGATGTATCGCGCGCCGACGCCGCGCGAGCGGGAGCGCCGGCGCGCGCTCTGGCTGCTGGCGCAGGGCTGGTCGGCCAGCAAGGTGGCGGGCCTCCTGGATCGCGATGCCCACACCCGGCGCTTCGGTTTAGGTTGCCGCCGCCCGGTTCTGCCGGGATACCACCGTCGGCGGCGGGACCGCCCGGCTGGCTCAAGCGTTGACGGCCCATTCACCCGCGGCAACGGGCGGCGCAACCGCCGGGCGCGATGATGATCCCGGGCGCGCGGGCCGGCCGATACGACGAACCGCGCTGCGCGAGTGGAGGTGACCGGTCATGGACGCTATCGCGACGAGAGCCGCGCCGGTTGGCGCCGGCCGGCGGGTGTGGGGGCGCTGGATGCTGGCGAATATGGTCGGGGAGGTCGTGGGGTTCGGCCTCGCGGCGGTCCTCGTCGCGCTCGCCGCAGCGCGCGTCGCGGCGACGTCCGGCCCGCCGGGCTGGGCGGTCGCCGTGGCCGCGGTGCTCGCGGTCGGCGCCGTCGAGGGCACCGCGGTGGGGCTGGCCCAGGGGCTGGTCCTGCGCGGCTGCCTGCCGGCGATCACGTGGCGCGCCTGGGTGCCGGCGACCGTGGCCGGTACGGTGCTGGCGTGGGGCGCCGGCATGGTGATCGGGAGCACGGTGGGGGACGCGGTCGCCCTGCCCGAAAGTGCGGCGGCGACGCTCCTCGGCGCCGCGGCGATCGGCGCCATCGCGGGCACGCTGCTCAGCGCGGCGCAGACGCTGGTCCTGCGCCGCGCCGCGCGGGCCGCGTGGTGGTGGGTCGCGGCGCACGCCGGGGCCTTGGCGGCCGGCATGTTCGTGGCCTTCGCGGGCATGGGTCTGATCGGCCCCGCGACCCCCGTGCCCGTCGTGGCGGCCATCGGGGCGGCGACGGGGCTGGGGATCGGCGGGCTGGTTGCCGCGCTGACCGGCCTGGCGCTGCTGCGGCTGCTGCGCGGCGCGCGTGCGGGGCTATCCGCGCGCGGTCGCGCCGCCGGCCCCACGCCGCTCGCGCGGCCGGCCTGACGACGCGGGCGACCTCCTGGATGCCCCGCCACCCGCCGGCCGCGTCGCCCGCCGCCCCGCGTGTCGCCCGTCCGGCTATTTCGCCAGCTGGGCGGCGAGGCGCCCGAGGAGGACGTTGTAGGGCGGCGGGTTCTCCGGGTGTCACTCGAGGCGGGCGCGCTCGAAGTACTGCACGGTGTAGGTCTTGCCGTCCTCCAGCGTCATGCTGAACTCCTCGCAGAGCGGGTAGCCGAAGAGCGCCAGCGACTCGCGGTAGGAGACGCCCGGATCCCCGAAGTCGAGCCCGCGGGCGTGCCAGTAGGCGCTGACGGCGTAGCAGAGGTTGTGGCCGGTCTGCGGGACGTACTCGCAGGCCGGGTTGGCGGCCGCCGCCTGCGGCGTGAAGGGTGGCGTGCCCGTCAGCCCCCGCCGCTGTGCGTCCTCCCGGCCGAGCAGGCCGAAGAGGATGGTGTACGGGGGCTTGTTCTCGGGATGGGCCTCGAAGCGCTGCCGCTCGAAGTACTGCACCCGTAGCCCGCCCTCGACCCGCTGCTCCGTGAGCGGGTAGCCGAAGGCCGGCAGGCCGCCGTTCGCCAACCAGTAGGGCAGGAAGGGGGCCTGGAGCGTGTGGCCGGTCTGGGGAAGGTGACGACGCCGGCCGGCGAGAAGAGCGGGCCACCATTGAAGACGACGATCGCGTCGGTCACACCGGGGACCTGCCGGGCCGTCGCGACGATCTGGCCCTCGACGCGCGGGTCGTCGCACTCGCCGTTCACCCGCAGCGCGCCGGTCAGGTAGACGGCGGCGACGCCGCCCTGCAGCTCCACGCGGTCCATGCCGAGATTGGACTGGTACAGCGCGTTGTAGAGCCCGGACTGCCCGTAGTACTGGTCGTGGAGGGCGAAGAGCTTCGTCAGCGCCTGCGTGATCTTCCCCGCCGTCGTGCCGGCGGCCGGCACCTGGATGGTGACTGGGATCAGGCTGTCGCCGCAGCCGACGGGGGAGCCCGACTGCCCGTTGTCGCCGACGGCGACGAGGAAGATGGTGGCCGGCTCGGTGGCCGCCGCGGCGGCCGGGGAGACCGGGGCGAGGCCGAGTAGGGCGACGAGGGCGAGGGCGAGGACGGCGGGCGCGCGACGGCGGTCCATGGTCGCACCTCCTGTGGGCGGCCGGCGCCCTGCCGGCCCGCCGCCGCTGTGGTCTCTCTGGTTAACGCGGCTCGGCCGCCCGGGTTCCCCCGTGGCCGGGCGGCCGGGCGCGGGCGCCGGGCCGGCGCGCGGTGGCGCAGAAGACCGGCGGCGTGGCAGCATCGGCGGACACGGGAGCCGCCCCGGCGCAGGACGGCCGTCGAGCAACTAGACCATACCCCGGGTGGCGCCCGCGCGCGGCCCGCGATTCCTCCGTGCTGGCCGCCGCCGGGGCGGCTCCGGGCCCGGTTCTTGCGCGGCCCGAGGCGACGGCTTGTCCATGCACGGGAGGAGGTGGGCGCGATGCGCGCGATGGTGCTGGAACGCCAGGGGCAGCCGCTCGTGGAACGGGATCTGCCGGTGCCGACGCCCGGGCCGGGGCAGGTGCTGCTGCGCGTCCTCGCCTGCGGCGTCTGCCGCACCGACCTGCACATCCGGGACGGCGAGCTGCCCGACCCCAAGCTCCCCCTGATCCTCGGCCACCAGATCGTCGGCGCCGTCGAGCGGGCGGGGACGGGGGCGACGCGCTTCGCGCCGGGCCAGCGGGTGGGGGTGCCCTGGCTCGGCTGGACCGACGGGACCTGCCCCTACTGCCGGGCGGGCCGCGAGAACCTCTGCGACCACGCCCGCTTCACCGGCTACCAGCTCGACGGGGGCTACGCCGAGTACACCGTCGCCGACGAGCGCTTCTGCTTCCCGCTCCCGGCCGGCTACCCCGCCCTCCAGGCCGCGCCGCTGCTGTGTGCCGGGCTGATCGGCTACCGGGCGCTGCGCCTGGCCGGCGAGGCGCGCCGGCTCGGCCTCTACGGTTTCGGCAACGCCGCCCACATCCTCACGCAGGTGGCGCGCCACCAGGGCCGCGAGGTCTACGCCTTCACCCGCCCGGGCGACGCGGCGACCCAGCGCTTCGCGCGCGACCTGGGCGCGGCCTGGGCGGGCGGCTCGGACGGACCGCCGCCGGAGCCGCTCGACGCGGCGATCCTCTTCGCGGCGGCCGGCGAGCTCGTCCCCGCGGCCCTCCGCGCCGTGCGCAAGGGGGGCACGGTCGTCTGCGCCGAGATCCACATGAGCGACATCCCCGCGTTCCCGTATGAGATCCTGTGGGAGGAGCGCGTGCTGCGGTCGGTGGCGAACCTGACGCGGCGGGACGGCGAGGAGTTCCTGGCGCTGGCCCCGCGCGTGCCGGTGCGGACGGCGGTGCGCCCCTTCCCGCTGGCGGCGGCGAACGAGGCGCTGGCGGCGCTCCGCGCGGGGGCCATCGAGGGCGCGGCCGTGCTGCAAGTCGCGCCGCCCGAGGGGTAGCCGGCGGCCGGCGGTCACGCCGGCCCGGCCTCCGCCGCCGCGGGCGCGCGGTCAGGGCGCACCAGCGCCACCGGCAGGGTGCCATGTCGGAGCGTCGCGTCGGCCACGCTGCCCAGCAGGAGACGGTTCAGCCCGCGATGGCGGCGGCTGGCCATGACCACCAGGGCCGCGCCGCGCTCGCGGCCGACCTCCTCGATCACGGCGGCGGCCATCTCCAGGCCCGGCCGCCCCACCCGCACGACGGTCTCGACCGCGTGCCCGGCGCGGGCGTACCGGTCGGCCAGCGCGCCGAGGTAGTCCTCGGCCGCGGCCCGCTCCGCGGCGAGCTCCTGGCGCAGGAGCGGGGCGACCAAGATGTCGGGGGCGAAGGCGACGTCCGGGCGGGCGACGGCGCGCATCAGGAGCAGCGTGCCGCCCAGCTCGTCGGCCAGCGCCGCGGCGACCGGCAGCGCCGCCTCGGCGTCGGCCGACCCGTCGAGCGGCACCAGGAGTCGCGGGCGGTCGGCGAGGAGGGCCGCCCCGCCGGTCGGGACCCAGGCGCGGACGATCAGCGTCGGGACCGCGGCGCGGGCCAGGACCTGCTCGGCGATGCTCCCGTAGACCAGGCGGCCGAGCCCGCCGCGGCCGTGCGTCGCCATCGCGATGATGTCGGGCCCCCGCCGCTCCGCCTCGCCGAGGATCCCCAGGGCCTCGTCCTCCCGGGGCGTGGCCACGTCGGCGGCGACCCCGCGCCCCGCCAGCCGGGCGGCGACCGCGTCCAGGTAGTCGCGCGCCTCGCGGGCGGCGGCCTCCTAGGCCGCCGCGAGGGTGGGGAAGGGCGCGTCGCCCGCGGGTCGCGAGAGGAACGGCACGGCGCGGACGAGGACGAGGCGCCCCCCGGCCGGCCGGGCCAGGGCCTCAGCGAACGGCAGCGCGCGCTCGGCCAGCGGCGACCCGTCGAGCGGGACCAGGACCGTGCGGGACATGATCGCTCCTTCCATCAGCCGGTCAGGCGGTGCGCGCCCGGCGCTCGCGGGCGGCGGAGGCGAGGTCGCGCGCCGGGCGGGTGGCCGGCGGCCCGGCCATCCGCCGCGAGTATCGGCGCGGCGGGTTGCGCGGCGGGTCGATGCTGGTCAACGGCGGGTAAACGCCGGCCGGCGGGCCGGGTCGCCCCGCGACGGCTCGGTTCCCGCCGCGTCGCGGCGCCGGCCGCCCCGGCCATTGACCCGCCGTTCACCCGCGGCAACCGCGCCCGCGACGCCGGTGCGGTAGACTCGCGCCGGAATGGGGCCCGGCGGCCGGCCCCAGTCACGCGACGGTGGCGGCGCGCGGGTTGCGCCAGGTCGCTCGACGGGCAGCGGCGACGCGCCGCGGCGTAGCGTGGAGGAACGGGAACGATGTTTGAACGCATCCTGGTCGCACTCGACGGTTCGCAGCGCAGCGAGGCGACGCTGCCGTACGCGGAAGCCCTCGCCGCGGCCTTTGACTCGGAACTGGTACTGCTGCGCGCGCTTCAGTTCGCGCCGATCACCGCCGGCCCGATCGAGCCCTACGTCGCGCCGCAGGTCTACCAGGAGATCCACGACGCCGAGGCGCAGGCGGCGGGCGACTACCTGCAGCGGGTCGCGGCGCCGCTCAAGGAACGCGGCCGGCGCGTCCGCACCATGGCGGTGACGGGGCACCCCGCCGGCGCGATCCTCGACACCGCCGAGACGGAGGGGGTGGGGCTGATCGCCATGGCCACGCACGGCCGCAGCGGCCTCGCCCGGTTCGCCCTGGGTAGCGTCGCCGAACTGGTGCTACGCTCAGCCCGCTGCCCGCTGCTGCTCGTCCGCGCCGCGGGGACGGCCGCGTTCACGCGCGTGCTGGTGCCGCTCGACGGCTCGACGCTGGCCGAGGCCGTGCTGCCCCTGGCGCGCGACCTGGCCGCCGCCCTCGGCCTGGAACTGGTCCTGCTGCGCGTGGCGCCGAACGCCGCGGAGCGCGCCGAGGCGGCCGCCTACCTGGAGCACACGGCGGCGGGCCTGCGGACCGGCGGGCTGACCGTCGCCACGCGGGTCACCGAGGGCGCGGCCGCCGACGAGATCCTGCAGGTCGCGGCGGCCGAGGACGGCGCGCCGATCGCCATGGCGACGCACGGCCGTGGCGGGCCGGCGCGCTGGGTGCTCGGCAGCGTGGCAGAGACCGTCGTGCGCGCCGCCGCGGCGCCGGTCCTGGTCGTGCGGGGGACGGGGCACGCCGCCGAGGCCGGGGCGACCGGCGAGGCCGCCGGGCCGAGCGCTTAGCCCGCCGCCGGGTACGCGGGGCCGCGGGGCGCCGAAGCGCCCCGCGGCCCCGCCGCGTCTCCGCCGGTCACGTCGACCCCGGCCGAGGAAAGAGCGACGCCGGGGCCGGCGAGCATCACCTTGATGAAGGTCC
>DASSSV010000810.1:0-9685 GCA_035708265.1 Thermomicrobiales bacterium | reverse complement strand
CTTCGTGGCGCGAAGCGTCTTCAGCCGCGGCTTTAGCCGCCCGGCTCTCCGGATGGAGGCACGCAATGGAGACCGACGAGCGGGTTGCCGCGCTGCGGACGAGCGTCGAGCGGTTCGCGGACGTGGTGGCCGGGCTGCCCGAACCGCTCTTCCTCCGGGACGTCGGAGGGCGGACGCCGCGCGACATCGTGGCGCACCTGATCGGCTGGAATTGGAACACGATCGAGGGGGACGAGCAGCACCGGCGCGGCGAAGTGCCGGCCTACCTGGTCGATCCGGGCGAGGATTTCAGCACCGTCAACGCCGCGGCGATGCGCCGCTACGCCTCGCGGGACCGCGACGAACTGCTCGGCCAGTTGCGCGACTCGCTGGCGGCGCTCGAAGCCTACCTCGGCGCGCTGCCGCCCGCGGCGTGGGACGACGACCACGGCGTCAGCTACAACGGCCGCCCGCTGACGCTCGCTCGGCTGGTGGGCACCCTGGCCCACGACTACGACCATCATTATCAGGAGATCGTCGCCTGGCCCGAGCCCGACGGCGCGCGGCAGCATTGAAGGAACCGGCGATGCTCCACCGCTCCCCGCCCACTACGCACATCTCTCTGCGCCCATGAGAGTGATCGCCGGCGAGGCCCGCGGCTTCCGCCTGAAGGCGCCGGCGGGCCTGGGCACGCGGCCGATGGCCGACCGGGTCAGGGAGGCGCTCTTCTCGGTGCTCGGGTCGCTCGGGGTCGAGGCCGCGCGGGTGCTCGACCTCTACGCCGGGAGCGGCGGCATCGGCATCGAGGCGCTGTCGCGCGGGGCGGAGTGGGCCGATTTCGTGGAGCAGAACGGCGCGGCCTGCGCGGTGATTCGGGACAACCTGCGCGCCACGAAGTTCGACGGCCGCGCCGCGGTGCATCAGGCGAGCGTCGAGGCGTTCCTGGGTCGCGCGCCCGCCGCGCCCTACGACCTCGTCGTCATGGACCCGCCCTACGCCGACCCGCGGATCGTCGAGAACCTGGCGCTCCTGGGCCGCTCCCCGCTGGTCGCCCCGAGCGCGATCGTCGTCGTCGGCCACGCCGCGCGCGTGGACTTGCCGGACGACCTGCCGCCCCTCCGCCGCCTGCGCCACCGCTGCTACGGCGACTCCTGCTTCAGCGTCTACGAAGTGACAAGTGACGAGTGACGAGTGACGAGCGGACGGAGGAAGGAAGAGTTCCGAGCAGACCGACCCTCGTCCGTCTTCCGTCTTGCCGTCCCTCGTCTCGCCCGCTCATCGCTCAGCACTCGTTACTCATCGCTCGTGAGTGGTAGGCGCACGGTGAAGGTGCTGCCCTGGCCCTCCTGGCTCTCGGCCGTCAGGGTGCCGCCGTGGCTCTCGACGATATGGCGCGCGGTGGCCAGCCCGACCCCCGTGCCCGCGATCCGCCCGTCCACATTGGACGCGCGCCGGTAGCGCTCGAAGACGCGGGGCAACTCCGCCGCGGGGATGCCGACCCCCTCGTCGCGCACCGCCAGCACCGCCCAGGCGCCCGCGTCGTCGCGCTCCTCCCGGACGCTGGCGGTGACGGGGCCGCCGTCCGGGCTGTACTTGAGGGCGTTGCCGAGCAGGTTGTCCACGACCCGCGCCAGCCGCGCCCGATCCCACGAGCCGGTCAGCGGCGTGTCCGGCGCGAGCAGGTCGATCTGCCGGTATGCGCCGGTCGCCAAGTGGGCGGCGATGGCCTCGGCGGCGAGCGCCACCAGGTCGGTCGGCTCGCGCTCCAGGCTCAACGACTCGCCGGCCTCCAGCCGGGCGACGTCGAGCAGCTCGTTGATCAGCGCGGTCATCTTGTCCGCGGTGGCCTCGATCTTCGCCGCGCCGTCGGCCACCGCGGACGCCGCACCGCCTGCCTCCTCCCGGCGCGCGCGCAGGCGCAGCAGTTGGGCGTAGCCCTTGATCGTGCTGAGCGGGCTCTTGAGGTCGTGCGAGACGGCGGCCAGGAATTCGTCGCGCGCCTGGAGGGCGCGTTGGGCCTGCTGGTAGAGCCGCGCGTTGTCCATCGCGATGGCCGCCTGGGCGGCGAGCCCGACGACCAGCCGCTCCGCCCGCGCGGTGAAGACGCCGGGCCGCGGGTGGGCCAGGAAGAGCCCGCCGAGGACGTCGCCCGACCGGGCGATCACCGGCACGGCGAGGTAACTGCGGACGGGGAGGTGCCCCGGCGGCATGCCGTGGTACGGCGGGTTCTGCCCGTAGCGCGGGTCCCGGGTGACGTCGTCCAGGCGGACGACGCCCTCGCCGCGGAAGGTGGGGCCGAAGATCGCCGTGTTGCGGGGGTGGGGGAAGCGGGCGAAGTCCTCCCGGCGCGCGCCGGAGAGGGTGTAGAGCTGGTAGGCTTCGCCGCGCTCGTCGACGACGTTGTAGAAGAAGGCGCCGAACTGGGCGCCGCTCAGCGCGGTCACGGCGTCGGTCACCGCCTGAACCAGCGCCTCCAGGTCGAGTTCCGCGTTCAGCAGCCGCCCGATCCGCTCGATCGTCTCCAGCGTCGCGCTCTCCTCGCGCAGCGCCGCCTCGTCGCGGCGGCGGGCGATGGCGATGCCCGCGAGGTGGGTGGCCGTTTCGATGAGGGTCGGGTCCGGCGGTTTCGGGTCGCGCGGCTCGCGGGAATACATGCCGAACGAGCCGAGGACCGTACCATCGGGGGCGAAGATCGGCGCGGAGTAGCAGGTGCGCAGGCCGTGGCCCAGGGCGAGCCGGCGCCACTCGCCCGCCCAGCGGCTGTCGGTCGCGACGTCCGCGGTGACGACCTCCTCGCCCAGATGGGCGGCCCGGCCGCAGGGGCCGAGGTACGGCGGCGAGATCGGCGCGGTGGCGAGGACGCCGATGTAGCTCTCCGGCAGGCTGGGCGCCACGCCGAGGCAGAACCGCTCCCGCGCCGGGTCGCGGACGAGCACCGAGCAGAGCAGGCCGTCGGCCTGCGCCTCGATGACGCGGATCAGCGCGGCCAGCACGTCGGCCAGCGGCGCGCCCGTCGCGATCATCTCCAGCACGCGCTTCTGCCCCGTCAGCGACGCCTCGGCCGCCTGCCGCCGCGCGACTTCGCCCGCGAGCGAGTGGGCCTGCTGCTGCAACACGGCGATTGCGCGGAGGCGGTCGTCCGGGGTCGGCAGCGCCGCGTAACTCTCGGCCGGGATGATGTGATCGTGCGCGGCGCAGACGGCGCCGAGCGCCGCGGCGCGCGCCGATCCGTCGAGGGACGCCAGGGGGTAGGCGCAGAAGAGCGCGAAGTCGTGCGTCCGCTGCAGGTCGTTCCAGAGCGCTTCCAGGCGCACGGCGGCCACGGTGTTGCCCCCGGCCGCCAGGAGCGCGACCAGTTCCCCGAAGGCGCGCACGCGGCGCCCGCCCGCACCCGCCCGCGCGATCACGCCGCCGACGATCTCCGCGAAGCGCGCGGGCTCCGGCATGTCGCCGTCCATGATGCGCGCGAGCAGGTCGGCGGCATCGAGCGCCACGTAGCGGCCGGCGGCGCGCGCCGCGGCCGGGTCGAGCCCGTAGGCCGCCAGGCGCTCCTCCAGCCCGGCGCGGTGCTCCGCCGTCGCCAGCACGACCCCGACGTCGCCGGCGCGCAGGCTCGCGCCGATGAAATCGGCGACCGCGTCGAGGAGGAAGGCGTCCGCCTCGTAGACCTGGACGAAGTGGTTCGCCTCCCCCACGGCCCGCCAGTCGGCGTGCGGCGCGGCGCCATCCCCGTCCCCATGCCCGTCGCCCCGGACGGCCCACTCGTGGGCGCCATCGCCCGCGCCCGCGGCCGCCAGCCGCTCCAGATCCTCGCGCCGGATGCGCGTCGTCCGGCGGCCCAGGCGGGCCGAGGGGAGGCGCCCGGCGCGGATCCAGCGCCAGACGGTCACGCGGCTGACCCCGAGCAGCGCCGCGGCCTGGGCGATGCTGTAGTAGGCGCGCTCGCCGGCGGCGGCCGGCGCGGCGGCGGGAGGGGCGGTCGCGGGCGCGTCGTCCATGCGTTGCATCTCCGTTCTCGATGTTGCGCAGTGTAACATAGCCCGGTGCCATGCTGGCAAGAACGGTGCCATCGCGGGGTAGCGCGGGCACGTCGCCGCCAGCCCGCCGGCTTGACGATGCCCACGCCCCTTGCGAACATGCCCGCGGGACGCGGGATTGCCACTCGGATACGGGGACTCATGCTGAACCTGGGCGAGCACTTCGGCCTGCCCGTCGACGTCTTCGTCGCGCGCGCACCCGCGCGGGGCGCGTGAGCGCGATGCGCGAGTGGCGGACGGCCGACCCGGCCGAACTGGCGCGCTTCCTGGCCGGGCGGACGCCGCTGACCGGGGAGGAAGTCGCCTGGGGGCGGGGCGCGCGGGCGACGCGGCTCCGGGTCGCCGCCTACCTCGACGGCGAGCCGCCGCCGCGGGCGTTCGTCACCTCGGTGCGCTGCGTGGTGCTGCGCGGCGACGACGTCCTCGTCGTGCGCAACGCCGATGACGAGACCCACATCGTCCCCGGCGGCCGGCGCGAGGAGGGCGAGGCGCCGGAGGAGACGGTGCGCCGCGAGGTGCGCGAGGAGACCGGCTGGGAACTCGGGCCGCTGGCGCCGCTCGGCTGCGTCCACTTCCACCAACTCAGCCCCCGCTTGCCCGAGCACGCCTTCCCGTACCCCGATTTCATCCAGGCCGTCTACACGGCGGAGGCGGCGGCGTTCACGCCCCAGGCGATGCTGGCCGGCGACTACGAGCGGGAGGCGGTCTTCGCGCCCGCCGCGGCCGTCCGCGCGCTCGGCCTGCCCGCCTGGCAGCGCCTCCTGCTCGACGCCGCGCTACGCCGGCGCGACGCGCTCGCGCTCGCCTCGCCCGCGTGGCGGGAGGAGCTGGCCGACCTGATCGCCCGCTACGGCGCGCCGCTCGCGCGGGCGGTGACGGTCGGGGACGACGCCTTCTGGCGCCGCCAGGCCGACGGCCGCAGCGCCGAGGTCTGCATGGTCATCCGCCGGCCGAACGGCGCACTGCTCACCGCCACCAAGACCTTCTACCCGGCCGGGGCCTACCGGCTCCTCACCGGCGGCATCGAGCCCGGCGAGCGCGTGCTCGACGCCCTCTCGCGCGAGGTCTACGAGGAGACCGGGCTGGAGGTGCGCGTCCGCCGCCTGCTGGCGGTCGTCACCTACCGGCCGGCCGGCGCGGCCGCCGCCGATGTGCGCTTCACGACCTTCGCCTTCGCCCTCGACGAGGTCGGCGGGACGCTCGGCGCGACCGACACGGCCGAGCGCCTGGCCGGCTACCGGGAGATCCGCCCCGCGGATCTCCCGGCCGTCGCCGCCCGCCTGGAGGCGCTGCCCAATGAGACCACCGCGGACCTCGGCGTCACCTGGCGCGACTGGGGTCGCTTCCGCGCCGTCGTCCACCGCGCCGTCTGGGAGGCCATGGGCGGGCCGGCGGCCGGCCCGCCAACGGAGTGAGCGACATGGACACCGACCCGAAGGCGCTCGTCGCGCGGAGTTATGACCGCATCGCCGCGCGCCACGCCGCGTGGGCCGAGCGGACGCGGGCGGAGGAGCGCGAGCGCTACACGGCGCTGCTGCTGGAGTGCGTGCCGCCCGGCGCCGCCGTGCTCGAACTCGGCTGCGGTGCCGGCGTGCCGACGACGCGCCGTCTCGCGGGGCGCTGCGCCGTCACCGCCGTCGACATCTCGGCCGGGCAACTCGAACTCGCCCGCCGCAACGTCCCCGGCGCCCGCTTCCTGCACGCCGACATGGCCGCGCTCGACTTCCCGCCGGCCACCTTCGACGCGGTCGCGGCCTTCTACTCGCTGATCCACGTCCCGCGCGACGAGCACCCCGCGCTCCTGGCGAGAATCGCGCGCTGGCTGCGGCCGGGCGGCTGGTTCGTCGCCAGCCTCGGCGCGCGCTCCAACGCGGCCGGCTACGAGGACGACTGGCTCGGCACGCCGATGTACTGGAGCCACTTCGACGCCGCCACCAACCGGCGCTTGATCGAAGCGGTCGGTCTGCGCATCGTCCTCGCGCGCGAGGAGACCGCCGACGAGGACGGCGTGCCGGCGACCTTCCTCTGGGTCGTGGCGCAGGCGAGTTGATAGTTGATAGTTGGTGGTTGGTAGACGGACGGGCAACGCCACTATCAACTATCAACCCACTCCCGCCTGCTACAATGCCGCCGCCAGAGCGACCATCGAGCGGGGTACGAGAGGAGGCCGGGCATGGGGGAGCGGCGCGCGACGTACAAGCGGGAAGTGATCGCCTCGCGGGCGGTGGTCGCCTCGAACCACCCGCTCGCCTCGACGGCCGGCGTGGAGATGCTCACGCGCGGCGGCAATGCGGTCGACGCCGCGGTGGCGACCCTCTTCGCCCTCTCGGTCGTCGAGCCAATGATGGTCTCGCCCTTCGGCGCGGGCTTCTTCGTCATCCGCGACGGGCGGAGCGGCGCGGTGGCGACGATCGACAACTACGCGACGGTGCCGCTCGCGGCCACCGCGGACATGTTCGAGCCGGTGCCGGGCAGCCTCGACTACGAGACGGTCGGGCAGGAGAACGACATCGGCTACAAGGCCGTCGCCACGCCCGGCGCGTTGAAGGGCTGGGCGCACGCGGTCGCGCGCTATGGCCGCCTCCCGCTGGCCGAGACGATCGAGCCGGCGATCCGCTACGCAGCGGGCGGCTTCGCGGCCAGCGGCTACCTGGTGCAGATCATCGCCGACACGCGGGACGCGCTGGCGCGCTTCCCGGCCACCGCCGCGGTCTTCCTCCCCGGCGGCCGCCCGCCCGCGGTCGGCCAGCGGATCGTCCGCGCCGACTACGCGCGCACGCTGCGGCAGATCGCCGAGGAGGGGCCCGAGACGCTCTACACCGGCGCGCTCGCCCGCGTCGTCGCGGCCGACATGGCGGCCAACGGCGGGCTGATCACGCTGGAGGACCTGGCCGGCTACCAGATCCACGAGCGCGAGCCGGTGCGCGGCGACTACCGCGGGCACGAGATCGTCTCGATGGCGCCGCCGTCGTCGGGCGGCACCCACATCGTCCAACTGCTCAACCTGCTGGAAGGCTACGACATCGGCCGGGGCGACCTCGCCTTCGGCACGCCGGCCTACCTCCACCTCCTCGCCGAAGCGCTCAAGATCGCCTTCGCCGACCGCCGCCGCTACATGGCCGATCCCGAGCGCGTGGCGGTGCCGGTCGCGCTCCTGACGTCGAAGGCGTACGCGGCGCGCCGCCGTGCCGACATCGACCCGGCGCGCGCCCGCGACCAGGCTGCCGGCGAGTTGACCGAGGTCGCGACCTTCCTCGGCGGCGAGGGCGCCAACACGACCCACCTGACGGTGATGGACGACGAAGGGACGATCGTCAGCGCGACGCAGACGCTCAACAGCGGGTTCGGCTCGAAGGTGACGGTGCCGGGCACGGGGATGTTGCTCGACAACTGCATGGTGCTGATGGATCCGACGCCGGGGCGGACCAACTCGGTCGAGGGCGGCAAGCGGATCCTCTCCAGTATGTCGCCGACGCTGGTCCTGCGCGACGGCGCGCCCCGCATGGCGCTCGGCACGCCGGGCGGCAAGCGCATCTTCGCCGCGGTGACCCAGGCGCTCCTCAACGTGATCGACCACGGGATGACCTTGCAGGAGGCGGTCGAAGCGCCGCGCGCCTGGACGCAGGGGGCCGCGCTGGAACTCGAAGCGGGCTTCCCCGACCTCGGCGCCCTCCGCGCCGCGCTGCGCGACCGCGGCCACGACGTCGCGGTCGTGCCGAAGGTCGCGGGCGGCATGAACGGCGTGCTGGTCGATGAAGAAGGGCTCCTGCACGGCGCGGCCTGCTGGCGCGCCGACGGCGTCCCGATCGGCGTCAGCGGCGGCCCCGCGCGCCCCTCGTCCACCAGCGGCGTCCCGGAGTGACGCGGGGGACGGAACCACAGACACACGGAGAGACGAGGAAAGAGTACGAATTGGTGAGGGGAGCGCGGGTTTGGCTCGCGCCGCGCAGACCAAGCTGATGACGTTGACGCTCCTGTATTACGGCGCTCCTGTATAATACGGGTGTATGCAGTGCATCCTCAAATCTCCCAGCGGACTAAAGATAACGTGCTTGACTTACAGTACCATCAGTAGTACCATGGAGACGCGCGAATGACGCGGCGCGAGAAGTTGATTGAGCGCATTCGGCGCCGGCCGGTCGAGGCCGACTTCAGCGATGTCCAGGCGCTGTTGCAACACTTCGGGTGGACGCTTGATCGTGAAACCGGGAGCCATGTGACCTTCGTCATGCCCGGAGAGTTCCCGATCAACGTACCGAAGAAGCACGGCCGGAAGGTCAAGCGTTACTACCTGGATGAGCTCTGCAAGCGGCTCAGATTGGATGAGATCGATGATTAGCACGAAGAGCGCAAACACCGGCAGGTCCCTCGAGGATTACCTCGCCCTGGAATATCCCTTCAATGTGGTTGCCGATCCCGATGGCGGGTACGTCGTCATCTTCCCCGATTTGCCGGGCTGCATGACCCAGATCGAAGATCTCGACGAGCTTCCCGAGATGGCAGAAGACGCGCGTAGGGGTTGGCTTGAAGCTGCCTATCGTCAAGGCGACCTGGAGATCCCGCTACCTTCGTATCCGGAGGAGTACAGCGGCAAGTTCAACGTGCGATTGCCGCGTTCACTCCACCGCAGGCTGGCCGAGGCGGCGGCGTGCGAGGGGGTGAGCCTGAACAGCTACGTGGCGGGCGTGCTCGCGCGGGGTGATGCACAAGCGCGCATCGAGCGACGCCTAGACCTGCTCGAGGAGCAACTCGAACAGATTCACGCCCGACTACGCTATCAGGTGACGGGATTGCGATCGACATCCCGCCAACGAGACAGCGTTCCGGTGATAGCCACGCCGGGCGAGCGGATCAGTGACGAAGCGCTGGCGCTGGCGTCGTAATGCCAAGGACACCATCGAAGACCCGACAAGTATCGCCGGAAGTCAGTCCCGGTATAACCCGGGATTCGTACGCGGCATTCATCGGACAGATCGACCTTACACACATTTGGCTCCGCGCGGCCCGGGTGGTGAACCACCATGGACCGCAGACGCCGAAACAAGGGATCTTCAACTTCAGCTCGCATGCTGATTGGGAACCACGTCCCGGCGGCTTTCGAGCCTTCGACCATTCCAGCGTGCGTATCGAATCCGCCGACACGGTTCACGCGGAGATCGACGTTACATTCGCGCTTGACTTCGACTCAGAAGAGCCGATGACCCCTGAAATCTTCGCTTTGTTTGGGGAAGTCAACCTCCCCGTGAATACATGGCCATACCTGCGCGAATTCATTGCCACAACTATGGGTAGAATGGGCTGGACTCCTTTCACGATCCCCGCCCTTAAGCGTGGCACTCAGCAAGCTTCGCGTCCGCGAGCAAAGAAGTCGCGAGGCGCTTCAACAACTCGACGCAAAGCGCAGGTAGCCGAGCAGCCACTAGAGAACGAGACATCTTAGTTCGGCCTCTCTACACCTCCTCTCTCTTCGTCTCTCTGCGCCTCTGCGGTGAACGTCCCCGCCAGCGGCGCGGCTGGCGTACAATTGCGGGAGGCGTATCGTCGCGTAGCGAAGGACCGGGCCATGACGACTCCGACCGCCGAGACCACCCCCCGCAAGCGCGTCCTGCTGCTCCTCTCGCCGCTGACCTACCGGGCCGAGGCGTTCCTGACCGCCGCCGAGCGCCTCG
>DASSSV010000809.1:0-9620 GCA_035708265.1 Thermomicrobiales bacterium | reverse complement strand
CGTCGCGGAGGCCGAGGTCGTCCTCGGCGTCGGCGTCCGCCCCGGCACGCAGGCGGCCCGCGACCTCGCCGCCGCGGCCGGCGACCGCCTGGTCCTGCTCAACGTCGCCGACGAGCCGGACGCGGGCGGGCCGTTCGACGCGCCGTCGGTCGCCGCCTTCGCCGAGGCGCTGATGGCGCTGGCGGAGGACTGCCCGGCGCGCGAGCCGGACGAGGCGACGCTCGCCCAATGCGCCGAGGCGCGGGAACTCCTCCAACGCGGCCTGACGCTGGAGTTGCAGCGGCACAGCGCGGCCCGCCCCTGGCACATCGGCCTGGCGCTCGACGCCCTCGGCCGCCGCATGACGCCGGAGACGCTGGTCGTCAGCGACGTCAGCAACGTCAAGCTCTGGGCGCCGCTGCAGTTGCCGGTCTTCGCGCCGGAGTCGCACCTGCAGTCGGGCTCCTGGGGCGCGATGGGCTACGTCATCCCCGGCGTCCTCGCCGCGGCGCTGGCGCGACCGGAGAAGCGCGTCGTCGGCCTGACCGGCGACACCTCCTTCCTGATGGCCTCCAGCGACTTCAGCACGATCTGCCAGATGGGCCTGCCGGTCGTCGTCGCGGTCCACGCCGACGGGCAGATCGGCATGATCCAGAACGCGATGACGATGCACTACGGCCGGGCCTACGCGACCGAGATCGGGCGGGTGGACTTCGTGCGCTACGCCGAGGCGTTCGGCGCGCGCGGCCTGCGCGTCGACGACCCGGCCGACCTCGACGCCGCCTGGGACGCCGCCCTCGCCGCCGACGGCCCGGTCCTGCTCGAACTGCGCGCCGGCTACGAGTTCCCGCGGCCCTGGCCGGTGTCGCGGCTGGTAGAGCGGGCCCAAGCCGACGCCGCCTCGTAGGGGCCGGCCCCTACGAGGCGTTCGCGATTCCGCCGTTCCCCGAAAGACGACTTGCCCGCCGCAATCGCCAGCGGTATGATCGCCCCGTTAGCACTCTCGCCAGAAGAGTGCTAACGGGGCGGGGTACGCGCGTGCGGAGGGCGGGATGCCGGCGCGGTGGGTCGGGCTCTGGCAGGAGCGGGACTTCCGCGCCTTCTGGGCCGGGCGAACGGTCTCGGCGCTCGGCTCGCAGGTCACGCTGCTGGCCCTGCCGCTCGTCGCGGTCCTCGCGCTCGGCGCGACCCCGGTCCAGATGGGGTTCCTGACAGCGGACGGCAGCCTGCCCGCGCTGCTCTTCGGCCTGGTCGTCGGCGTCTGGGTGGACCGGCGCCGGCGGCGCCCACTGATGGTCGCCGCGGACCTCGGGCGCGGCGCGCTGCTCCTGATCATCCCCATTGCGGCGCTCCTCGGCCTGCTGCGGGTCGAAGCGCTCTACGCCGTCGCCTTCCTGGCCGGCGGCCTCACGCTCGTCTTCGACATCGCCGCCCAGTCCTTCTTCCCGACGCTGGTCGGGCGCGACCGCCTCGTCGAGGGCAACAGCAAACTGGAGGTCAGTCGGTCGGCGGCGGAGATCGTCGGGCCCGGCCTGGCCGGCGGGCTCGTCCAGGTCCTCACCACGCCGTTCGCCATCGTCGCCGACGCCCTCTCCTTCCTCGCCTCGGCGCTGCTGCTCGGGCTGATCGGGGCCCCCGAGCCGGCCCCGGCGCCGCCCGACGCGCGGCAGCGGTTCCGGCCGGCCATCGGCGAGGGGCTGCGGGCCGCGCTGGGTCATCCGGTGCTGCGCGCCCTCGCCGGGGCGGCCGGCCTGCTCGCCTTCTTCAACAGCCTGCTCGAAGCGGTCGTCCTGCTCTACCTCAGCCGCGACCTGGGCCTCGCCCCGGCGCTCCTGGGCCTGATCTTCGCCGGCGGCAGCGTCGGCTTCCTCGCCGGCGCGGCGGCGGCCGGGCGGGTCGCCGCGCGGCTCGGACAGGGCCCGGCACTGATCGCCTCCGTCGCGCTGGTCGGGCTCTCCGACTTCCTCGTCCCGCTCGCCGGCGGCGTGCGGGCGTTCGCCGTGCCGCTCCTGATGACGGCGCAGTTCCTCTTCGGCCTCGGCCTGACCGGCTACAACATCGCCGCCGTCAGTCTGCGACAGGCCAGCGCGCCGGACCGGCTGCAAGGGCGGGTGAACGCCAGCGTGCGCTTCCTCGTCCAGGGGCTCACGCCGCTCGGTGCGCTCGCCGGCGGTGCGCTCGGCCTGCGGCTCGGCCTGCGCCCCACGCTCGTCCTCGCCGCGGCCGGCGAACTCCTCGCCGCACTCTGGCTCCTGGCTTCGCCGCTGCGGGCGGGTTCGCCCTCACCCCCGCGCCCAGAGGGCACCCGCCGCTCCCAATCCCGGGAGAGGGGGAACCCACATCAAGCGCCGTAGCGCTCTTCCAGAATGCAGGGCAAGAGGATGGAGGAAGCGCGCACCTGGAGATCTCCCCTTCGCCCAGGATTGGGAGAGGGGCCGGGGGGTGAGGGCCGCCTGCCGCCGTTTGTCCCCCCGCCGCCCCCGCTGCTATAGTCGGGGCAGCGCATCGTTGACGCTCGATTCGTGAGAGGGGCACTCATGCACACCGACCCCGCCGAGAACCTCTATCCCGGCGATTTCCCCTATCCCTCGCGCCGAATGCCGGTCGTCGCCGCGCGCGGCATGGTGGCGACGAGCGAGCCGCTGGCCGCGCAGGCCGGGCTGGAGATGCTGCGCCGCGGCGGCAACGCCGTCGACGCCGCGCTCGCCACCGCGATCACGCTGACCGTCGTCGAGCCGACCTCCAACGGCATCGGCGCCGACGCCTTCGCGCTGATCTGGGACGGCGCGACACTCCACGGCCTCAACGGCTCCGGCCGCGCCCCGGCGACGCACACGCCGGATCTCTTCGCCGGCCTCGGACTGACCGAGGTGCCGAGCCACGGCTGGCTGCCGGTGACGGTGCCGGGCGCACCGGCCATGTGGCGCGACCTCCACGCGAAGTTCGGCAAGCTCCCCTTCGCCGAGCTCTTCGAGCCGGCCATCGCCTACGCCGAGCACGGCTACCCGGTCGGCCCGGTGACCGCCAACGCCTGGAGCAATGCCGCGCGCCTCTACGCCGAGCGGAACATCGGCCCGGAGTTCGCCGGCTGGTTCGCGACCTTCGCGCCGGACGGCGCCGGCCCCCGCCCCGGCGCCATCCGCGCGCTGCCGGACCACGCGCGCACGCTGCGGACGATCGCGGAGAGCAACGCCGAGGACTTCTACCGCGGCGACCTGGCCGGGTGCGTCGCCGACTTCGCTGCCGCGACCGGCGGCTACATCACGCGCGAAGATCTGGCCGGGCACACCAGCAGTTGGGTCGAGCCGATCGGCACGGCCTACCGCGGCTACGAGGTCTGGGAGATCCCACCGAACGGTCAGGGCCTCGCCGCGCTGGAGGCGCTCAATATCCTCGAAGGCTTCGACCTCGGCCGCCTGCCGCGCGAGTCGGTCGAGAGTTACCACCTCCAGATCGAGGCGATGAAACTCGCCTTCGTCGACGCCCGCCGCTACATCGCCGACATGGAGCACGGCGAGGTGCCGGTGCGCGGCCTGCTCGACAAGGAGTACGCCGCCGAGCGCCGCCGGGTGATCGGCGAGCGCGCGCTGCTGCCCGAGGCGGGCACGCCGCCGCGCGGCGGGACGGTCTACCTCTGCGCCGCCGACGGCGACGGGCTGATGATCTCGATGATCCAGTCGAATTTCAGCGGCTTCGGCAGCGGGATCGTCGTGCCGGGCACCGGCATCGCGCTCCAGAACCGCGGCGCCTGCTTCGTCCTCGAATCGGGCCACCTCAACTGCGTCGCGCCGCGCAAGCGCCCCTACCACACGATCATCCCGGCCTTCCTGACGCGCGGCGGCGAGGCGGTCGGGCCGTTCGGCGTGATGGGCGGCTTCATGCAGCCGCAGGGCCATTTGCAGATGGTCGTCAACCAGGTCGACTACGGCCTCAACCCGCAGGCGAGCCTCGACGCGCCGCGCTGGCAATGGCTGCGCGGCCGGGAGGTCGCGGTCGAGACCGCCGTCCCGCAGCACATCATGAGCGGCCTCGCCACGCGCGGCCACCTGCTCGACGTGCGCTACGCCGGCGGCAGTTTCGGCAAGGGCCAGATCATCCGCCGCCTCAAGAACGGCGCCTACGTCGCCGGCAGCGAGCCCCGCGCCGACGGCTGCGCGGTCGGGTTTTAGGAGTTGAGAGTTGATGGTTGATAGTTGATAGATTTTCGGTATGGCGCTACTCCATAATTCAGGAGCCGCCGCCACTAACAACTACCAACTATCAACCATCAACTCGTTGCAGGGACGCATGACCTGGCTCGCGGCCGCCTTCGGGACGGCGAAGCCGGTGATCGGCATGATCCACCTGCCGCCGCTGCCCGGCACGGCGCTCTACGACGACGCGCGGGGAGTGCGCGGCATCGTGGAGAGCGCGCGGCGCGACGCCGACGCGCTGCAAGAGGGCGGGATCGACGCGGTCATGTTCGGCAACGAGGGCGACCGCCCGTACCGGACGCGCGTCGGGCCCGAGACGGTCGCGACGATGGCGGCGGCGGTGGCGTCGGTCGCGCCGTCGCTGTCGGTGCCGTTCGGCGTCGACGTGCTCTGGGACCCGCGCGCCACGCTCGCCGTCGCCAAAGCGACCGGCGCGGCCTTCGCGCGCGAGGTCTTCACCGGCGTCTTCGGCGGCGACCTGGGGCTGTGGGACACCGCGGGGGGCGAGGTCTCCCAGTACCGCCGCGCGATCGACGCGGGCGGCGTGCGCCTCTTCTTCACGATCAACGCCGAGTTCGCCGCGCCGGTCGCGCCGCGCCCCATCGCGGCGGTCGCGCGCTCGGTCGCCTTCTCCTCGCTGCCGGACGCTTTGTGCGTCTCCGGGCCGCTCACCGGCGCGCCCGCGCCGCTCGAGGAGTTGCGCGCGGCGAAGGAGGCCGCCGGCGACGTCCCGGTCTTCGCCAACACCGGCGTGCGCCGGGAGACGGTGGCCGGCGTCCTCGCCGTCGCCGACGGCTGCATCGTCGGCACGGCGCTGAAGGTGGACGGCGTGACCTGGAACGCGGTGGACCCGGTGCGGGTCCGCGCGCTGATGGCCGCCGCCCGCGCGGCGCGCTGACCGGCCATGACTGCGACCGGCGGGCACGAGGCGACGTGGCGGGCCATCCGGGCGGTCCTCGCCGCCGACTGCGCCTGCGCGCCCGAGGATTTTCTCAGGGACGGCGGCGTCGTCACGGTGGCGCGGGAGTGTCCGGGGCGTCGCCGTTTCCCCATGCCGGCGAAGCCGCTGCTGCTCGTGACGACGGGCGCGGGCGTCGTGGTGAGTTGCCACCCGGAGCGTGTGGACTGGGCACGGGCCGCACTAGGCCCGCGCCCGCGAGACGAGATATTCTCTGCCCCGACGATCGCCGAGCTCGTCCAGTACGTCGCGCGCGACGGGCAGGAGATCGCCGGGCCGCACCTGAACTACACCTGCGCGCCGGCAGACTTCCGCCCCGCCCCGACGCCCGAGGGCGTCGCCATCACCGTGGTCGAGCGCGAGGGCATCGCCGACCTCTACCAGTACCGCGAGTTCCGGCACGCCCTGGCCTACCGGGTGGACGACCCCAGGCCGGACATGTTCGCCGCCGTGGCGACCGCGAACGGCGCCATCGTCGGCATCGCGGGCGTCGGCGCGGACAGCGACGACCTGTGGCAGATCGGCATCGACGTCGTCGCGCCGGCGCGCGGGCGCGGCATCGGCCGCGCGCTGGTCGGCCGGCTGACGGAGGCCATCTTCCGGAGCGGCAAAGTCCCCTACTACGCGACCCACGTCTCGAACATCCACTCGCGCGCCATCGCGGTCGGCCTCGGCTACTGGCCGGCCTGGACCGAGATGCACGCGCGCGACCGCGCGCCGGGCGACTGAGAGGTCGCGGCTACCCCCGCGCCAGCGGGTAGAGGCGCCAGGCGTTGTCGCGCAGGATGGCGGCGGCGGTCTGGAGCGCTTCGCCTTGGTCGAGCACGCCCCACTCGACGTAGCGCCCGAGCACGCGCGCCAGCGCCCAGCGCCAGACGACGATGGCGAACCACTGGAACTCGGGGGTCATGTGCCCGTCGGTCGAGGCGAGCACCTGGTCCGCGGGCGCCAGTTCGAGCGCTTCGGCCAGCACGCGCGCCGCGCCCGGCCCGACCAGCGGGATCGTCAGGCCGAGGTCGACGTAGACGTTGGGGTAGAGGCTGGCGAGGTAGCCCGCGTGCCGGTGGTAGGGATAACAGTGGAGGAGGACCAGCGGGACGGCGCGGAAGGGCTCGTGCGTGAAGAGCGCGCGCATTAGCGAGGGGTCGTTGCGCGTCAGCACGATGTCGTCGTCGCCGAGCGCGACGTGGAACTGCATCGGCAGGCGCAGCGGGACGGCGGCCTCGATCGCCGTCCAGACGATCGTGTCCACGAGGTCCTTGTTCGCGATGCGGCCCGCGCCGCCACTGAGCGCCGCTTCCCGCACGCGGGCATACGCCGCCGCCGCGCCGCGGCGCTGCTCGCCGCTCGGCGGCGCGAAGGCCAGCCCCGCGCGGTAGCCGGCGATGCTCTTGAGCCCGACGATCCCGCGCTCCGGCGCGGCCGCGACCTCGTCGGTCAGCCGCTCTAGCGCGTCGTCGAGCGTCGCGCAGGTGGGGAAACCCTGCTCGACGAAGACCTCGACGCGCAGGAGGCGGTGGACCGGCCGCCCGATCAGCGCCGCCCACTCGCCCGCGCTGTAGCACTGGCCGGCCTCGAAGAGATCGTCGTCGTAGGCCGCGCCGAGGTTCGCGTCGTCCGCCAGGAGACGATGATACTCGGCCGGCGCCGCCGCGTTGCGCGCGTCCAGCACCGCCGCCTCCTGCGGCGCGACGCGGAGCACGCGCGCCAGTTCGCGCACCATCCAGCGGTAGCCGAGCTGGCTCGGCAGGTGCCCTTCCCAGACGGCCGGCAGCGCCGCCTCGGTGAAGGGCCGGCGGAACTCCGCCGCCGAGAGCCCGTGCTCGCCCTTGCGCGGCGCGTGGACGTGGTGGTCCACGAACGGGATCCGCGCGATCGACGCGGCGAGTGACGAGTGGCGAGCGACGAGTGACGAGTCAGACCCCGGTTCCGTCATCTGCTTACCCCTCCGCGCCTTCGCTGCCCGCCGCCAGCGTTCGCCTGGCCCGCTCGATCAGGGCCAGCAGCGGCCCTCGCTGCTCCCGATACCCGGCCGACCAGCGCCGCGCCAGCCGGTCGAACGCGACGGCGCTCTGCTCCACACTCTCCAGAATCCCGGCCGCGGTGTATGGTTGCGCCGCCCCCGCCAGCCCCGCGACCACCTCGTTCCCGCTGCCTCCCTCGCGATGATGGGCGGTCCCCGTCTCGCGATCCCGCAGCACCATCCCCAGCACGCAGCAATCGCGCACGAGATCGAGCGCCAGGTGGAGCGCAATCAAGAGGTCGCCGCGCGCGACCTTGCCGACGGCGAGCGTAGCCTTGAACCAGAACCGGTTCGCCAGCGCCGCGTACTCCTCCGGCGTGAGGAGCGGCGGCGCCGGGCGCGCGAATGGACCGGCGAGCGCGTGGTCGGCCACGGCCGAGCGGGAGAAGAGTACCCGGACCCCGCCCCAGAACGGCACGCGCGGCCAGTCGGCGATCCGCGCCAGCGCCGCCTCGGTGGCGATCACCAGGTCGAGGCGGCGCAGATCGCGGAAGCAGACCCGCGTCGTCGCCGCGAACTCCCCGGCCGACTGGTCCCAAGCGTAGAGATCGCCCAGCTGCCGCAGCCACCCGGGCGCCGGGTAGAAGCGCTCGCGGGCGCGCCCGTCCACGACGACCAGCGCGTCCACGTCGCTCCAGGCGTCGCACGCCTCCCCGCCGCGCGCCGCCGACCCGAAGAGCGCCAGCGCCCGCACCCCCGCATCGGGCTCCAGCAGCGCCGCCAGTTCCCGCGCCAGCCCCTCCTGCCACCCCGCCCCGGCTCTCGGCCCCTCGTCACTCGTCACTCGTCACTCGTCACTGATTATTCGTACTTCGTACTTCCGCTCATGCGCGCTCAAAATACACAACCCGCTCCCAATCGGTGACGTGCTGGTCGTAGCGGGCGAGCTCATAGCGCTTGACGCGCAGCAGTTCGGGGCCGCAGACCGGGCCGAGCGCGCGCATCACCACCTCGTCGGCCTCGATCGCGTCGAGCGCCTCGTGGGCCGTGCGCGGAAGCAGGCGCACGCCCTGGCGCGCCAGTTCGTCGGGCGGCAGGTGGCCGAGGTCGCCGGCGGCGGGCGGGCCGGGGTCGAGCCCCCGGTCGAGGCCGTCGAGCCCGGCCGCGAGGAGCGCGGCGAGCGCCAGGTGGGGGTTGCCGGTGTGGTCGCCGGCGCGGAACTCGATCCGCGGGCGCGAGGCGCCGGGGATCCGCACGAGCGCGGCGCGGTTCTCGGCCGCGTAGCCGACGTGCGCGGGCGCCCAGGAACCGGGCAGGAGCCGCTTGTAGGAGTTGACGGTCGGCGCGGCGACGCCGCAGAGCGCGGGCGCGTGCGCCAGCACGCCGGCCAGGAAGGCGGCCAATTCGCGCGAGAGGCCGAGCGGGCCGTCGCCCGCCGAGCGGTCCACGCGCCCCTCGCGGTCCCACAGCGAGAGATGGACGTGGACGCCGCTGCCGGCCAGGTGCGCGAAGGGCTTGGGCATGAAGGAGGCGACCAGGCCGGCGTCGCGCGCCAGCGCCTTGACCGTCTCGCGGAAGGTTAAGAGGTCGTCGGCGGCCTCGCGCGGCGGCCGGTGGCGCAGGTTGATCTCGACCTGCCCCGCGCCGTACTCGCTGCCGATCTGCACCACCTGGACGCCCTGCGCCGCCAGCGCCGCCTCGATGCGCGCGAGCAGGTCGTGGTAGGCGTCGATGCGGTCGACCGAGTACATCGCGAAGGCGTCGGCCGGCTCGTAGCCGCCGCCGTCAGCGCGACGGAAGAGGGCGAACTCCGGCTCGAAGGCGACCCGCGCGGCCAGCCCGCGCGCCGCCAGCTCTCCCACGACCGCGTCGAGCCGCCCGCGCGGGCAGCCCTCCCACAGCTCGCCGGCCTCGGTGTGGAGGTAGCTCAGGACGCGCGCGGTCCCCTCGCGGTAGGGCACGGGCGCGAAGGTCGCGGGGTCGGGGCGGGCGAAGAAGTCGCCGCTGTCGGCCGCGAAATGCGGCGTGGGGACCTGCTGGTCGTCGATGGTGAAGTTGAGGTTGGCGCGCGCGAAGACGCCGCCCTGGCGCAGCGCGGCGGGGATGGCCTCGCGCGGCGCCCACTTGGCGCAGGCGCGCGCCGAGTAGTCGTGGAAGACGATCCAGAGCCCCCGATAGCCCTCGGCCGCGACGCGCTCCTCCAGCGCCCGCAGCGCCGCCTCCTCCGCCATCGGCCACCTCTTCCGGGGGATAGGACGGTTCACCGCAGAGACGCAGAGAGCGCAGAGAACGGGGAGAGAACGATTATATTCGTCTTCTCTCTCCTCGTCCTCCGCGTCCTCTGCGCCTCTGCGGTGGTCGTCCCCTACTCGACTTCGACGATCGCTTCGATCTCGACGGTGATGCCGCTGGGGAGGGAGCCCATGCCGACGGCGGAGCGGGCGTGGCGGCCCTGCTCGCCGAAGACCTCGACGAAGAGGTCGGAGCAGCCGTTGATGACCTGGGGCTGCTGGCCGAAGTCCGGCGC
>DASSSV010000808.1:0-13567 GCA_035708265.1 Thermomicrobiales bacterium | reverse complement strand
GGCTCCATGTCGCCCACGTCAAACTTCATGCTTCGTACTTCGTACTGCTCACTGCTCACTGCTCACTTCGCGGATCAGGTCCGCGAGCAGTTGCACGCCGCGCGCGAGCTGGTCTTCCTCGACATAACTGTAGGAGAGGCGGAGCCGATGCCGGCCGCTGCCGTCGAAGTAGAAGATCGGGCCGGGTGAGAACTCCAGCCCGGCCTCGCGCGCCTTCGGCAGCAGGCGCTGGACGTCGACGCTCTCCGGCAGCGTCACCCAGACGAAGAAGCCGCCGTCCGGCACCGTCCAGGTGACGTCCTCGGGCATCCGCTCGTCGAGTTCGCCGAGCGTCAGGTCGCGGCGGCGCCGGTAGGTCTCGATCAGGTCGGTGATGCGCGCGTCGAGCCGCCCGTCCTTGCAATACTCGAAGGCGACGTGCGCGGCGAAGGGGTTGGTGCTGCCCTCGGCCTTCAGGCCGCCCATGCGGCCGATCATCGCCGGGTCGCCGACGATCCAGCCGAGGCGCATCCCGGCCGCGAGGATCTTCGAGAAGGTGCCGAAGTAGAAGACGCGCCGGCCGCCGTCGAGCGTGTAGAGGGTCGGCAACTTCTCGCCGGCGAAGCGGAGGTCGAAGTAGGCGTCGTCCTCCAGGATCGCGAAGTTGTACTCGGCGGCCAGCTCGACGATCCGCTGGCGGCGGGCCAGCGTCGTGGTCACGCCGGACGGGTTCTGGAAGTTGGGGATGATGTAGAAGAACTTCGGCGTCACGCCGCGCGCCTTGAGGTCGCGCAGCCGCTCCTCCAGCGCGTCGACGCGCGTTCCCTCGCCGTCGAGCGGCACGCTCTCGACCTCGGCGCCGACGTTGCGGAAGATCCGCCCGGCGCCCATCCAGGTCGGCGCCTCGCTGAGCACCGTGTCGCCCTGGTCCACGAAGAGGTCGCACAACAGTGCCAGCGCCTGCGAGCCGCCCGCGGTCAGGAGCAGGTTCTCGCGGCTGCACTGGATGCCCTGGTGCTTACCGAGCTTCTCGACCAGGAAGTCGAGCATCCCCTCGTAGCCCATCGAGGGACCGTATTGCAGCGGCCACTGGCCGTGGGTCTGCATCGTCCGCGCCGTCGCCTCGGCGATCTCGGTGTAGGGGAAGCGGGCGGGATCGGGGAACCCGCCAGAGAAGGAGATCACGCCCTCGCGGGCGCCCGGCAGCCCCCGGCTCTCCCCGACGTTGTGCCCGCGCTGGCTGAGAAGCCCGTCGACCCCGGTGGCGGCGCCCATTGTCCCTCCTGTGTGAGTCGGGAGTCGGGAGTCGGCAGTCGGGAGTACCGGCCGTGCCATCGTTGACCGGGCGGCCTCCGGGAGCCGCCTCTTCCGACTGCCGACTGCCGACTGCCGACTCCCGACTCCGTCAGCCCCAATTATCCGCCTGGAGCCGGCCGCCCGGCCCGAGCGGGTTGCTCATGAACGCGGCCTCGTCGATGGCCTCCTCGGCGGCCTCGCGGACGACGTCGTCCTTCGAGACGGCGAGGCGCCTCAGGATCTTCAGCGCGGCGTCGCCGCCGATCTGGCCGAGCGAGCCGATCGCCGCCAGCTGCACCTCGCGGTCGTCGTCGCCGAGCCGCTCCAGCAGGCGCGGCACCGCGCGCCGGTCCCCGAAGGCGCCGCAGGCCCTCGTCGCCTCGTAGCGGAGCGCCGCGACCGGATTGTCCATCTCTTCGAGGATCGTGTCCAGCCAGCGCTCGTCGAGGTTGCGCCCCATCGAGAAGAGCGCGCTCGTGCGCAGCGCCTCGTCGGGCGAGGCGTAGGCCGCGGCGATCTGGTCGGCGACCTCGGCGTCGCCCGAGTAGACCGCCAGCGCCTCCAGCGCGCGGCGCCGGACCTCCGGCGACTCCCCCCCGCGCACGAGCGCGAGGAGGCGGTCGCGCAGGGGCTGGAACCAGCGCTCGCCGATCTCGTCCTGCACGGCCAGGAGGCTGAAGCGCGCCAGCGCGCGGACGGCGGCGAGCCGCACCGCGGCGCTCTCGTCGTGCGGGGCCTCGTCGAGCAGGTAGGCCAGGAAGTCCTCGCCGTCGTCCTCCCAGAGCCCCTCGATGGCGGCGGCGCGCACGGCCGGGTCGGCGTCGCGCAGGGCGACCTTGAGCGCGCGGCTGAAGTTGTACTCGATCTGCTCCTCGGCCAACTCCGCCATGTCGCGGACGAGCTTGCGCCGCGTGGCGGCGGGCAGCGCGGGCCAGGAGCGGCGCAGTTCCCGCGCCTTCGCCCGATCGAGGTCGGAGAAGAGCGCGACGTCGCCGGCGTGGGCCTCGCCCTCGGTCAGCGCGGCCAGGCGCTGCTGGAAGACGCCTACCGTGATCTGTTCCGGTTCGCTGTGGTTCGTAGTCGTATCCCTCATTGATGCGAGGATGCGAGCGCGGCCGGGAACCGGCCGCGCCCTTGATGCTCATTCGATGTCCTCGTCCTCGTCCGCGTCCTCGGCGGCCCGCCGCTTGCCCTTCGCCGGGGCGGCGGGCGGCTCGTAGAAGAACGCGCCCTCGGTGTCGGGGTCGGGCGTGAACTGCGGGTACTGCGGCGATTCCAGCACGTCGAGCAGCGCGCGCCGGCTGAAGGGCCGCTCCAGATTCGCCACCGGCAGTAGTTCGTCCGGCGACGACCAGTAGCGCGGCTGCGCCTTCGTCCCGACGTTCTCGGCCGCGCGCTCGAAGGCGGCGCCGACGACGGCCTCCGGGCGCCGCCGTTCGCGCTCCTCCAGCGGCTTGACGTTGGCCAGCCGCGGGTAGCGCGCCTCGCTCAGCACCCACTCGTCGTTCTGCTCGCAGGCGATCTCCTGCGCGCGGTAGACGTAGCGGTTGCGCCGCTCGTCGTACTGGAGCAGCCGCTCCTCGCGCGCGGGCGTCGCCGTGAAGCGCAGGACGAAGAGGCCGTTGTTGTCCGGCGTGCGCTCGATCGTCATGACCGCGCCCGGCGCCAGGTTCTCGCGGTAGAACTCGTCGAAGCCGACGAGGTAGCCACCGCGGTTCGCCGTCGGGTAACGCAGTTCAGCCAGGAAACTGACGAAGAGTTGCGGCACGTCGAAGCGCAGCACCGCCGTCTTCTGGTCCTCCAGATACGGCCCCGGGAAGAGCTGACGGAAAACGCCGTCATACGGCAGCACGCCGTAGACCCACTCGAAGAAGGTCAGGGTGTGCGTCACCGCCGCGCCGACGTCGGGCGCGGCCGGCTCGTCCAGCAGGTACCGGTAGTCGGTGCCGAGTTCGCTCGCCTTCCTGAGCGTCGTCCCGATCGGCGGCAGGTTCGGCGTCGCCCAGAGGCGCGAGTCGCGCGTGCCGACGAACTCGAAGTCGCGCTTCTCGCGCGAGAGGCGGTAGTCGAGCGAGAAGCGCGCCGCCGCGAAGGTCGGCTCGTTCGGCCGCCGGCCGAAGAGGTCCTGCAGCAGCATCTCGTCGCCGAGCGGCTCGGTGACCTCCTGGATGTACTCGCGGATGCGCCGCATGTCGCCGCGGCTGTAGCGGTCGACCAGGTCCTCCGGGTAATACTCCTCGCCGAAGGAGACGAAGCGGTCGTCGGCCTCCAGCCGCGCGGCGAGCGCGGCGCGCAACTCCTCGACCGGTACCTCGGTGGGCGAGGGCGACGCGAGGGCCGGCGCGGGGGCCGGCTCGGGCACCGCCGCGGGCGCCTCGGCGACGGGCGTCTCCTCGGGCGCCTCCGCGACCGCGGGCGGCGCCTCGACCGCGGCGGGCGCGACCAGTGCCGGCGCCTCGGCGGGCGGGGCCTCCTCTTCGGCCTCTTCCTCGACGAAGTCGGGGGGCTGGGTCCACGCATCGGAGATCAGCGGCGCGGGCTTCGGCGGCGGCGGCGGCGGCAACTCGACCGGGGTCATGAACCGCTCGGCCAGCGTGTGCGCCATGTCCTCCGGCGCCGCGACCGGCGCCCGGCCGCCGCGCGTCGTCGTGAACGTCACGGCCCCGTCGTCGGTCTCGCCCCGCGCGAAGACGGCCGGGTTGGCGCTCAGCGCCGCGTCGATCGCCCCGGCCAGTTCGGCGGGGTCGCGCCCCTTGTCCTGGCTCGCGAAGAAGCCCACCAATTCGTCGAGTTTCAGGTTGATCGGCGCGTTGACGGAGAAGAATCGCCCCTGCAAGCGCGCCAACTGGACGATCTGCTCGGCCAGCCGGCGTTCCTCGTCGCTGCCCTCGAATGTCGTCGTCCCTACCGTCTGCTGCATCCGCCCCCGTCGCCCTTCTCCGTATGGAGTTGTGAGTTGTGAGTTGATAGAAGCCCTTGTCCTCTGATCACTAACAACTATCAACTCGCAACTCATCGCCCTTCGCTGCGCAGCAGTTCGACCAGGTCGTCGAGCGTCATCGGCCGCTGGCTGCGGCGCATCGCGAGCAGCAGCCGCTGCACCTCGGCCTCGGTGATCTCGACCGCCTGGTCCATCTCGTCGGCCATGCGTCCCTTTCTTCCGTCGCCCCGCCGTGGGGCGTGTGTGCCTGGCAACACAAACCGGCCGGTCGCGCCGGCCTGGCGACTACAGATTGTACTATAGGAGGTATGCCCGCGCCAGCGGCGCGGAAGTGAGAAGTGAGAAGCGAGAAGGATGAACGGTGGGAGGGAGGGGGCGGTTGTAACCGCGGCTATTGGCAGGCCCGCAAGCGGGCACCCCGCCGCGAAGCCCGGCCAAGCCGAGCCGGCTTGTCTCAACGGCCCAGCCCGCCGGGTGCCCTCTGGGCGTGGGCTTCGTGGCGCCGCGAGGCGTCTCCAGGCGCGACTTCAGCCGCCGACGCCTCGCCCCAAACCGACGACACCCGTGCATGGCCCGGCGCTTGCGCATGGAGTGGGACGCGGGGACGGTGAGGGTGAATGGGGGCGCGCCGTGGGGGGCGCGCCCGGAGCGCAAGCGGGGCTACGGTGTATCAGTTCGTCGTCTTCCTCCACATCCTGGCCGCGATCGTCTGGGTCGGCGGCCTGGCCTTCTTCGCGCTGGTGGCCGTGCCGGTCGCGCGGCGGCTGCCATCCGCGGAGCGCGCCAAGTTGCTCGCCGACATCGGGCGGCGCTTCCGCGTCGTCGGCTGGACCTGCCTCGGCATCCTGGTCGTCACCGGCCTGTACAACGCCTACAGCCGCGGCGTCACCTGGGAGGGGCTGGCGTCCGGGCAATTCTTCCGCGAGCAGTTCGGCCAGCTCCTGACCGCCAAGGTCGTGCTGGTCGGCGTCATGCTCGTCGTCACCGCGCTGCACGACTTCGTCGTCGGCCCGGCCAGCACGCGCGCGACGGCGCGCGGCGACGCGGCCGACCCCGCCGAGGCGGCGGCGCTGCGCCGCCGCGCCTCCTGGCTGGCGCGCCTGACGACGCTCCTCGCGCTCATCGTCGTCGCGCTCGCCGTCCTCCTCGTGCGCGGCCTGTGACCAAGTACGAGGTACGAAGTTACGAAGTACGAACGGCGGGGCGGAGCCCGAACGTCGGCCCCCTCGTCATTCGTACTTCGTCATTCGTACTTCGTACTTACGGATAGGGTGGTCTGGCCGCGCCGATGGTGATGGAGAACCAGAAGAAGGCGCCGGCGACGGTGCCGTAGGCCAGCGCGGCGTAGGCGGCGCCGCGCCAGAGCCGGCCGCGCTCCCAGAGCCAGGAGACGCAGATCGCCGCGCCGATCGCCAGCGCCGGGGCGGTGAAGGCGAAGTAGCGCACCCAGACGCCCGCGGCCAGATGCACCACCGCGAAGAGCGTCGCCGTCCCCATGATCGCCAGGACCAGCCAGCCGAGCCGCCGCCGGCCGGTGCGCAGCAGGTAGGCGGTGGCGACCCAGGTGCCGACGAAGTAGAGCGCGAAGGGGAAGGCCGACAGGCGCAGCCACAGGTAACTCGGCACGTTCAGCGGCGCCGGGTCGGTCGGGCCGCCCGGCGCGCCGGTGACCCAGACGCGGACCTCGTCGACGACCAGGTCGGTGTAGTGCCAGTAGTAGAGCGCGTAGACGACGCCGCCGGCCAGCGCGGTGGCGCCGAGGAGCGCCAGGGCCGGCCGGCGGTCGCCCCCGAGCCCGGCCAGGCGGGACTGCGCGTAGAGGCCGACCGCGAGGATCGGGATGACGGCGAGCGTCAGGACGAAGGTGCCGGGGTGCGAGAGGAGCGCCAGGATCAGGCAGGCGACCAGCGCGGCGAAGACCTTCGGCCGCCGCAGGTCGGCGTAGTGCGCGACCGCGACCGTCAGGAGCGCCAGCGTGGCCCACTGGCCGAAGAGGTTGGGGAAGAAGCCCCACCACAGGAGTTGCCCGGTCGCCGGGATCAGCGCGTAGAAGAACGCCGCCAGCAGCGGCGCCGGCTCGCGCAGGCCGCAGCGCCGCAGCAGGTAGAAGAGGAGCAAGGCGGAGGTCGCGTCGATCAGCGGCGGGAAGAGTTGCAGCGGCAGCATCAGGCTGTGGGTCAGCAGCGCCACCGGCGCCACCAGGATGTAGAGCGCGGGCGGGTAGGGCGCGCGGCGATAGCCCCACTCGGTCGCCAGGGTGCTCAGGAGTAGCCGCCCGTGCGTCACGTCGTCGAGGCGGTTCATCTGGAAGCCGATGTCGTGCGCCTGGAAGCCGGGGTAGAAGACCCCGGCCAGGTGCAGCGCCGCCCCGAAGGCGAAGATGCCGAGCAGCAGCCGCTCCTCGCGGAGGGAGAGGGCGACCCCGCCCGCCGCGCAGACGCTGTGCAGGAGCGGGCGCAGGAGCAGAACCGCGACGAAGACCGCCGCCCCGGCCAGCAGCAGTTCCATGGCGTAGCGCGCGGTGATGTCCGGCACGGCCAGGTGCCCGCCGAGGATCGCCAGCGCGGCGACCGCGGCCGCGCCGCGCGTCGCCGCGCGTGGCGCGCCGACGTCGGCCAGCAGGGCGACCAGGACGATCAGCAGCAGGAGGACGGCGGCGACGTAGGCGGGGGGCGGCAGGATTGGCCGCGCCTCGCCGGCGCGATGCGGCGTCAGCGAGAAACTGTCGAGCGCGATGCCGAGTTTCCGGGCATCCTCGCCGGGCGCGTCGAAGGTCGGCGCCTTGAGCGTCAGTGTCAGGTTCGCTGGAGGCAGCGGGTCGCGCTGGAAGGTGAAGGTGTAATCGCGGAAGGCTTCGATCGTCGCGAAGTGCGCAACGAGGCGCCCGTCGGCGAAGATGTCTACGGCCGGCTCCGGGACGCCGGGCGGGCGCTCGCCGCCGAAGCGCAGCGTGGCGGTCCAGGTCGTATTGCCGGGCGCGGCCGGCACCACGATCTCGGCGTCGCCGTCGAGCCAGCGGAATTGCGTCCCGGCGCCCTGCTCCTGCGGGTAGGCGCCTTCGAGGTAGAAGCCGTCGTTGCCCCGGCCGACGTCGACCGAGCGGGTGCGCGGGAACTGGTAGAGCGCGACGAGCGCCAGCGCCACCAGGAGCAGCGTGAGCAGCACCGCCCAGTCGCCGAGCGCAGTGCCGATCGGCTCGAACTGTGAGCCGTACCACCGCCGCAGCACCGCCGGGAGACAGCGCCGCCACCAGGGGATCCGGTGGCGGCGCCGCTTCGCGACCCCGGCGGCCCGGCCCAGCGCGACCGCCCCGCCGCCGCGCGGCCGGGGCGACGCCGCCATACTCATCGATCAGTCTCCATCGGCCTCGCGCGGGCGGCGCGCCACCCGGCACCGCCCCGCCTATGCCTCCCCGGCGCGCCCGCCCGGCCTACGGCCGGGTCGCGCCGGGCTACGCAGTACAAAACGGCCGGGCCGGGGCCTCGGTTCCAGTCCCCGACCGCGGCGGCGGGGCGCGCGAGGCCGTCGCGGGGGCTCGGGCCCGGCCGGATCCTCGCTTGTCTGCTGGGCCGGAGCGGCGGTGTGGTGCGCGGCAATGTCCCCCGTGGTTCACGGCGTTGCGGCGTCGCGGGCGCGACGGTGCGGATCGTCCGCGCCCCGCCGAGAGCGGTGGGGAAGGTAGCACCGCGGGCGGCGGCGCGTCAAGGCGCGGCCCGCGGGGTCAGTTCGGCGAGAGCCGGATGTGGCCGTCCTCGTCTTCGCCCGTGGGGTAGGGGGGGACGGCGGTGGCGAAGCGACGCAGCAGGTCGCGCTCGCGCCCGAGGATGCGGCGCTCTTCGTGCAGGCGGACGTCGGTCGAGGTCGCCTCCAGGAGCCGCTGCTTCTCCCACTGGTCGAGCGGCAGGTGCGCGGCGACGTAGTACGAGGCCGCCGTCGGCTCGGCCGGGAGGCGCAGGGGCTCCAGTTTGGCCTCGGTCACGGCGGCGAGTTCGGCCATGAAGCCGGCGAAGCGGCGCTCCACGCTCCGCTGGAGGTCGGCGAGCCGGTGGACGTCCAGTTCCTCCTCGTCGAGGAGTTCGACGCGCGCGGTGAGGTAGCCGCTCTGATAGCGGCTCTCGAGCACCTGGAAGCGCGCCGCGCCCTGCGTCAGGATGTTGTAGCGCCCGTCGGCCATCGGGACCGCCTGGACGATCCGCGCCACCGTCCCGACGTCGTAGGGGATCGCCTCGCCGCCGACTTCGGCCCCGCTCTTGATCAGCACGACGCCAAAGGAGCGCCCCTGCTCCAGGCAGACCGCGATCATCCGCTTGTACCGTTCCTCGAAGATGTGCAGCGGCAGCGTCATGCCGGGGAAGAGGACGGTATTGAGCGGGAAGAGCGGGATATCCAGGATCGTCGCCTGCTGCCCCATCGGTGGTACTCGCCTCGCAGCCGTATCGCGCGTGTCCATCCCAAGTATAGCCACCGCGGGGGCAGGATGGCTACCCGGCTGGCGAGCCGGCGCGCGATGGCAGACAATAGCCGCGCGGCGAATGGAGGACTCAGGACTCAGGACTGAGGACTCAGTGGGGCGAGGGGTACAGGGACTGATCGGCGTAAGGACCAGGCCACTGAGTCCTGAGTCCTGAGTCCTGAGTCCTCTCCCCCGAAGGGGGAGCACGGTGCGGATGACGGGCGCGCGGGCGGCGGTGGAGCAGTTGAAACGCGAGGGCGTGCGGCACGCGTTCACGGTGCCGGGCGAGAGTTTCCTCTCGGTGCTCGACGCGCTCCACGACGAGGAGGCGATCGGGCTGGTCGCCACGCGGCACGAGGAGGGCGCGGCCTTCATGGCGGAGGCGGTCGGCAAGGTGACCGGCCGGCCTGCCCTCTGCATGGCGACGCGCGGCGTCGGCTCGACCAACATGGGCATCGCCATCCACACCGCGCACCAGGACTCCACGCCGCTGATCGCCCTGATCGGCCAGGTCGAGACGCCCTACCGGCGCCGCGAGGCGTTCCAGGAGATCGAGCTGGCCGCCTTCTTCGGCCACATCACCAAGTGGGCCACGGAGATCGACCGCACCGAGCGCATCCCCGAGGTGGTCCACGAGGCGGTGCGCCGCGCGATCGGCGGGCGGCCCGGCCCCGTGCTCCTGGCTGTCCCGACCGACGTCCTCGACGCCGAGGCCGACTTCGCGCCGCACGACTTCCGCGCCGCGGCGGTCGCCCCGCGCCCGGCGCCGGCCGCCGCCGACGTCGCGCGCGCCGCCGCGTTGCTGGCGGAGGCCGCGCGCCCGGTGATCCTGGCCGGCGGCGGCGTCCTGGCCGCCGGCGCGACCGCCGACCTCGTCGCCTTCGCCGAGGCGACCGGCATCCCGGTGATCACCGCCTTCCGGCGCTACGACGCCTTCCCCAACGACCACCCGCTCTACCTGGGCGGCGTCGGCGTCGGTGCGCCGCCGGTCGTCACCGAGCGACTGCGCGCGGCCGACGTCGTGCTCGCGCTCGGCACGCGCCTCTCGGAGACGACGACCGGCACCTACCGCGTGCCGACGCCGGGGATGCGCGTCATCCACGTCGACATCGACCCGGACGTCGTCGGCGTCAACATCGACGTCGCGCTCGGCATCGTCGCGGACGCCAGCGAGGCGCTGCGGGCCTTCGCCGCGGCGGCCGGGCCGCTCGCCGCCCGGCGCGAGGAGCGCCGCGCCGCCGCCGAGCGCGACCGCGCGGCGTTCGCGGAGCGCACCAGGGCGCACGCGCTGGCCGCGCGCGAGCCGGTCGACCCGGAGGGCCTCGTGGCCGACCTCGCGCACCTGCTGCCGCCCGAGACGATCGTCACCGGCGACGCCGGCAACTTCTGGCACTGGTTCGCGCGCTTCTTCCGCTTCCGCCGCCCCGGCACCTACCTCGGCCCGACGAGTGGCGCGATGGGCTACGCGCTGCCGGCCGCGATCGGGGCGGCGCTGGCCCGGCCCGGCACGCCGACCCTCGCAGTCGCGGGCGACGGCGGCTTCCTGATGACCGGACAGGAGTTGGAGACCGCGGTGCGCTGCCGGCTGCCGGTGACCGCGCTCGTCCTCAACAACCGCTCCTACGGCACGATCCGCATGCACCAGGAGCGCGAGTATCCCGGCCGCGTCAGCGCGACCGCGCTCGGCCCGGTCGACTTCGCGAAGTTCGCCGAAGCGCTCGGCGCGCACGGCGAGCGCGTGACCGACAACCGCGACTTCGCCCCGGCGCTGGAGCGCGCCCTGGCCCTCGGCGCCCCCGCGCTGATCGAGGTCGCCGCCGACCCCGACCTCATCACCGTCGGCACGACGATCGCCGAGCTGCGCGGCCGGGGCGGGCACTGACGCCGATCCCAGCAGGCGAGACATCGCCGTGGCAGCATCTTCCGGGACGGGACTCGAATTGACGGCCAGTGATGACGAGCGCGACGACCTCGACGAGTTCATCGCCGCCGACCGGAAACGGCGAGTGAGCCCATCCGTACTACCGGGTGTGGGCCGGCCGCGCGGCGGCCCGAACCGTTTCCTCGACGGAGGTGGGGCGATGCCGACCGTGCCGGGGCTCATCGCGGACGTGGTCGTCGCCCGGGAGCGGGTGATCGCGGCGGTCGAGGACATGTCGCCGGCCCAGGCGGCTTTCCGGCCGGGCCCGGAGGAATGGTCCGCCACGGAGGTCATCGAGCACCTGGTCCTGGCCGAGCAGTCGGGGATCAACCGCATCTGGCAGGCGGCCGAGGGGCAGCGACAGGGGCGGCCGGTCTGGAGCGGCGAAGCGGTCCACCGCGGGCTGCCGATCGAGGAGGTCATCGTGCGGACGTGGCGGGACAAGGAACTCGCGCCGCCGAACGCCACGCCCGAGGCGGGTGGCCCGCTGGCCTACTGGACCGCCTGCCTGCGCGCCTGCCAGCCGGTGCTCGAAACGCTCGGGGCGGCACTCGACGGGCTCGACCTCACAGCCGTCATCTTCCCGCACTTCCTCTCGGGCCCGCTCGACGCCTACCAGCGCCTCGAGTTCCTGCGCTGGCATCTGGATCACCACCGCGCGCAGGTCGCCGACATCAAGGCGGCGTTGGACTATCCTCGCTAGGCGCGCCGCGCCGGAAGCGCAGCGCCGCGACGGCGACGACGAGCGCGACCGCGGCGGCGGCCAGCGCGACGGCGGCCAGGAGCCAGCGGCTCTCCGCCGCGCCGCCCGCCACGGCGGCGGCGAAGTAGACGCCGACGACCGCCGCCTGGAGCCGGCCGCTCGCCCCGAGCACGCCGGCCGGCTTGTCGGACCCGCCCGCGTCCTGCACGCGCCAGAGCCGACGCGCCGTGCCGCCAATGAGGCTCGTCCAGGTGCCGGTGATGTAGGTCGTCGTCACGCCGGAGACGCCGAGCGCGCGGACGGCCGCGCTCTGGATGCCCATCGCGACGGCCGACAGCGCGATCAGCGGGTAGACCGGCCAGCGGTCGCCCACGTTGCCGGCCCGGGCGCCCCAGACGGCGAGCGCGAGCAGCACGGCGCACTCGACGGCACACGCCACCGTGACCGCGGCCGGCCAGACCTCGCGGTCGTCGTCGCGCCGGACGATCGCGGCGGCGACGGCGACGCCGCCGAGGAAGCCGGCCAGCGCGACGCCCGACCGCAGCGCCGCAAGGCCCCGCTCCTGCCCGACGGCCAGGCCGAGGAGGACGGTGTTGCCGGTCATGTTCGACGTGAAGACGCGGCCGAGCCCCAGGTAACTGACCACATCGACGTACCCCGAGACCGCCGCGAGCAGCACCACCAGCGCGTCGCGCACCGCCACCGGCGGCAGTCGGCTAGTCGGGTAGTCGGGTAGTCGGGTAGCGCCCCGTTCCCACCCCTCGTCACTCGTCACTCATCACTCTCAACTCGTCATTCGTCATTCGTACTTCGTCGTTCGCGCGGAGCAGGAATCGTGCCCGGCCCGGGCCGGCTCCGCGCCCGGTGCTATACTGCGACATCCAGGCCGGCGGAGCGAGCGCCCGGACGGGCGGAGGGGAGGGGCGGATACCAGTGCAGACGCGGGAGCCGCGGCGCGGCGCGGTCAGCCGGCGGACGGCCGAGACGCAGGTCGAACTGAGCCTCGCGCTCGACGGCGACGGCGCGGCCGACGTCGCGACCGGGGTCGGCGCGCTCGACCATTTCCTGACCCTCTTCGCGCGCCACGGCCTCTTCGACCTGACCGTGCGGGCCAGCGGCGACCTGCACGTCGACGAGCACCACACCGTCGAGGACGTCGCCATCTGTCTCGGCCAGGCGCTCGGCCAGGCGCTCGGCGCGCGGCGCGGCATCCGGCGCACCGCGCACGCCGTCGTGCCGATGGACGAGGCGCTGGCGACCGTGGCGATCGACCTCGGCGGCCGGAGCGCCTGCGTCTTCAGCGGCGCCTTCACCGGCGCGCGCGTCGGCGACCTCGGCGTCGAACTGGTCGAGCACTTCTTCGACAGCTTCTCGCGCGAGGCGCGGCTGAACGTCCACGTCCTGCTGCACTACGGCCGCAACACCCACCACGAGGTCGAGGCGATCTTCAAAGCCTTCGCCCGCGCGCTCGACGCCGCCACCGCGCTCGACCCCCGCCTCGGCGACCGCCTCCCCTCGACGAAGGAGCACATCGAGGGCGCGGGGCGTGAAGCGTGAGAGCGTGCGAGTGTGCGAGCGCGAGAGCGCGACGGCAGGGTATGGGATCCGGCAACCGCCACGCCTTCGTAGGGGCCGGCCCCCGTGCGGGCCCGCGTCCCCGGCCGACCGGCATCTGAATGGGCATACGCCGCTGGGGCGCGCCACCCCTCGTCGGCTGCCGGCCGGCAGCGCGATCGGCCGAGAGGCCTCCCCACCCGGAGCCGGGCGGCATATCGCATGGCGGGAGGCGCAGAAACCGGGCCGGCCTCGTCCCGGCCCGGACGGGGGCATGGCGGGTGCCCGATGCCGCACCCTGCCATCACGCTCTCACGCTCCCACGCTCTCACGTCCAGGGAGGTCGCGATGGCCGACAAGTTCGACAAATTCACCGAGCGGGCGCGCCGCGTTTTGACGCTGGCGAACGAAGAGGCGCAGCGCTTCAACCACCACTACATCGGCACCGAGCATCTCCTGCTGGGGCTATTGCGCGAGGGCGGCGTCGCCGGGCAGGTGCTGACCGACCTCGGCGTGGACCTGGGCGCGGCGCGGCGCGCGGTCGAGTTCATAATTGGGCGCGACACATCCACGGGAAGGGGCGAGATCGGCCTGACGCCGCGGGCCAAGAAGGTCATTGAGTACGCCGTGGACGAGGCGCGCCGCCTCAACCACCACTACATCGGCACCGAGCACCTGTTACTGGGGCTATTGCGCGAGGGTGAGGGCATCGCCGTCGGC
>DASSSV010000807.1:0-2584 GCA_035708265.1 Thermomicrobiales bacterium | reverse complement strand
CGCCGCTACGACGCGGACGAACTCTGGGCGACCTACGAGTATTTCGTGCGCCGCGCCGTCCCGGTCGCCGCGGAGGCGGGCGTGATGCTGACCCTCCACCCCGACGACCCGCCCGGCGTGGCGGTCGGTGGCGTCGCGCGGATCATGAGCAGCCTCGACGGGTTCGTGCGCGCCGCGGAGACGGCGGGGGTCGAGGCGAGCCCGGGCTGGGGGCTGGTCTTCTGCGTCGGCTGCTGGGCGGAGATGGGCGGGACGGCGGCCGTGCTGGCGGGCCTGCGCCGCTTCGGCCCGCGGGGCAAGATCGGCTACGTGCATTTCCGCGACATCCAGGGGACGGCGACCCGCTTCAACGAGTGCTTCCCCGGCGAGGGGGTTGTGGACGTGACCGCAGTGATGCGGACGCTCGTGGCGGTCGGCTTCGCGGGCGTGATCATCGACGACCACGCCCCGCGCATGGTCGGCGACGAGGGCTGGAACGCGAAGAGCCGGGCCTACCAGACCGGGTATCTGCAGGGGCTGCTCCGCGCGGTCACCGACCTGGGCGCGGAGATCACGGGCGGCGAGGCCCCGTGAAGAGCGGGGAGCGCGATCGTCAACGGCGCGGCGCCTATCCAGCGGGTCGGAGACGAGCGCGAGTAGCGCTCTCCCGGCCACTTCGCGGCCGACCGAGCAGCGGGGTCCACTGGCGCGGCACGGCCTACCCGCTCGCCGAGCTGCGGCGGCACAGCGGCCTGGAGAGGCTCGACCGGGGCCAAGGGCCGCGCTCCTCGGATTGATCGCCGCGGGCAACGTCGCGGCCGGCGTCGCCGATTTCGCTTTTGCCCCGCGTCTGTGGTAGAGTGCGCGGCACACGCGAGTCCCCCAGGCACGGGACGGCAGTTGCCGCCCAGAGCGGCTTCCCGCCGGCGACGCGAGGTCCGCCATGGGCGACGCGGCCGATACCCGCATCGAAGTCTCTCCGGCGGCGCTTGTCGGCCGCGCCCGCGAGCTGGCCAGGAGCGGCGCGGTGCTGGGGTGGGTCTAGGGCGCGCTCGGCTGGGCCGCCTACCACCACGCGGCAGGCGACCTGGCGCGGGCGCGGGACCACGCGCGGCGGCGCTTCCCCACGACACCGAGCCCTGCCAGCCGCTGGCGCTCCGTCGCCGTGGAGCGGGGGCTCATTTGAGCTGACAACGGCGCGCGGCCGGCACCCAGGCGTATGGAACAGAGGATCGGCGATGGATGCGGCGAGAACGGGACAGACCGACGAGGGCGGTCGCCGCGCGCGGCTGCCGGTGCGGCCGTGGCCGCTCCTCGGGCGTGAGGATGAACTGGCGGCGCTGGCGGACGAGCTGGCCCGGCCGGATGTGCGCCTAGTGACTCTGGTCGGGCCGGGCGGTGTCGGTAAGACGCGGCTGGCGCTAGCGGTGGCCGAGGCCCAGGCCGCCGCCTGCCCCGACGGGGTCGCCTTCGTCGCGCTCGGGCCGGTCGCCGACCCGGAGCTCGTGCTCCCGACGGCCGCTCGCGCCCTGGGGCTGGGCGAGCGGCCGGGGCAGCCCCTGGTCGAGCGATTGGAAGAGTACTTGGCTGACCGGCGAATGCTGCTCGTGCTCGATAACTTTGAGCACCTGCTGCCGGCCGCGCCGCTGCTGGCGGACCTGCTGGCCGCCTGCCCGGGGCTGACGTTGCTGATCACCAGCCGGGCGGAACTGCGGCTGCGCTGGGAACACATCTTCCCGGTCCCGCCGCTGGCACTGCCCGATGCGGGGCGGGAGCCCGCGCCGGACGGCCTGGCCTCCTACGCCGCGGTGCGGCTCTTCGTCGCGCGGGCGCGGGCGGCCCGGCCCGACTTCGCGCTCACGGCGGACAACGTGGCCACGGTGGCGGCGATCTGCCGGCGGCTGGACGGGCTGCCGCTGGCCCTCGAGCTGGCGGCGGCGCGGCTCCGGGTGCTCGGCCCCGCGGCGCTGCTGGCGCGGCTGGGCGACGGCCTCGCGCTACTCGCAGGCGGCGCGCGCGACCTCCCCGCGCGCCAGCGAACGCTGCGGGATACCCTAGCCTGGAGCCACGACCTGCTGGCGCCGGCCGAGCAGGCCCTCTTCGCGCGGCTGGGCGTTTTCGTGGGCGGCTGGACCGCGGCGGCGGCCGGGGCGGTCTGCGGCGCCGCCGCGGATCCCCCGCTGAGCGTGCTGGAGGGGCTCGATGCGCTGGTGGCCAACAGCCTGCTCCGGCTGGAGGCGGTGGTGGACGGCGAGCCGCGCTTCGGGATGCTGGAGACGATCCGCGCGTACGCCCTGGAGCGGCTCGAGGAGAGCGGCGAGGCCGAGACCATCCGGCGGGCGCACGCCGACTACTACCTGGCGCTCGCCGAGGGGGCGGCGCCGCCCCCGGGCGGGCCGGGCGGCGAGGCCCGCCCGGCGTGGGCGGAGGACGACTACGACAACCTGCTGTCGGCGCAGCACTGGGCCCTGGCGCACGGCGAGCGCGCTCGCGCGATACCGCTCCTGGGCGCCGCGCACCGCGCGCGCGCGCGGCTTCGATCGTCTCGCGCCGCCTTCCCGCCGCGGCCGGGGCGCACCGTCGGCGTCGGCGACGTGCTGCTCGG
>DASSSV010000806.1:0-19576 GCA_035708265.1 Thermomicrobiales bacterium | reverse complement strand
TCGGGCGACGTGGTAGCGGGAGCGGGCGGGGGCGCGGGCGCGGCGGTGAACGCCGCGGTCTCCCCGGCCGGCTGGCCGGCCACCGGCGCCGAGGCCGGCGCGGGCCGCTCGGGCGGCGCGGGGGCGGCGGACGGCGGGGGCGGGGCGGCAGCCGGTCGCGGCGGCGCCTCATCCGGCAGCGTGAGGGTCCGCTCCAACTCGCGCGCGAGCCGTTCGAGCGCGCGCCGCTCCTCGTCGTGCTCGAAGCGCAGCCGCCGCAGCTCGTATTCGAGGTCGTTCACGCGCGCGTCGAGCGCGGCGCGCTCGGCCAGCGCCGCCCGCGCCCGGTCGTCGAGTTCGGCGACGCGCCGGGTGAGGTCGGCGTTCTCCCGCTCCAACTCGCGGATGCGCTCGGCCGCGCCGTCGACCAGACGGCGCAGGCGCCCGGCTACCTCGTCGCTCCTGTCCATCCCCCTCACCCGCTCGGCTCCCCGGTCCCCGGCCGGGGCGGCGCGTCCTATCCCGGACCAGTATAGCCCGCGCCGTTCAGGAGCACTATCGGCGGGCATCGCCCATCGGTCCTGCCCGCGAGGGGTACCTTCGGGGGTTGCCGATCGGCGGCTAGCGGTTGCGCAGTTGCGGGTCGAGGATGTCGCGGATCGCGTCGCCGAGGAGGTTGAACGAGAAGACCGTCAGCAGGATCGCCACGCCCGGGCCGACGCTCATCCACCAGAAGCCGTTGGAGAGGTAGTCGCGCGCGTGGTTGATGTCCGCGCCCCAGGTCGGGGTCGGGGGTTGCGCGCCGAGGCCGAGGAAGGAGAGGCTCGCCTCGGCCAGGATGGCGAAGGCGATGCTGAGCGACGCCTGGACGATCAGCGGGTTAAGGATGTTCGGCAGGATGTGGCGGAAGGCGATCCGCCCCTCGCTCGCGCCGATCGTCCGCGCCGCCTCCACGTACTCGCGCTCCTTGGCCTGCAAGACCTGGCTGCGCGTCAGGCGCGCGTAGACCGGGACGGCGACGATGCCGATGGCGAGCATCGTGTTCCGCAGGCTGGGGCCGAGCGCGGAGGTGATCGAGATGGCCAGGAGCAGCGCGGGGAAGGCGAGGAGCGCGTCGATCACGCGCAGGATCAAGAGGTCCGCCCAGCCGCCCTTGTAGCCGGCGATCATGCCGAGCGTCATGCCGAGCCCGAGGCCGATGCCGACCGCGATGATCCCGACCGAGAGGGAGACGCGCGCCCCGTAGACCGTCCGCCCCAGGACGTCGCGCCCCAGGTCGTCGGTGCCGATGAGGTGCTGGGCGCTCGGCGGCTGGATCGCGTCGGCGGGGTGCGAGACGCGGGGATCCGCCGGCGAGAGGAGCGGGGCGCAGATCGCGGCGACGATCAGCAATGCGATGATCGCGCCGCCGATCAGGAAGCGCGGCTGGCGGCGGATGTTGCGCCAACTGAAGGCGCGCCGTGGCTTCGGCGCGGCCGCCAGCGCGGTCGCGTCCCGCGTGGCGGGCGGCAGGCGGAAGGAGGCCGAGGGGGTCGTCATCGCGCGTCACGCTCCGCTCGCCGCCCGGCCATGGCGGTCGCGCGGTCTGCCATCGGCCATCGACCATCTGCCATCGTCAACGCGGCCACCACCCTTTCGTCGCCCCGGCCCGCCGCTACCGGTACTTGATCCGCGGGTCGAGGAAGGCGTACAGCACGTCCACGATCAGGTTCATCGCCATGAAACTGAGCGCGCTGAGGAGCACGATCCCCTGCACGACCGGATAGTCGCGCCCGCTGATGCTGTCCACCGCCAGCCGGCCGACGCCCGGCCAGAGGAAGATCGTCTCGGTGATGAAGGCCCCCTCCAGCAGCGCCCCGACCTGCAAGCCGACAACCGTGACGAAGGGGATGAAGGCGTTCTTCAAGGCGTGCCGGATGACCACGGCGCGCTCGGCCAGCCCCTTGGCCCGCGCCACTCGCGTGTACTCCTGGCCGAGCGCATCAATCAAGCCGGAGCGCATGAAGCGCATGTTGACCGCCAGGCTCGGTGTCCCGAGGGTGATCATCGGCAGGACCAGCCGCTTGATGTTCTGCGCGGGATCCTCCGCGAAGGGCACGTAGCCGCCGGGCGGGAAGACGTGGACGGCCAGCGCGAGGAAGAGGATCAGCAGGATGCCGGTGAAGAAGTTAGGGATCGAGATGCCGAGCAAGGGGAAACTCGTGCCGATCAGGTCCCAGATCGAGTTGCGCTTGGTGGCGCTGAGGATGCCGATCGGGATGGAGATCGCGAGGCTGAAGCAGAGCGCGGCGAACCCGAGCTCGAGCGTGGCGGGGAAGCGGGAGAGGATCGCCTCGCTGACCGGCTCCTGCGTGCGGATCGAGCGCCCCATGTCGCCGTGCAGGAAGCGCGTGATCCAGCTCAGGTACTGGACCGGGATCGGGCGGTCCAGCCCGTACTGGTGGCGCAGGGTGGCGATCACCGCCCGGTCTGGCTCGTCGCCCATCAGCACGGTGATCGGGTCGCCCGGCGTCAGCCGCAGCAGCGTGAAGATGATGACGCTCACGAGGAACGCCACCGGGATCATCAGCAGCAGCCGGCGGATGATGTACGCGGTCATCGCCGTGCCCCGTCGGCGGCCGGGTGGCGGGGGCGGGGCGGCGCGCCGCCCCCGCCCGTCGCCACCCGGCGCGCGCCCTTCAGCTCTTCAGCCACGCCACGTCGAAGCGCATGATGTAGTCCGCGTAGATCTGCATCCCCTGCACGCGCGGCGTGGTCAGGAGGTACGCGTGCGCGAAACCCCACCAGGCCATCGGCGCGTCGTCCACGATCAGCTTCTGCGCCTGCTGGAAGAGCGTCTTGCGCTCGTCCTGGGTCGACGCCGCGCGCGTCTTGTCGAGCAGGTCGTCCACCTGCGGGTTGGAATACTTCGTGTCCGACAGGCCCCCGCCGGTGTGCAACTGGTTGTAGATGTTCCCGTCGGGGTCGATCCGGCCGCTCCAGCCGTAGCCCGACGACTGGAATTTCCCCGCGACCGTGTCCGCCGAGATCGTCGTCGCCTCCAACTGGGTGATGTTGAGCGTGATGCCCGCCTTGGCGAGCTGGTCCTTGACCAGTTGCAGCAACTGGAGCCCGACCGGGTTGCCCGCGCCGAGCAGGTACTCGAAGGTGAAGCCGTTGGGCATACCGCCCGCCGTCAGGTACTGCTTGGCCTTGTCGACGCTGCCGGTGTAGGGCTTGAGCGTCGCGTCGTAGGCCCAGCTCGACGGTGGGATCGGCCCGAAGCCGACCTGCTCCACCCCGAAATAGACCGTCTTGGTGATCTGCTCGCGGTCGATCGCCTCCGCCACCGCCTGCCGCAGCTCCTTCTTGTCGAAGGGCGGCGCCTTGGTGTTGAACTCGAAGGCGTCGAAGCTGAGGCCCGGCACGGACTTCAGGACGATGTCGGTGCTCGCCTTGGTGGTAGCGACGTCCTTCGGCGCGATGCTGTAGGTGGCGTCGATGTCGCCGGTCTTGAGGTTGGTCAGGAGCACCGTGGTGTCGGTGATCGGATGGAAGATCACCTGGTCGAGGTAGGGGAGCTGGTTGCCGGCGGCGTCCTTCTTCCAGTAGTTCGGGTTGCGCTCCAGCGTCAGGTGGTCGTTGTTGACCCACTCGACGAACTTGAAGGCGCCGGTGCCCGCGCCGACCGGCTTGCGCGAGAAGTCGGCCCCGCCCTTCTGGATCGCCGTGGGCGAGAGCATCATGCCGGCGCGGTCGACGAGGTTGGAGAGGAAGGGCGCGAAGGGCGACTTCAGCGTCACCTTGACGGTATTGGGGTCGGGCGTGTCGATCGTCTTGATGAAGCTGATCTCGCCGGCGCGCCGGCTTTGCTTATCGGTGAGGTAGCGGTTGAGGTTGAACTTGACGGCGTCGGCGTTGAAGTCGGTGCCGTCGTGGAACTTCACGCCCTGGCGCAGGTGGAAGATGTAGGTCTCCGGGTCGGGCGTCTCCCACGACTCCGCCAGCGCGGGGATGATCTTGAGGTTCGTGTCGATCGCCACGAGCGAGTCGTACATGTTGTAGTAGGCTTCCCGCTCGGAGACGAAGCCGGAGGTGAGGGGGTCGAGCGTCGCGTTCTCGTTGGTTTGCGCGGCCTTGAGCGTGCCGCCCTTCTTCGGCGTCCCCGCCGCCGCGGCGGTCGGCTGCGCCGCGGGCGCCTGCGTCGCGCTCGCCCCGCCGGCCGCGCCGCCCCCGCTCACCACCGTCGGCGCTGCGGGCGCCGTGGGCGTCGTGCTGGCCCCGCCGCAGGCGGCGAGGAGCGCCCCGAGCGCGCCCGTCGCCCCGGCGGCGACGAGCCCCCTGAGCACCTGCCGGCGACTCAGCCGGCCGCGCGGCGCGGCGTCAATGCCCCCCGTCTGTGTCGACATCGCTCTCCTCCCGGTGCCAGCACGGCGTTTCCGCGTTCCACATCGTCGAACGACCGGTTGCCAGGGACCGTTGACCAGAGCCCGGAGATCCTCGATTGTCCTGCGACACGGCAAGAGTATACACCACCAAGGGCCGCTCCACTATAGTGGATACGCGCGGGCGGCCCCGGCGGATGGCTCGCCGGCCGCTCAGAGCCTGGGCGACTCGAGGGCCTCGACGGCGGGGGCCGGGGCGTTGGGGGGGATCACGGTGGGGTCGAGCCCGAGCGCGGCGGCCAGGCTCGCGGCGACCGGGTCCTGGGTGACGACCGAGAGGTCCACGCCGATGCGGTTGGCCTCGGCGACGAGGCGGTGGAGGGCCGGCAGGTCCTCCCAGGCGAGCGCGCCGGGCTGCGGCACCAGCACCAGCCGGTGGTTGATCAGCGCGGGCAATTCCTCGCGGAGCCCGATCAGCACCTCGCGGTCGTCGAGCACGACGATCCGCCGCACCTCGTCGGCGGTGGCCTTGTTCCAGAGGTAGCCGACGAGGATCTTGAGCATCGTGGCGAGCGGGACGGCGAGGAGCAGGCCGAGGATGCCGCCGAGTTTCGTGCCGATCAGGATGATGAAGATCATCACCAGCGGGTGCAGGTGGACGATGCGGCCGATCAGCGTGGGGATGACGAGGTTGTCCTCGAGCTGGCGCAGGACGAAGTAGGTGATGCCGACCGCGATCGCCAGGGAGGTATTGGTCCAGCCGAAGGGCGTCACCGGCTGGAGCAGCGCCACGGTGACCGCGATGGCCCCGGCCGTCCAGGGCCCGATGATCGGGATCAGTTCGAGGAAGCCGGTCGCCAGCGCCAGGATGATCGCGTACTCGACGCCGTAGATCCGCAGCGCCAGGTAGGTCGTCGCGCTCATGATGGCGACCAGCAGGAGCTGGCCGCGCAGGTAGGCGCCGAGTGTGGCGTTGATTTCGCCGAGGAGGCGGTCGATCTCGCCGCGGTAGCGGTGCGGGAAGAGGTCGCGCATCCGCAGGACGATCCGGTCGCCTTGCAGCAGGAAGTAGAAGGTGGCGATCAGGTAGACGAAGAATTCGAGCAGAAAGTTGAGGAGGCGCTGCACCACGGTGAGCGCCGTCTTCGGTACCGAGGCGGTCCACTGGTGGGTCAGGTCCTGCAACTGCCGCTGGAGCATCGCCGGGTCGAGTTCCAGGCGCTCCATCAGCACCGGGAAGCGCTGCTCGATCTGCGCGACCAGGGCGTTGGCGGTGCCCGGCACCTGGCCGACCAGCCCGACGGTCTGGCTGCGGATGACCGGGAAGAGCGAGATGACCGAGAGGACCAGCGCGGCGACCAGCGCGAAGTAGAGCGCGATCGCGACCAGGCCGCGCGGCAGGCGCGTGACGCGCACCACCAGGTTGATCAGCGGCTGGAAGACGTAGGCGGTGATCACCGCCCAGAGGAAGGGCGCCAGGACGTGCGGCAGGCGCGAGAGGAGCGCCAACCCGATCAGGAAGGCGAGGCCGATGGTGATAGCCTTGGCGCGCGGCGAGAACCCCGTTTTCATGCCTCCCCGGGTAGCCCGACTGGCCCGCCCACCGGACGGTCGCCCATGTGACAGCCCGCTAACACCGGCATCCCCGAGGATACCATACCCCGCGCGCCGCGCGCCCGGCGCGGGCGGGGTACTTGGGTCCCGATTTGGCCGGCGGCCCTCACCCCCCATCCCCCTCTCCCAACTTTGGGAGAGGGGGAGCCCGCCTCAAACGGGGTGACAGCCGTCCAGAGCCGAGATCTGGAAGAGCGGCACCCCGTCTACAGTGAGTCACCCCCTCTCCCAGGATTGGGAGCGGGGGGCCGGGGGGTGAGGGCTGCTATACTTCCCTCTGGAAAGGGGGCGCCGATGACGGGCGACGGCGGCGAAATCACCATCCGGCGCGGGCGGCGCGAGGACGCGACGACGCTGGCCGCGCTCCACCGCGACGCCGACTGGTGCTACGACGACGCGGCGATCGTGACCGAGTACTACGACGACGCCTTCGAGCCGGAGACGGTCCTCGCCGCCGAGCACGACGGCGCGCTGGTCGGCAAACTGGAACTCTTCCTCGGGTGGAAGTCGACCAGCGGGCGCTTCGGCCTGATCCGCCGCTTCGTGGTCCACCCCGACTGGCGCGGCCGGGGGGTCGGGCATCGGCTGCTCGCCGCCGCCGAGGAGGAGGCGCGGCGGGCGGGGTGCAGTTTCCTCGAACTGAGCGTGGACGAGGACAACACCGGCGCGCGCCGGCTCTACGGGAGCCAGGGCTTCGCCGAGGACCGCCGCGAGCTAATGCTGCGCAAGTCGCTCGACGGCCGGACGCACCCCTCGCACACGAAGCAGCGCCAAGCCGAATGAGTGACGAGTGACGAGTGACGAGTAGGGCTCGCGGGATGGGAGCGGGCCTGGAGAGGGGACAGGGGTGATGCACGAGCAGGGCGAACTGCCGGCGATGACGGTCTATTCCGACTATATTTGACCGTTCTGCTACATCGCGCAGGTCCGTGTTGACCGGCTTCGCGAGCAGTACGGTTCCGATCTCGTCGTAGAGTGGAAGCCGCTGGAGATCCACCCGGAGACGCCGCCGGCCGGCCGGCCGCCCGGCGAGGCGCTGAGCGGCCCGCGCTTCGAGGCCGCCCGCGCCCACCTGGCGCGGATGGCCGCCGAGGAGGGCATCGAGGGCTTCGGGTCGCCGGACGTGATCGCCAATTCGCGCCTGGCGCTCCAGGCAGCCGAGTATGCGCAAGACGTCGCGCCGGAGCGCTTCGACGCCTTCAGCCGGGCGCTCTTCCACGCCTACTTCGTGGACGGGGAGAACATCGGCGACCGCGCGGTGCTGCACCGCTTGGCCGGGGAGGCCGGCCTCGACGTCGCCGGCCTCGACGCCGCGCTCGACGAGGGGCGCTACCTCCCGGCACTGGAGGAGTCGCAGGCGGAGGCGCACGAGTACGGCATCAACGGCACGCCGTCGTTCATCGTCGGGCGCTACCTGGTCGTCGGCGCGCAGCCGACCGCCGTGCTCGACGAGGCGCTCCAGCTCGCGGCCAAAGAGCGCCGCGAAGGCATGACGAGTTGATAGTTGATAGTTGATAGTTGATAGTGGCTGGCCGGCATCAGGGGGAGGTAGCCGCTCCGCATGGATCTAACAACTAACAACCATCAACTCTCAACTCACACGGAGGTAATCGCGTGACCTCGCTCCTGGTCAAACTGTACGAGCACAACCGCTGGGCGAACCGGCGCGCCGCCGAGGCGTGCGCGGGGCTGACCGACGCGCAGCTCGACGCGACCGTGCCGGGCACGGCCGGTACCGTCCGCAACACGCTGATGCACATCGCCGGCGCCGAGCAGCGCTACGTGATGCTGCTGAGCGGTCGCCAGCCGGCCTACAGCGAGCGCGACGGCTGGCCAGGCGCCGAGGCGCTGCGGCGGGCGCTCGACGAGAGCGGCAGCGCGCTGATGGACCTGGTCGGGCGCGCCGACCCGGACGAGGTGCTGCGGGGCGAGCGCGGCGGCGAGCCCTACGCGATCCCGGCCGCGGTCGTCTACACCCAGGCGATCAACCACGCGACCGAGCACCGCTCGCAGATCGCGACGATTCTCACGCAGCAGGGCGTCGAGCCGCCCGACTTCCAGGCGTGGGTCTGGATGGACGAGTTGAGCGGGCCGGCGGGCGGCGCCGGCCAGTAGCGACAAGGACCCATGAGTAGCGACCACCCCGCGGCGCCGGATCGTCCGGCGCCGCGCCGCACGCGGATCACCCTGGCGCCCGAGCCGGAGGAGGCGCCGCGCGAGGCACCCGCGCGCCCGCGCGCGCTCCTGATCGCCTCCGGCAAGGGCGGCGTCGGCAAGTCGACCGTCTGCGTCAACCTGGCCGCGGCGCTCGCCGCGCGCGGGCGCGACGTCGCGGTCGTCGACGCCGACATCTACGGTTTCAGCATCCCGCGGATGCTCAACGCCTTCGAGCACCCGCTGACCTTCGGCACGCGGCTGGTGCCGGTCGAGCGCCACGGCGTCCGCCTGATGTCGCTCGGCCTCTTCTACGAGGAGGACGCGCCGCTGGTCGTGCGCGGGCCGATCATGCACAACACCGTCACGCAGATGCTGGAGGAGGTCAACTGGGGCACGCCCGACTACCTGCTGGTGGACCTCCCGCCCGGCACCGGCGACGTGGCGATCACCGTCGCGCAGACCCTCCCCGGCAGCGCGCTCCTCGTCGTGACCACGCCGCAACTGGTGGCGTCGAAGGTGGCGATCCGCGCGGCGAAGATGGCCGCGGTCGCCGACCTGCGCCCGATCGGCGTGATCGAGAACATGAGCTACTTCGTCTGCCCGCACGGCGAGGCGGTCGAGATCTTCGGGCACGGCGGCGGCGAGGATCTGGCGACGGAACTCGGCGTGCCGCTGCTCGGCCGCGTGCCGCTCGAAGCCGCCGTCCGCGAGGCGGGCGATGCCGGCGACCCGATCGTCCTCCACGCCGCCGACTCCCCGGCCGGCCGGACTTTCGTGGAGATCGCGGAACAGGTTGAGCAGTTGATGAACGACGAAGTACGAAGTACGAAGTACGAGTAGGCGTCGTCGTCTTAATTCGTACTTCGTACTTCGTCGTTCGTACTTCGTCTCAGCGTTGCCAGGCGATCGTGCGGCGCTCGGCGTCGCGGATGATGTGGCCGCAGGCTGGGCAGAAGCGCGCCGTGGGCGAGACGGCCGAGCCGCAGACGGAGCAAGTGGCCGCGGCGGTCGCGCCGACGGGGCGCATGGCGGGGTCGGTCGGGGTGTCCTCCCGATCGTCATCGGCCGGTGGCGGCGCGGGGGCGATGGCCGGGATGGTCGGGGCGGCACCGCCGGGCCGGAGGTCGGTCAGAGTTTGCTGGTCGCCCGCGGCCGGGCTGACCGCGAGCGCCGTTTCGGCGGGCAGGGCCAGCGCGGTCGTCGCCTCGGCGCGGGCGGGCGCGGGGGTGTCGGCCTCATCGGCGCGGGGCGCCAGCGGTCGGGCGATGTCCACGACGCGCCGGGATGGCGGCGGCGTGGGCTCGTCCGCGCGGCCGTTGGTCGGCGTCGGGACGCCCTCGATCGGGGTCTCGGCGTCGGCGGCCGCGGGCGGCGTGGGGGCGGGCGTCTCGGCGGGGACGGGGACGATCTCGCGGAGATCGACCGCGGGCGCGGGCGGGCGCAGGACGCTCGTGCTCTGCGAGGCGAACTCGTCGCGCCGCAGCGCGGCCGCCTCCTCCCAGGCGTGCTCGTCCTCGGGCTCGGGCTCGGGGGCCGGGCGCCCGACCGGGATGGCGCGCGGCGCGGCCTCCGGCTCGTCCCAGGCTTCCGGCACCTCCTCGTAGAAGACCGGGGCGTATTCCTCCAGCAGCGGCGCCCGGCCGCGCCAGGAACGGAATGCGCCGATCCAGACGGTCAGGAAGAAGACGACCGTCAGGGCCAGCAGCACCCAGCCGATCTCCTCGATCAGGAAGTAGGCCAGCGCCGAGCCGAGGAGGGGCGAGGACGCCTGGTCGTCGAAGAGGTTATGCTGCATGATCCGCAGCGCGCTGCTGAGGATGAGCGCGCCGTTGCCGAGGCCCAGGAGCGCGCCGAGCAGCCGGTTCGGCCAGGAGAGGTCGGGCCGGTAGGGCAGCGCCATCCCCGCGCCGTAGCCGATGAAGAGCGTCACCGCCAGGAAGAGCAGCGCGCCGACGGCGAAGCGCGCCAGTTTGGGGTCGATCAGCAGCTCGTTGGCGAGGTCGCCCCCCCAGGAGTAGGACCACTCGGTCGCCAGTGCCGCGCCGAGGAGGATGCCGGCCAGGGCGATCCACTCGCGCAGGGCCCCGCGCCACAGCCCGATCGGGACGAACATCACGATGATCAGGGCCATGAGCAGGTCGAGCACCTGCGCGATCGTCAGGGTCATCAATACCTCCGCGGCCTCCGTCCGTGGGCGCGTTCGTTCGGCTGCCGCCCGCCGGGCGGGCCCGCCAATTCTAGCACACGGCCGGCCGGCGGCCCGGGGGTGGCCGAGCGGGCTGGCGGCTGAAGCCGCGCCTGAAGACGAGGCCCGCAAGCGGGCACCCCGCGCCGCGAAGGCCACCGGCGCGGCCTGACCGCATCCGGGCGGCGCCCCTACAACCCGGCCGGGATCGCGCGACGGATGCCGCCCGGCTCTCCCATAGTAGAACGCTCGCGCTCGCCCGCCGTCTCAGCCGGCGAACGGCGGCCGCCGCGCATTGCTTCCCCGGCGGGCGAGTAGTACGATGGGTATAGCGGCACCGCGGGCGCGGACGCGACCCGCGCCGCGTGACCCATCTCGGCAAGGGGCTGTCCGATGCGCCCCGCACGACGCGCCGCCGTCTCCACCCGCCGCCTGCTCCTCTGCCTGCTGCTCCTCGGCGCCGGCCTGGCTCTCCTGTTGTCGTCCGCCGCGGCGAGCGCCGCGAGCGTCGCGCCGCCCGTCGTCGTCGCGCACTTGAACGGCGAGGTCGATCCGGTCTCCGCGCGCTACGTGGACCGCGTGGTCCACGAGGCGGAGGGCGACCACGCCGCCGCGCTCGTCCTGACCGTCGACACGCCCGGCGGGCTCGACACGTCGATGCGCCAGATGGTGCAGGACCTCCTCAACAGCCCAATCCCGACCGTCGCCTACGTCGGCCCCTCCGGCGCGCGCGCCGCCTCCGCGGGCGTCTTCATCACCGAGGCGGCCAACGTCGTCGCGATGGCGCCCGGCACCAACATCGGCGCGGCGCATCCGGTCGACAGCAGCGGCGGCAACATCCAGGGCGACCTGCGCGACAAGATCACCAACGACGCCGCGGCCTACATCAAGGGCATCGCCGACCGCCGCGGGCGCAACGACACCTGGGTGCAGGACGCCGTCAAGAACAGCGTCTCGCTGACGGCCGAGCAGGCGGTCCAACAGCGTGTCGCCGACACCGAGCAAGGCGACCTGCCGGCGCTGCTCCGCTGGCTCGACGGCCGGACGGTGACGACCGCGACCGGGTCGGTGACGATGCACACCGCGAACGCGCCGGTCGTCGCGCTCGACCCGAACCCGATCGAGCGCGTCTTCCAGTTGCTCATCGACCCGACCATCGCCTACCTGCTGCTGACGATCGGCTTTTACGCCATCCTGATCGAGCTCTTCCACCCCGGCGCGCTGGTGCCCGGCGTCACCGGCGCGATCTGCGTGATCCTCGCCTTCGTCTCCTTCGCCACGCTGCCGATCAACTGGGCCGGCCTGCTCCTGATCCTGCTGGCGGTGGCCCTCTTCGTCGTGGACGTCAAGGCGGCGACGCACGGCGCGCTGACCGTGGCGGGGCTCGTCTGCCTCGTCTTCGGCTCGCTGATGCTCTACAACCCGCCCGGCCCGCGCTCGCCCGCGAGCCCGGCCGCGGCGGTCGCGCTCCCGGCGCTCGTCGCCGTCGTCCTCATCGGCGCGGCGGTCAGCCTGCTGATCGTCGGGTCGGCGGTGCGCGTCATGCGGCGCCCGCCGCTGACCGGGCCGGAGCGGCTGGCTGGGGCGACCGGCGTGGCGACCAGCGCGCTGGACCCGAGCGGCGTCGTGCGCGTGCAGGGGCAGCTCTGGTCGGCGCGGCTGCGCGCCGGGACGCTGGAGGCGGGGCGGCCGGTGCGCGTGGTGGCGCGCCAGGGGCTCACGCTGGAGGTCGAGCCGGACGAGACCCGCGAGCCGGTCCCGGCCGGGCAAGGGCGGGAGTTTCCGTGATGGGCGCCGTGATTGCCGTCATCGTCGTGGTCGTCCTCGCCGTCCTGCTGAGCCAGGCGATCCGGGTCGTGCGCGAGTACCGGCGGCTGGTCGTCTTCCGCGTCGGCAAGTGCATCGGGGCGCGCGGGCCGGGGCCGGTCCTGCTGATCCCGTTCATTGATCGGCCGGTCAACGTCGATCTCCGGGAACTCTTCATCGAGATCCCCCACCAGTCGTGCATCACCAAGGACAACGTGCCGATCCAGATCGATTTCCTGGTCTACCGCCAGGTCATCGACGCGGTCGCCAGCGTGATCGCGGTGGCGAACTTCGCCGGGGCGTCGCAGGGCATCGCGGCGACGACGCTGCGCGCGATCATCGGCGACTTCCTGCTGGACGACGTGCTGGCGCGGCGCGAGCAGATCAACGAGGTGCTGCGCCGCAAACTGGACGAGGTGACCGAGCGCTGGGGCGTCAAGGTGACCGCGGTGGAGATCCGCGAGATCCTGCCGCCGCGCGACGTGCAGGAGGCGATGAACCGGCAGATGTCGGCCGAGCGCACCCGCCGCGCCGCCGTGACCGAGGCGGAGGGCCGGCGGCAGGCGACGATCACCGTCGCCGAGGGGGACAAGCAAGCGCAGATCCTGCAAGCCGAGGGCGCGCGGCAGGCCCGCATCCTGGAAGCCGAGGGCTACGCCCAGGCGCTCCAGACCGTCTTCGCCGCCGCCCACGGGGTCGACGCCAAGACGATGACCTTGCAGGTGATTGACGGGTTGAAGGCACTCGGCGCCAGCCCCGCCAGCACCTTCGTCATCCCGATGGATTTCACCCGCCTCTTCGGCCAGCTCGGCGACTTCCTCGAACATGGACTCAACGGCCGGGAGGGCGTCGCTATCCCGGCCGGGGGCAACGGCAGCGCCGCGCCGGATGGGGACGCGGGGCGCGCGCCGTAGGGCGTGGGCCGTGGGGCGTGGGCCGTGGGCCGTCTAGACGTGGGGGCCGGTTCCCGTACCGGCCCCCACGAGGGCATCGCGCGCCAATCCCGCGGCATGAGGCACGGCCCACGGCCCAGGTCACTGCCGCCTGGCGATCCGGCCGCCGAAGCGGAGCCAGGTGATGTTGCCTTCGGCGTCGCGGAGGAACTCGCCGCGCGCGCCCTTGTAGGGCGGGTCGAGCGCGACGACGCGGTCGTCGGCGCAGACGCCGACGCGCGTCGGGGGCGGGGTCGGGCCCGGCGGCGTGTCCCGCTTGGGGAAGCCGCCCTTCGGGACCATCTGGGCTACCAACTCGCCGTCACGCACCGTCAGCTCGATCTCCGACATCGCCGCGCGGTAGCGCCCGGCGTAGGGAGCCAGTTGCTCGGCCGAGAGCGCGAGCGGCTGCGGCGCGGAGTCCGCGACACCCAGGTATTCGCGCAGCGCCCACTCGACCGCGTTGCCGTGGAGTTCGCCGCCGCGGTTGGCGTTGGTCAGCACCGTCAGGGCGAAGCCCCGCGACGGGGCCAGCACGAAGGCGGAGAGCTGGCCGTTGGTCGTCCCGCCGTGCCGGATCACCCGCAGGCCGTCGAGATCCTTGATCCACCAGGTCACGCCGAGCATGCCGGCCTGGCTGCCGGCGTCCACCCGCGGCGTCTGCATCTCCTGCATCGATCCGGGCGAGAGCAGACGTGCGCCGTCGGGCGCGGTCCCGTCGCCCAGGTGGAAGCGGGCGTAGGTGAGCTGGTCCTTGACCGTGGACGCGACGCCGCCGGCCGCGTGGGCGGAGCGGGCCAGCGGCCAGGGCGTGGCGACCTTCGCCTCGTCGCCCTGGACCGTGTGGCCGACCGCGAAGCGGTGGACCATCACGTCGCCAGGGAAGAAGAAGGACATCGCCATGCCGAGCGGGTCGAAGACGAGCTCCTGCACGACCGTCTCGTAGGGCTTGCCGGTCGCGACCTCGAGCACCCGCCCGGCGAGGTAATATCCGGCATTGTTGTAGGACCAGACCTCGCCGAGCGGCGTCAGTTGCGGCAGCCGGGCCATCCGCGTCACGATGCGGCGCAGGGCATCGGCGCCCATGCCGGTGTCGTCGAAGTAGTCGCCGACCCAGCCGCCGGTGTGCGTCAGTAGGTGGCGCAGCGTCACGCCCGCGGCAACGCCCTCGCCGGCCAGCCGCAATTTCGGCAGGTAGGCGCGGAGCGGGACGTCGAGGTCGAGTTTCCCCTGCTCCACCAGGCGCATCGCCGCCGTGCCGGTGAAGGTCTTGGTGATCGAGCCGATCTGAAAAAGGGTGTCCGGCGTGACCGGGAGGGGATTCTCGACGCTGGTCACGCCGAAGCCCGCGGCCTCCTCGCGGCCGTCGTGCAGCACGCCGACGGCGACGCCGGGGACGTGCAACCGGTCCATCGTCTCCCGGGTGAACTCGCCCAACCGCGAGAACGTCGCATCCGCGCTCTCGCGGGTCCCGTGCGCCTGCGCCTGCGTCGCCACGCCGCACCGCTCCTCGCTCCGCCCCACGCCGCCGCGCGCCGCGCGCGACGGCCTCGCCTGTCTTCGTGGCGGCAGTCTACGCGCGCGGGCGGGGGCGGCGCAAGGGCGAGCCCTTGCCGGCGGCCGAAATTGCTTGACAGCCACTCCGTAGTACGGAACGATAGCGCTGTGGCGCAACCGGCGTGACGCGTCCGGTGGGGCCGGCGCTGCGGGGGGCGAGATGCCGTCGAGCGGGGTGGGTCGCGGGCGCTGGCGCCGGCCGGTTCTGGCCGTCCTCGTCGCCTGCGCGTTGGTCGCCTGCAGCGGCCCGCGGCGCGCGCCGACGCCCACGCCGACGCTCGCCCCCCTCGTGCCAACGGCAACCTTCACGCCGCTGTCGGGCCCGACGCCGGCGCCGACCGCGACGGCGGCGGCCGCGACGCCTACCAGTCCGGCGTCGCCCAGCGCCGCGGCCGGCTCCCCGGCCTCCCCGCGGGTGGACGTCGGGGTCGGGAGTTGGGCGCCGGCCGGGATGCTGGCCGCGCCCCGCATGGGGCACACCGCGACGCTGCTGAACGACGGGACGGTGCTGGTCGTCGGCGGGAGTTCGGGGAGCGGCGGCGCGCCGGTCGAACTCGGCACCGCCGAGCGCTACGACTCGGTGTCGAATACCTGGCGACCCGCCGCGCCGCTGGCGGAGCCGCGCACCGGCCAGACCGCGACGCTCCTCCCCGACGGGACGGTGCTGGTCACCGGCGGCGAGGGCGCTGGCGGCGAACTGGCCGACGCCGAGCGCTACGACCCCGGGACCGACCGCTGGTCGCCGGCCGGCCGCATGGCGACGCCGCGCGCCGGCCACACCGCGACCCTCCTGGCCGACGGCCGGGTGCTCGTCGCGGGCGGCGAGACGACGACGAGCGACGGCCGCGTCGCCGCCGTGGCGACCGCCGAGATCTACGACCCGGCGACGAACGTCTGGAGCGCGGCCGGCACAATGGCCGAGGGGCGCAGCAACGCCGCGGCCACCGTGCTCGACAAGGACCATGTGCTGATCGCCGGCGGCGCGAGCAGCGGCGGCGGCGCGCTGTCGAGCGCCGAGGTCTTCGACGTGCGCGCCGGCCGCTGGCAGACGACCGCCTCGATGGCCGTCGCGCGCCTCAACTACACCCTCACCCTGCTCGGCAACGGCCTGGCGATCGCCGTCGGCGGCGGCAGCAGTGGCGCCACCGGGCCGGGCGGGCTCGCGCTCCTCGCCGCGCCGGGCGGCGGGCCGAACGCCGAACTCTGCAACCCCGCGGCGGGGACCTGGAGCCCCGCCGCCGCCGTCGCGGTCGACCCGACGTTCCACACGGCGACGCTGCTGCGCGACGGGCGCCTGCTGGTCATCGGCGGCATCGCCGCGGGCGGCGGCCAATACCTTTCGTCCGCCGAGGAGTATGACCCGACCGCCAACTCCTGGCTGACCATCCCGATGACCGCGCCGCGCGCCCACCACACGGCGACGCTCCTCCCCGACGGCACCGTCCTCGTCGTCGGCGGCGAGGACCGCCAGGGCGACGCGCTGGCGACGGCCGAGCGCTTCATGCCGACCGGCACGCCCGCGGCCACGCCGACCCCGACCGCCGTCCCGACCGCCCCGCCAGCGTCGCCGACCGCCACGCCGGTCCCGCCGCCACCGCCGACTCAACCGCCCGCGCCGACCCCGGTCCCGCCGACCGCCACGCCGGCGCCGCCCGCGGTCACCCCGACGCCGCCGACCCCGACCCCCACCGCGCCGACTCGCACGCCGACGAAGGCGCCGACGCGCGCCCCGACGAACACGCCCGTGCCGCCGACGAAGCCGCCCCCGACGGCGACGCCGATCCCACCGACCGCCACGCCGGTCCCGCCGACGAAGCCGCCGTCGCGCCAGACGCCCACGCCGACGCAGATCGTGATCGGCTGAGGGGAATGACGAATGACGAATGACGAATGACGAATCGCATCGTGGTCGGGTAGGGGCTGGCGGCTGAAGGCGCGGCTCGGGTCGCCTCCCGGCGCACGAAGGCCGCCTGCGCGGCCTGAGAACGTCCCAACCCGCGCAGGCGGGTTTCGCGGCGAGCGCGAGCGAGCCTCCAGCCGCGGTTTCATCCGCGGGCGCGCCCGCTTGTCCCGCCGCTCAGAACGTCCCGGTATAAACCGAGCAGGAGCGGCAGATCTCGGGCGGGTCGTCGGAGGCGAGGCGGTCGCGGAAGGCGCGGAAGGCGTCGCCGTCCCAGACGGCCGCGACGCCCTCCTCGGCCATGTTGCCGAAGTTGGCGCGGTCGGGCGTGGCGACCATGCAGCAGGGCATCGCGAGGCCCTGGTAACTGAGGTAGGCGCCGGTCCAGGGCCAGCTGCAGCGCTCGCGGCCGGGTGTGCCGGGCGGGTGGAGGCGCCGCCGGGTGCGCGGCAGCCGCAGGTCGATCCCCAACTCCCGCGCGACCTCGCGCGCCTCGCCGAAGTAGCGCTCGATCCGCGCCGGGTCCTCCTCCAGCAGCGTCTGCTCCTGCACGAACTCGCGCATCGGGCGGTACTGCTCCGGCAGACTCGACTCCCCGAAGTCGTGCGCGAGGTGCTGGACGAAGATCGCCTCCATCGACCAGCGGTGCGCCAGGCGCACCAGGTCCGGGAGCTCGTGCAGGTTCTGGCGCATGATGACCATCACCATGCGCAGGTGGGGGCAGTCGCTCCCCAGGCGGCGCCGCGCGTCGAGCAGGAGGTCGAGGTTGCGCAGCACGCGGTCCAGCCGCGAGCGGACGCGGATGCGCGCGTAGGTCTCCGGCGTCGCGCCATCAATCGAGACGTGCAGCCAGCCGAGGCCGCTGGTCACGCAGCGCTCGGCCTTCCGCGCGTTGAGGAGCGTCAGGTTGGAGTTCGTCGAGACGGCGATGTCCTTGCCGGCCGCATACTCCACCATGTCGAAGAAGCGCGGGTGCATCATCGGCTCGCCGAGGCCCTGCAGGTGCAATTCGCGCAACTCCGGGAACCCATCGACCAGCGCAGTGAAGCGCGCGAACGGCATGAACGCGGGCGGGCCGTGCGGCGGCCCGTCTATGCGGAACTGGATCGGGCACATCTGGCAGCGCAGGTTGCACTGCCCGACCGGCTCGATCTGGACGTAGCTCGGGAGTTGCATCGTTCCCTCCGTAGTCGGCAGGCGGGGGACGGCAGTCGGGAGTACCGGCCGTGCCATCGTTGACCGGGCCGGCCTACGGAAGCCGTCTCTGCCGTCTGCCGTCTGCCGTCTGCCGACTCCACGTCACAGGAACAGCACGCGATGCCGGACCGCGCCGGCGAGGCGCGCGCCGACGGCGAGCGGCGGGATCAGCGCCGAGGTGACGACCATCTCGGCGACGTGGCGCGGGGCGCGCGAGGTGTCGCGCAGCCGCCGCGCGCAGAACTGGCCGGTGAGCGCTGCCCAGATTGCGGCGCCGGCAGTCGCCGGCGCGGGGCGACGGGCGGCCGCGCTGCCGAGCGCCGCCGCCAGGGCCGCGACGCTGGCGTAGTAGCGCCACGGCGGTGCGGCCTGGACGCGCTGGCGGTAGAGCGCGGGGTGCTTCTTGTAGAGGAGCGCGTTGAAGCCGCTCTTGCGCTGCTGCCGCAGGCTGACGCCCCACGGCGCCGGTCGGACCGGGTGGACGACGACCGCGTCCGGCGCGTGGACCAGCCGCGCCCCGCGCTCCAGCAGCGTGAAGTAGAGGTCGCTGTCCTCGCGCCAGGCCAGCGTGAAGCGCTCGTCGAAGCCGCCCGCGCCGGCCAGCGCGGCGCGGCGATAGAAGCAGTTGGCGGTGGCGAACTCGCTGTGCTCCAGGCCCGCAGCGTCGCGCTCGTAGTCGGTCGGCGCCGGCCGCAGCGGCACGACGATCCGGCCGCGGACCCCCGCGACTGCGCGGCAGTCCCCCCCGCCGCACGCGAAGGCGCGCAGGCCGGCCGCCAGCCAACCGGGGTCCGGGACGCAGTCGTCGTCGGTGAAGGCGGCGATCTCGCCGCGGGCGTGGCGCCAGCCGGCGTTGCGCGCCACGGCCGGGCCGCGCGGCCGGTGCTCGCCGCCCGGGGCGCACTCGCAGGCCGTCGTCAGATAGCGGATGGCGGGCGCCTCGCGCCGGGCGCGGCAGGCGACGAGCCGCCGGGTCTCCGGGCAGGCCGCGTCGTCCACGACCAGGATCTCGTAGGCGTCGGGGTCGAAGTCCTGCGCCGCGAGCGCGTCGAGGCAGCGCCCGAGCAGCGCCGGCCGCCGGCAGGTCGGCACGACGACGGAGACGGCGAGCGAGACGTCAGTCGGGAGTCGGCAGTCGGCGGTCGGAAGAGGCGGCTTCCGCAGGCCGACTCGGTCAGCAATGGCAAAGCCGATACTGCCGTCTGCCGTCTGCCGCCTGCCGTCTCTCACGCCGGTTTCTCCAGCAGGAACGGGCCGATCGCGAGCGCGTCGAGCGGCGTGCTCCAGAAGCACTCGATCGCGTCGCGCGGCGTGCAGACGATCGGCTCGCCGCGCGTGTTGAACGAGGTGTTCACCAGCACCGGGACGCCGGTGCGCGCGGCGAACGCCGCGATCAGGTCGTAGTAGAGCGGGTGCTGCGCGCGGTTGACCGTCTGTATGCGCGCGGTGCCGTCGACGTGGCGGACGGCGGGGATGCGGTCGGCGCGGTCCGGCTGGACGTCGTGGACGAAGAGCATGAAGGGCGAGGCGTCCGCGCCGACGAACCAGTCGCCCGCCGCCTCCTCCAGCACGACCGGCGCGACCGGCCGGAAGTCCTCGCGGTCCTTCAGGGCGTTGAGCCGCTCCTGCATGCCGGCGCGGAGCGGCGAGGCGAGGATCGAGCGGGCGCCAAGCGCGCGCGGCCCGAACTCCATCCGCCCCTGGAACCAGCCGATGACCCGGTCGCGCGCCAGCAGGTCGGCCGTCTCCCCCGCCACGTCTTCCATTCGGCGGTAGGGCAACTTCGCCCAGCGCAGGAAGTCCTCGATCTCGGCGTCGTCGTAGGCCGGGCCGAGGAAGGCGTCGTCCATGCGGTAGTCGCGCGCCGCCGCGCCGCGCTCCCGCG
>DASSSV010000805.1:0-3941 GCA_035708265.1 Thermomicrobiales bacterium | reverse complement strand
TTCGACTCTGCGAGATCGGACTGACGGAACGAGCGGACCAGGTAGGGCGGGGAGCACCCTCGGAACCACACGCGCGCTGTCGACTCGCGTTAGGGGTAAGTATACTCGATCTTCTCGCCGGGCGCACAAGCCCTTCATGACGCGCCGACGGCGCCCCGGCGAGACGACGGCACGTGTGACTCAGGTCCGGTGGCGGAAGGTGATCCGCCCGCGCGTGAGGTCATACGGGGAGAGCTCGACCGTGACCTTGTCGCCCTGGGCCACGCGGATGTAGCGGGTGCGCATCTTGCCGCAGAGGGTGCTGAGGACCTTGTGGCCGTTGTCGAGCTCGACGGTGAACATCGCGTTCGGCAGCGCGTCGACCACCGTGCCGTCGACGGTGATCGCGTCACTCTTGCCCCGGCGCGGCGCGACCGTCGTCGCGCCGGGCGTCCCCGGCGCCGGAGCCGGCCGGCTGTTGCGCCGCGGATAGTTGGGTCGTTTCGGCATAGGCTGTCGTTACCTCCCTGCTCGTCGTCATTCGCGGCCGCGCCGCCCGATACCCTGCCCTGGCGGGGGGCATATCGCGCGGCCGATCCAGCGTCGCGCGGGGGCGGGTCTTGCCATGTCTTTCGCAGCCGCCATGCCAGCGCGAGCCGGCGGGTGGCGCCCGCTGATTGTTACAACGCCCGGCGGGCCCGGCGCATTCCCGCGCCAGCCAGGCCCCGCGGCCACCGCTGCGATGCCCAGTGTCGGCAGTATAGCGCGTCCACCTGGTTATGACAACGATCGGGCGGGATCGGGCTCGGGACCAGCGTCGCGCGGCGCGCCGCCGGTGCTGCCGAAGCCGCCGCGGGTGGGGCGATCGCTGGCGGGGATCTCCTCCCAGACGGCGCGGTCCACGCGGACGAAGACGCCCTGCGCCAGCCGCTCGCCGCGCGCGATCGTGACCGGCTCGGCGGTGAAGTTGTAGACCTGGAGGCGGATCTCGTCGTCCGGGCCGCAATAGTCCTGGTCGACGATGCCGATGCCGTGCGGCACGGAGAGCCCCTTCTTGGCGGGGGTGCTGCTGCGCGCGGCGACGAGGAGCATGTAGCCGGGCGGCGTCTCGACGATCACGTTGGCCGGGATGCGCGCGATCCCGCCCGGCGGAACGGTCGTGGCGACGCGCGCCAGCAGGTCGAAGCCGACCGCGCCGGGCGTCTCGTAGGCCGGCAGCGGCAGGTCGGGGTCGACGCGCGCGATCCGCACGCGCAGCGGGGCGTCGTCTGGCATACCGAGCGTCCTCCCTCGCGCTGGCCCTCGCGTCGAGCGGACGGATGATAGGCGGCCGGGGGTCGGCTGGCAAGCGGGCGCCCGCCCGCGCGAACCGTCGCGCGGGCGGACCGTCCAGGGGAAGACGCCGGGGTCAGGCGTGGCCGGCCCCGCGCGCACCCGCCGTCGGCGACGTCGTCACGCCAGGTGGGGCGTGATCTTCGCCAGCAGTTTCGCCTTCGGCTGGAAGCCGATGAATCGCTCCACCGGCGCACCGTCCTTGTAGAGGACGAGCGTCGGCAACCCCATGATGCCCAGACTCGCCGCCGCGCGCGGCGACTCGTCGGTATCGACCGTGGCGACGGTGAGTCTGCCCTGGAACTCCTGGCTCAACTGCTCGAGGATCGGCGCCAGCGCCCGGCACGGCGGGCACCACGCCGCCCCGAACTCCACGAGCACCGGCGTACCCGCTCCGATCACGCGCCGCTCGAACGTCGCGTCTGACACCGTCAGGACGTGTCCCGTTCCCGTCGTCATCGTGCGCATCCTTTCCTAAAGTACGAAGTACGAGGTACGAAGTACGAATGCAGAGCGGGACTCCCCATCCTATTCGTACTTCCTTCCGGGCGGCTGCTTCGCGCGCCCTTGTGACACGGTACATCTTCAAGTACGCTTGAAGTCAAGGAGGGCAGCGAGATGAGCGGCGCGGAACTCACGATCACCGAGGTCGCTCGGCGCGCGGGGCTCCGCGCCTCCGCGATCCGCTACTACGAGAGCATCGGGCTCCTGCCGGAGCCCGCACGCGTGAACGGCCGGCGCCGCTACGACGCGGACGTGCTGCAACGCCTGGCGATCATCGCCACGGCGCAGCAGATGGGGTTCACCATCGCCGAGATCGGGACGCTCACCGGCGGCCTCGGCACCGAGATTCCCGCCTGGGAGGGCTGGCGGACGCTCGCCCGCGCCAAACTACGCGAGGTGGAGGCGCTGATCGCGCGCGCCGAGGGGATGCAGCGGCTGCTGGAGGCCGCGCTGGCGTGCGATTGCCTGACACTGGAGGAGTGCGTGCGCGCCCTGCGGCCGGGCGGGCGCGCGACGCCGTGAACCGGCCCGCCGCGTCTCGTGCAGGTTCGCCGAAGGGCTGACGGCGCTGCGCGACGCCTAGCGGAAGACCTTCGGCACGCGCGGGCGCCACTCCTCGGGGAGCACCAGGTCCATCGCGTCGTCCACCGTGACGATGCCGACGATGTCGCCCTCGTCGTCCACGACGGGGAGGGCGATGTAGTTATAGGCGGCGATGGCGCGGGCCACCTCGCGCGCGTCGTCGTCCGGCCTCGCGGTGATGATCTCGGTCGCCATCACCTCGCGGAGCGGCGTGTCCGCGCTGGCGCGCACGAGGAGGTCGCGCAGCGAGACGACGCCGAGCAGCCGGTAGGAGTCGGGCGCGGGGACGACGTAGAGGTAGTAGAGGAGTTCGGGCTCCTCGGGCAGCGCGCGGATGTACTCGACGGCCTCGGCGGCGGTCAAGTCGGCCGGGACGGTGACGAAGTCGTTGGTCATGATGCCGCCGGCGGTGTCCTCCGCGTATTCGAGGAGTTCGCGGACGTCCTGCTGGTCCCCGGGCTCCATCCGCTCGAGGATGTCCTCGACCTTCTCGTCGGAGAGGTCTTGCAGCAGGTCGGCGGCGTCGCCGGGGTCCATCTCCTCCAGGATGTCCGCGGCGCGCTCCTCGTCCATCCCGCCGACGATGTCGGCCTGGCGCTCCTCGGTCATCTCCTGCAGGGTCTCGGCGGCGGTCTCGTCGTCGAGCGATTCGATCACCTCGGCGCCCTGCCGGTAGGAGAGGGCGTCGACCAGGCGGGCGATCTCGACCGGGTGCAGGCGAGCGATGCGCTCGTGCGAGACGCGCAGGCGCACCTCCGGCGCGTGCGAGGCGAAGTATTCGAGCTCGGCCCAGTCGATCATGTCGCCGGCGAGGGCGCGGCGGGAGAAGCGCGACGGCGCCAGCCGGCGCAGGAGCGCCCGCCCGCCGACGTCCACGCCGACCAGGCGGTACTCGCCGTCGATCCGCGCGAGTTGGAGGTCGTTGACGCGGATGACGCGCCGGCCGTTGACGTCGATGAGCTGGCGGTCGAGCACGTCGCGGCCGAGCAGGATCTCGTTGTCGCGGCGGGCGAAGCGCTGCAGGTCGATCGTGGCCGAACGCAGGCGCGCGCCGGTCGGGCCGAGGTCGGCCACCTGGGAGCGCGGCAGGAAGACGTCGCGCCCCTGCGTGTGCGCCACGAGGCCGGCGACCGGCGGGTGCCGGTCGCGCCCGAGGCGCACGATCAGGTCCTTGATCGTCCCCAGGCGCTCGCCCTGGCGGTCGACGATCGGCTTGCCCAGCACCGACGACAGATAGAAGAGGATCCGCGCCGGCGCGCTCGGTTGTTCCGCGGCCAGGCCGCTCTCCGCTCGACTCACGCCGCCAATGATAGCAGATCAGCAGTCAGCAATCAGCTTTCAGCCGCGCTCCTGATTGCTGACTGCTGACTGCTGAAGGCTCGCTCGTCACTCGTCACGGCTCGTCACCCTGGCGGGCGGGGAGGCGCGGGTCGCGGCCCCACTCGTTCCAGGAGCCGTCGTAGTTCGCGCCGGCGCGGCCGAGGCGGTCGAGCGCGAAGAGGACGGTCGTCGCGGCGACGCCGCCGTTGCAGTAGGCGACGATC
>DASSSV010000804.1:0-3242 GCA_035708265.1 Thermomicrobiales bacterium | reverse complement strand
CGTTTCAATCCTCACCCGGCGCGAAGGCCGGGTGCTACCGCAGATCATCTACCTGCTGCGCCGGGCGGTCGCGGTTTCAATCCTCACCCGGCGCGAAGGCCGGGTGCTACGGTTCGGGCGAATCTCTAGGCGGGGCGCGGGGAAATGCGGGCCGATGCGCGGACCGGGTCGGGATGGGGTCGGTTGTTAAGGTGCTGGTCGTGGGCATTGGGCTCGTTTCCTTGCTGGCGCTCGATAATCGCGTTGCGCGAACCTGCCGGCTTCACGCCGACGCGTGGGGTTCGCGCAGGCCGGAGCGGGGCGTGCCGCGGCGAGTCAGATGATCAGCGGCTCGCGCAGGTCGATCGCCGGGCGCACGCCGTATACCGCGGTGTAGCGCTCGCGGGGCTCCCGCAGGCGGTAGACGCGCAGGCTGTCATGGTCGTCGTCGATGATGGCGAGCAGGCGGTAGAGCATTTCTTCGAGCTGGGCGTCGGTCAGGCTGCACTCGAAGACCGACTTCTGCACGCGCTGGCCGTGCGCGACGCAGACCTGCGCGACCTTGCGCAGGCGCCGTTGCCCGGCCGGTGTGTCGGTCGCGACGTCGTAGGCGATCAGCACCTCCATCGACGGGTGGTCCTCCCCTTCGCGGCGCTCAGCGTACCAGGAATGGCGGGTAGTAGTCGAGGTCGCCGCGCAGGTGGCGCGCCAGGAGGCGGGCCTGGACGTGCGGCACCAGCCCGAGCGCGACCTTGCGGTCGAGCAGGCGGTGCGGCACCTCGTCGGCCTTGCGCTCCTGGTAGGCCAGCACCACCCGCTTGCGCCCGGCGTCGGTCAGGCTCACCGCGCCGCCCGGCCGCTGCTCGAAGTCGCCCGCGGTCAGTTGGCGGCGGTTAATGAGAGTCAGCGCCAGGCGGTCGGCCACCGGCGCGCGCAGTTCCTCCAACAAGTCGAGCCCCAGCGCCGGGCGGCCGGGCCGCAGCGCGTGGAGGAAGCCGACCTGCGGGTCCAGGCCGCACCCCTCCAGCGCCGCGGTGCAGTCGGACAGCAGGAGGGTGTAGCAGAAGGAGAGGAGCGCGTTGATCGGGTCGAGCGGCGGGCGACGGTTGCGGCCAGCCATGCGGAAGGTCGCCCGGTCGTCGCGCACCAGCCGGTCAAAGACGGCGAAGTACTCCCGCGCCGCCGTCCCCTCCACGCCGCGCAGCGCGTCGAGGTCGCCAGCCCACTGGGCCGCGGCGATCCCCGACGCGACCGCCCGCGCCGCCGCGCCGAGCGCGTCGCGATCCTCCTCCTCGACCGCCTCGCGCGCCCCCCTGAGCAGCACCTGGCGCTCGTTCTGCAGCTTGCCCGCGACGACGTGCCGCGCGATCGCCAGTGTCCGCGTCGGGTCGGAGAGGGCCGCGTGCTGCGCCCGGCGCAACAGGACGTTGCCGCCGGTCGGCCCGACGACGCGCGCCTTGAAGCGCCCGTTGCGGTCGAGGAGCGTCACCGCCCGCCCGTCCTCGGCGCAGCGCGCCAGCAGCGCCGGGCTCATCAGGACGTCGCCGAAGGTGACCAGCCCGCCGAGTTGCAGCAGCGGCACGCGCAACTTCGTGGCCCGCTCCACCTCGATGCGCACGGTGTCGTGGTCGAGGTGGAGGTAGGCGCCCTGGGTCAGGACGTAGAGGGTGTTGAAGATCTGCTGCATCGCCCCGCCCTTTCACTCCTCGACCGCGAAGAGCCGCGCCAGGTAGCGCGCCCCGACCGCGCCGCCGCCGACGACTCCCGGCAGGCAGGAGTCGATCAGCGAGCACTTCGGGCAGCGGCTGTCATTCGGCGCGGGCGGCAGCACCCCGCCCTCGAGCATCGCCCGCAGCGCCGCGACGCTCTCCTCCACCCGGCGGCGCAGCGGGGCGTCGAAGACGACCTCGTGCCGCTGGCGGCTGGCGTGATAGTAGAGCGCGCCGCGCGGCACCGCCACGCCCAGCATCTCCTCCAGGCAGAGCGCCTGCGCCGCCAGTTGCAGCTCGTCGTGCCCGCCCGCCTTCCGCGCGCCGACCTTGTACTCGACCGGGTAGGGCACGCCGTCGACGAACTCGACGGTGTCGGCCTTGCCGACGAGCCCGAGCCGCCGCGACCAGAGCGGCAGGGCGCGCTCGATCCGCGCCCCGCGTCGGGCCTCGTTGCCGGGCCGGTCCACGCGGCTGTGCGCGTGCCGCCCGCGCACGGTGTAGAGGTTCTCGCTGTAGGTCTGCTCCAGGTGGATTAGCCCGCACTGGCGCGGGCAGTAGCTCCAGTGCTGCAACGCCGAGATCGGGATCGGGTCGGGCGGATCGACAACGATCTCCTCATCGCCCGCGCGTGACCGATCGGCCATCGCCCTGCTCCTTCTCGGGTGGCCCCCGCCGGCGCGAGCGCGCCGGCGGGGGCAACGATGCGTCATCTCCACCGTGTAAGCGTTTCAATCCTCGCCGGCCCTTAATCAAGGCCGGCGCATCGCCTAGTGCGATTCACCCGAGGAGTCGGGTCAATGTGACGCCCGCCGGGAGGTCGGCATCGTTTACCGTGACGGCGTAGTCTGCGAACTTGCGCGGCGCGGTGACACCATCCTTGAGTGTGCCGGCCACCCGCTCCAGCAGGATATGCGACGGCGCATTGCCGAGCCTACTCGCGTGCGTGAAGATGTAGAGGCCACGCAGGGCAAGCCGCCCCCGGCTCGCCGAGTGGTCGAGATCCCACATGTTCGTCATCGCTTCCCAGAGGATGTCAAGATCCTCGCCCGAGAATCCGGTCTGCGCGGCGAAATGGGGATTGACGAATCCAAAGCCCTTGTACAGACCGTAGGGCACGATGGACTTGCGGCCCATCTCAGTTCGCTTGCCTCCTTCGCCCTCTTGCCCATCCGCGTCAACGGTCTCGACGTCCTGCTCCCTGGTGATTGCAACGCGGGTGATGGCCAGGTCGAGCGGCACGATGGGATCGAGCGAGCGGGCGAAGGTGAACTGCACTGGACCGCGTACCTGCCCAGCATTGACTTCCGTGGTCATCACGGCCCCGAATGTCCGCACGTCATAAAAGTTGCGGCACATCCACTCACGCGCCGACTCGACCTCTGACCGCTTCTGCTTCGTGTTACCGGCTGGCTTGATCTTCAGGGCGTCGTAGGCGCGACGGTGGAGCGCGTTCAAGGCGATGCCCTTGTTCTGTACGTAGATCTTAAATCGCTCCTGTTCGCCGCGTGTCGCGTCTACCCAGTCGCGGATCTTGCGCTTGATCGCTACGTC
>DASSSV010000803.1:0-2904 GCA_035708265.1 Thermomicrobiales bacterium | reverse complement strand
GCTGCCTCCAGTCGCTCGACCGCGCCGTCGCGCTGGCCGCGCCGACCGGCAAGGCGGCCAAGCGGCTGGGGGAGGTGGTCGGCTTGGAAGCCGCGACCCTCCACCGCCTGCTCGGCGCCGGCCCGCGGGGCTTCCGCCACGGCCCGCGCGACCCGCTCCCCTGCGACGCGCTGATCGTCGACGAGGCCAGCATGCTCGACACCCGGCTGGCCGTCGCGGCCGTCGCGGCCGTCGGCCCGCGCTGCCAGCTCATCCTGGTCGGCGACGCCGACCAGCTGCCGAGCGTCGGCCCCGGCCAGGTGCTCCGCGACCTGCTGGCCAGCGGCCTGCTCCCGAGCGCGCAGCTGACGACCGTCTTCCGCCAGGCGGCCCAGAGCGCGATCGTCGCCAGCGCCCACCGGATCCGCCGGGGCGAGCCGCCCGAGCTCCTGCCGGCGGCCGCGCTCGGCCGGGGCGCCGACTGCGTCTTCGTCCCCGCCGCGCCCGCGCGCGTCGCCGAGGTGGCGGCGGAGTGGGCCGCCGCGCGCCTGCCGCGCCTCGCCGGGCTCGACCCGCGGGAGATCCAGACGCTCGCGCCGCTGACGCGCGTCTGCCAGGGCCTCAACGCGGCGCTCCAGGCGCGGCTCAACCCGCCGCGCGGCCAGGCCGAGCGCCCGCACGGCGCGCTGCCGCTGCGCCTCGGCGATCGCGTCATCCAGACGCGCAACAACTACACCCTCGGCGTCTTCAACGGCGAGGACGGCGTTGTCGCCGTCCTCGAGCCGGACGAGGTGCGGGTGGACTTCGGCGACGGGCGGGTGGTCGCCTACGCCCCGGCCGACCTCGTGGACCTCGACCACGCCTACTGCCTGACCGTCCACCGGGCGCAGGGGAGCGAGTGGCCGGGCGTCGTGCTGCTCGCCTCGTCGGCGCACGGCCCGATGCTGTCGCGGAACCTGCTCTACACGGCGCTGACGCGGGCGCGCCGGGCCGCCGTGCTGGTCGGCGACGAGGCGGCGATCAGGCGGGCCGTCGCCGAGGCGCGCGACACCGCGCGGCACACCGGGCTGGCCGCCCTGCTGGCCGGGGAGGGGGTGAGCGATGGCGCGCGCTAGCGCGACGGCCGCGCCCGCCTACGGCGAGCTGGTCCGCCAGTACCTCGCCCTGCGCGACGAGCACCCGGGCGTCCTCCTCCTGTTCCGCGTCGGCGCCTTCTACGAGGTGCTGTTCGAGGACGCCGAGCTGGTCGCGCGCGAGCTCGGCCTCAAGCTCGGGGAGCGCCCGTCGGGCGGCGCCGCGCCGCCGGTGCCGCAGTGCGGCTTCGCCCACCACGCGCTCGACACCTTCCTGCCGCGCCTGCTGGGCCGCGGCTACCGCGTGGCGGTCTGCGAGGAGGGCGAGGAGGAGGGCGCCGGGCCGCGTCGGCGCGCCGTGGTGCGCACCCTGACGCCCGGCACGGTCACCGACCCCCGTCTGCTGCGCGAGGACCGCCCGACCTACCTGGCGGCCATCGCGGCGGGCGAGGGTCGCCTGGGGCTGGCCTGGACCGACGTGGCCGCGGGGGAGTTCCGGGCCGGGGAGTTCGACACCGAGGAGGCCGCCGCCGAGCTCGAGCGGCTCGACCCCGCCGAGCTGCTCGTCCCGCGCGACCGCCCCGCCCCGGAGGCGCTGACCGCGCGGCGCACGGTCACGCCGGTCGGCGCGAGCGACGGCGCGGCGGACCTGGTGCATCACGCGTTCCCCGAGGCGCCGCTGGCCGACCTGCCGCTGGCCGCGTCGGCGGCCGGCCTGGTGCTCCGCTATCTGGACGAGACCCAGCCGGGCGACCTGCCGCCGCTGGAGCGGCCGCAGGTGGCGGGACCCGGCGACGGGCTGCGCCTCGACGCGGCGACGCAGCGCCATCTCGAGCTGGTCGAGACGGCGCGGGCGCGCGAGCGGGGCGGCAGCCTGCTGGCGACGATCGACCGGACGGTCACCGCGATGGGCCGGCGGATGCTGCGCGGCTGGCTGCTGCGGCCGCTGACCGACCTCGGCAAGATTCGCGTGCGCCAGCGCATTGTCGCCGAGCTGGTCGCGGCGGAGGGGCTGCGCACGGCGCTGGCGGCGCACCTGGCCGCGCTGCCCGACCTGGAGCGGCTGGCCGGGCGCGCGGCGGCGGGCAAGGCGACGCCCGAGGACCTGCGGGCGCTGGCGGCGGCGGCGCGGGAATTGCCGGCCCTGGCGCGCGCGACGGGCGCCGCCGAGACGCCCTTCCTCCGCGCGCTCGGCAAGGGCCGGCCGGGGCTGGCGGCCTTCGCCGCGCGGGCCGGGGACGTGCTGCCCGAGACGGAGGGCGAGGGGGCTGTCCGGCCGGAGGCGAGCCCGGCCCTGGCGGCGGCGACGGCCCGCCTGCAGGGCGCCCGGGACTGGCAGGCGCGCTACCTGGCGGGGCTGCGGCGGCGGCGCGGGCTGGACCGGGTCAAGCTCGAGCGGACCAGCACGCAGGGCCTCTTCCTGGAGGTGCCGGCCAACACGCCGGTGCCCGGCGACTGGGTGCGCCGCGGTGGGCTGCAGAAGGTCGAGCGCTATTCCACCGCCGAATTGGAGGAGCATGCGGTCGCGCTGGCGGAGGCGGAGGCGACCCTCGCGGCCGAGACGCAGGCGCTCCTCGCCGCGCTGCGCGCCGCGGCGGCGGCGGTCGCCGGGGAGGTGCGCGACCTGGCGCGCTACCTGGCCGCGGCCGACGCCTGCCTGTCGCTGGCCCTGATCGCGGTCGAGCGCGGCTGGGTCCGGCCGGTCGTGGACGACGGCCCGGACCTGGCGATCGCGGGCGGGCGCCACCCGGTGCTGGAGACCGACGCGGGGTTCCGGCCGAACGACGCCCACCTGTCGGCCCGCGGCGAGCGCGAGCAGCTGGTCGTGCTGACCGGGCCGAACATGGCGGGC
>DASSSV010000802.1:0-13758 GCA_035708265.1 Thermomicrobiales bacterium | reverse complement strand
CGCGCTGGGCTAACAGGGTCGCCCGCTCCTGCGCCAGCGCGTCGAGCGCGGCGGCCTGGCCGGTCTGCCGCTCGGCCAGGTGCAGTGAGGCGGCGATGAAGGCGGCGGCGCTGGCGAGCAAGTCGGTCTCCGGCGCACTATAGGGCCGGCGGCTCCGTTTGGGCCCGAGGACGAGCTGCCCGAACGCGCGCCCGCCGGTCGCGAGCGGCAGCGCGAGCACCGCGCCGGCCGCGGCGGTGGGCGGGCGCAGGCCGAAGGTCGCCAGCGGCGCGCCGTCGGGGCCGAGGACCGCGGCGTCGCGGATGCGCAGCGCGCGGCAGAGGTGCGTCAGCGCCGGGCCGACCGCGGCGTCCGGCTGCTGCGTCGCCAGCAGTTCGTCGCCGAGCGCGCGGAGGAGGCGGCGGTGCGCCAGGTCGCGCCGGGGCACGCCGCGGTCGAGCAGCGCGCGGACGCGCTGGCGGACCGGGTCGAAGAGGGCGATGGTCAGCACGAGCGCCAGCGCCGTCACGATCGGCGTCTGGATCGCCAGGAAGCGCCGCGCCAGCCACTCCAGCCCGAGGAGCAGCGCCACGTAGGCGGCGGTGACGGCGCCGGTCGTCAGCGAGTAGAAGAGGGTGCGCCGGGCGAGGCCGGGCGCGAGGAAGGCGCGGTGCGCCAGCGCGGCGTAGGCCGCCAGCCCCAACCCGACGGCGATGAGCGTGGTGCCGAGCCAGTCGGCGCCGCCGAGTTGCGTCGTCAAAATCGCGATGACGCCGCCCGCCGCGCCGCAGGCGACGGCCGCCAGGAGGGCGGCGAGCTGGTCGCGCCGCGGCCCCTGCCGGCCCTCCGCGCGCCAGGCGCGCCAGACCCACCAGACCGCCAGCCCCAGGATGACGGCGCGCACGGCGATCCAGCCCCAGCCGATGGCGGTGCCGGGGAGCCCGAAGAGGCCCCGGTTGGGCGGGAGGACGGCGATGGGGTGCTCGCGGTCGGTGAGGCACAGGAGGGCGACCAGCGCGCCAAGCGCGTAGGCGGCCGCCAGCGTCGCCCGCCAGGCCCGCCCCCAGCGCGTCCCGCGCGTGAAGGCGAGGACGAGGTGCAGGAGCGCGGCGGGGAGGAGCGCCGCGGCGGCGGCCTCGCCGGCCTGCAGCGTGCGCCGCACCGCCTCGGAGCCGGTCAGGGCCTCGCCGAGTTGCGTCGCGCCCCAGAGCGCGAGCAGGAAGGTCAGCAGCGCGAAGACGCGCGAGACCTGGTAGCGCGGCGTCCTGGCCAGGACGCCGGCCCCCAGCCAGGTCGCCAGCACGGCGATCAGGAACGTGGGCGCCATCCAGAACAGGGTCATTGCCCGCCTACCGGGTCACGCACACCAGCCATGAATCGGTCCACCGGAGAGATATACGCTCGCGGGGCGGCGGCGCTCACTCGCCGCGTCAGGCGCCGGCCAGGCGCAGGCGCTCGCCGGCCTCGGCGGCGAGGCGGTCGAGGATGGCGCGGGCGTCGCCGGTCGCGACCGCCTTCTTGGCGTTGAACGCCCGCACCCAGAGCCCCGCCACCCAGGCTACTTGACGCTCCTCGGCGTCCCAGGCGCGGCCGCGCGCCACCGCATAGGCGTCGAGGAAGGCGGCCGACTCCGTCAGCGTCGCGTCGGTCAGCGGCGCGCCCGTGGCGGTGAAGACTGCCGCCGCGGTGCCCGCGAGGGCCGCTTCAGGCCGGGCCACGGCGCTGTCCCAGTCGTGGACGACGTGGAGCCGGCGGCCGCGCCAGCGCAGGTTCTGCGATTCCCAGTCGCCGTGCCCCACGACCGGCGGCAGGTCGCACCGCGCGAGGCGCCGGCGCGCGCGGCGGCCGAGGTCGTCCAGCCAGTCCGGTCCCGGCTGCGCGTTGAGGTCGGCGTCGCGGTCGTCGGGGATGGGCCAGATGCCGAGCTGGTCGTGGTCCCAGCAGACCCAGGCGGGCGTCGGGTCCAGGGCCGGCAGCACACCGGGCGGCGGGGCGAGGGCGACGAGGCGGGCCAGCGCCTCCGCGAAGAGCCGCGGGCTGTCCGGCCCAGGCGCGAGCTGCGCGCCGCCCGGGACACAGGTTTCCGCCGTGGCGAGCAGCGCGCCGAGCGGCGCGGGGCCCGCGAGCGGCCGGGGGCAGGGGAAGCCGGCCGCCCAGAGCCGGTGCTGGACCAGGCAGCAGGCCGCGAGCCGATCGGCCGGCGAGCGCGCCTTGACGACGACCTCCCGGCCATCCGCGAGCCGCAGGCCGACCACGGCCGACAGGTGCCCCGCCTCGAAGAGCACGCCCGCGGGCCCCGCGCCGAGCCAGCGTCGACACCAGGCGTCGAGTTGGTCCGGCGCGATCGGCCCCATCATGCCCACCCTCGTCCCGCTCGCACCCTCGACTGCGCGGGACACCGATGTCCGTTGGAATCCCCTCGATCCAGGCGGCCCGTTTGCGGCCGCGGAAGCGCCTGCCGACGTCACCGCTCGCGCGGCAAGTCGTCCCGCGCGGGCTTGACCGCGATGTGCAGCGCGACCGTGCCGAGGCCGAGCCGGCGGTAGCGCACCTCCGCGAAGCCGACTGCGGCGAGCATCCGCGCCAGCGTGCGCGCGCGCGGGAAGGGCCGCAGCGAGGCCGGCAGGTAGCGGTAGGCGGCGAGGTCGCCTGCGACGAGCGCGCCGACCAGCGGCACCAGCCCGTCGAAGTAGAGGCGGAAGGCCGGCGCGAACCAGCGCGGCGGCGGGGTCAGTTCCAGGCAGCAGAGGCGGCCGCCCGGCGCGAGGACGCGGTGGAGTTCGGCCAGCGTCCGCGGCAGATCCGCGACGTTGCGCAGCAGGAAGCCGTTGGCGGCGCAGTCGAACGCGCCGTCGGCGAAGGGCAGGCGCAGCGCGTCGCCCGCGCAGAGGGCGACCCGGCCCCGCGCCGCGCCGTCCGCGCCGATCTTCCGCCGCGCCGCCGCCAGCATCGCCGGCGTGAAGTCGACCGCGACGACCCGGCGCGCGCCCGCCGCCGCCAGCGCGCGCGCGAGGTCGCCGGTGCCGGTGGCGAGGTCGAGCGCGAGCGCGCCCGCCGGCCGCGCCGCGTCCGCCGCGAGGCGCCGCCAGCGGCGGTCTAGCCCGGCGGTCATCAGCGCGTTCATCAGGTCGTAGCGCGGGGCGATGCGGCCGAACATCGCGCGGACGCGCGCCGCCTTCGCCGCGCGGGCGAGGTCGGGGTGGGTCATGCGCCGGCCGGCGCCGCGCCCGGCGTCGGCGCGACGAGGAAGATCCAGAGGTCCCAGCAGATGTGGCTGACGACGAGGGCGGGCAGGCGGCCTTCGTGCGCGTACTGCGCGCCCCACCAGGCACCTGCCACCGCCGCCGCGCCGGTGAGCGTCAGGTTGCCGGAGGCGAGGTGGACGCCGCCGTAGCAGGCGGTCGCCACCGCCGCGCCGGGCCAGCGCCCCAGTCGCCGCATCAGCGCGCCCTGCAGCAGCCCGCGCCAGAAGAGTTCCTCGGCCGGCCCGATGATCGCCGCGAGCAGGCCGGCGATGGCCCAGCGCGGCAGCAGGCGGCGCAGCTCGTAGATCGCGCCGATCTCGGCGTCGCCGGCCGGCATGATCCGCCGCGCCAGCCGGTCGCCGACCTGGAAGACGCCGTAGAGCAGCCCGGCCGTCGCCACGCCGGCGGCGAGGTCGCGCGGCCGGGGGCGCGTTTCGCGCAGCGCCGGCTCGACCGCCAGCGCGTAGGCGCCGAGCCCGCCCGCCGTCGCCGTCATCCGCCACCAGAAATTCGGCCGGCGCGCCCGGAACGTCCACGCGAACGCCGGCGCCGCCACCGCCAGCCCCGCCAGCGCCTTCTTCACCAACGCCAGTGCCTCCCCAACCGGAGACGTTCACCGCAGAGGCGCAGAGAACGCAGAGAACGGAGGAGAGAACGACGAAGAATTTAATACTCCGTTCTCTCTCCTCGTCCTCTCCTCGTTCTCTGCGTCTCTGCGGTGAATCGTCCCTCGTTCCCTACCGAAGCGCCGCCAGGGCCAGGCCGGCGACGAGGAGCGCGCCGAAGAGCAGGTGCAGCCGCGCGGTCCAGAGGTCGAGCATCGCGATGGCGCGCACCTGGCCGGTCGCGCCGAGCTCGACCGAGCGCAGGACGACGACGAAGAGCGGCAGGCTCAGCACCGCCAGCAGGGTGTAGACCGGCAGCGCGCCGGCCATCGCCGCCAGCGCGACGCTGATGTAGGCGCCGACGACCAGCGCGACGTAGACGGCGTGCGCGCGGCGCCAGCCGACCAGCGACGAGAGGGTGCGGAAGCCGTAGCGCGCGTCCTCGCCGATGTCGCGCCACTCGTTGCCGTGCAGGATCGCCGCGACCAGCAGGCCGACCGGCACCGACGCGACCACCGCCGTCCAGGTGAAGCGCCCGGTGATCGCGTAGTAACTGCCCGCGACCATCAGCGGCCCCATCAGGAGGAAGACGAGCGGCAGGCCGAGCGCGCGGTACTTGTACTGGAAAGGCGGCGCGGTGTAGAAGTAGCCGCCCGCCAACCCCGCGACCCCGAGCGCGAGGAGCGGCCAGCCGCGCAGCGCCACCAGCCCGGCGCCCAGGAGCGTCGCCAGCGCAAACGCGGCGAAGGCCAGCGCGAACGCCTCGCGCTCCCCGACGAGCCCCTTGAGGATCGCCCGCGAGGCGCGCGGCGAGGTGATGCTGTCGATCCCGAGGCGCACGTCGTAGATCTCGTTGATGATATTCGTCCCGGCGTGCAGCCCCAGCGCGGCGACGAGCGCGACGAGGAAGAGCGCGAGCGAGAACTGCCCGGCCTGCAGCGCCAGCGCGCCGCCCGCGGCGACCGGGATCAGCGTGGCGGTGAAACTGAAGGGGCGCAGGATCTCGTGCCAGGCGCTCGCCCGCCGCCGCACGCGATAGCCGAGGCCGGGGTGCTCGTCCAGCAGGGCCGGCGCGGGCGAGGGCGCCGCGGCAGCGCTCGTGGCCGCGGCCCCGGCCGCGACCAACTCCGGTCGCGCCGCGGGCTGCCCGGCGCGCCGGCCGGCGGTCCCGTAGAGCACGCTCGCCGCGATGACCGCGTCGACCTGCTCCTCCTCCTGCAAGACCGGCTGGAGGAGCGGCACGTCGAGCCCGGCGTCGTGGTAGTCGGCGGCGCGGGCGGCGACGTCCTCGGCCGTGCCGCAGGCGAGGAAGGCGTCGAGCAATTCGTCGGGGATGAGCCCGCCGGCGCGGTGGTAGTCCTCGGCGCGCCAGGCGGCCGCGATCTCGTCGCGCAGCTCGCGCGGGAAACCGGCGCGCTTCAGCGACACGTCGCTGAGGACCGACATCATGTAGATCACGAAGGGCTCGCGCTTGGCGCGGTTGAGCGCGGCGCGGCGGCTCACCTCGATCAGACAGAGGACGTAGCCGGCGAACTCGATCTCGCCGGGGTCGCGCCCGGCCGCGACCGCCGCGGCCTCCGCGCGCCGGCGGATGGAGCGCAGCGCCGGCACCGACTCCGCCGGCCGCGCCAGGTAGCCGTCGGCCTTCTGCCCGCAGAGCTCGACGAAGCGGCGCTGGTAGCCGGCGATGAAGATCGGGACGCGGTGCGGCGGCGGGAACATCGGCTGCACCGGCGGGACGGCCGGGTTGAGCGGGACGCGGTCGCCCCGCCAGAGCGCGCGCAGCGTGTCGATGCACTCCGAGACCCGCGCGACCGTGTCGTCGTAGGGGATCGCCATCTGCGCGAGGCGCAGCGGCAGCCCGCTCCCGAGCGCCAGCGCGAAGCGGCCCGGCGCGAGGTCGTCGAGCGCCGAGGCGGTCATCGCCAGCGCGACGGGGTGGCGCGTGTAGGGGTTGAGCGCGCCCGCGCCGACGCGGATCTCGCGCACCTCCGCGGCGATCGCGGCCAGGTAGGTGACCGCGTCGCGCTCGAAGTAACTGTCGTGGAGCCAGACCGCCTCGAGCCCGGCCCGCTCCGCCCGGCGGGCGTACTCGACCGCGTCGCGCACGTCGCCGCGCGCCGCCAGCCCCAGCCCGACGCGCTTGCCCAGCATGGTGTCACCCTCCCCGCGCCCTCGTCGCACCGCCCGGCCGGCGATACTCCAGCGAGGCTATTGTAGCAGGGGAGAGTGCGGCCCCCCTGTCCCCCCAATCCTGGGGGGAACCCGCTCCAGACGCCATGGCGGCGGTCTAGCGGTCGCTCGGCCAAACCGAGAGACTGCGCTCCCCGTCACCGCGGCGTTGACGCCTGGTTCCCCCCAGGATTGGGGGGACAGGGGGGCCGCGCCTTGCCCCGCCCCGCGCCCGCTGCTACCATCGGCGCGGTGCCGCCCGGCGCTGCCGATCGCCGTGGGGGGAGCGATGAAACGGCCGCTCGACGACCTGCTCGTGCTGGATCTGACGATCTTCCTGTCGGGGCCGTTCGCCACGCAGGTGCTCGCCGGGCTCGGCGCGCGCGTCATCAAGATCGAGCAGCCGGGCGCCGGCGACCCGGCCCGCGCCAACCCGCCCTACTACGGGCCCCGCGGCGTCCATTCCGACCGCCCCGCGGCCGGCGACCTCTCCCTCTCGCTCCTCAAGCGCAACCGCAACAAGGAGAGCGTGACGCTCAACCTGAAGTCGGACGAGGGCAAGGAGATCTTCCGCGCGCTGGCCCGTCGCGCCGACGTGCTGGTCGAGAACTTCGCGCCGGGCGTGATGGCGCGGCTCGGGCTGGACGAGCCGGCGCTGCGCGCGCTCAACCCGCGCCTGATCTACTGCTCGATCACCGGCTTCGGGCAGGACGGGCCCTACCGGGGCCTGCCGGCCTACGACATCGTCGTGCAGGCGCTGAGCGGGCTGATGACGATCACCGGCGAACCCGACCAGCCGCCGACGAAGGCCGGCATCTCGATCGGCGACCTCAGCGGCAGTTTCTACGCGACGATCGCGATCCTCGCCGCGCTCCACCAGCGCTCCGCGGACCCGGAGGGGCTGGGGCAACGCCTCGACGTGGCGATGCTCGACGGCCTCTTCTCGCTGGTGCTGGACGAGCCGGTCGACGTGCAGGTGGCGCGCGGCCAGCCGCCGCGCACCGGCAATCGCCGCCCCCGCCTGGCCCCCTTCGGCGTCTACGAGGCGGCCGACGGCTTCATCGCGATCTGCGCGGTCACCGACGCGCAGGTCGCGGCCCTCTTCCGCGCGATGGGCCGGCCCGAGCTGGCGACCGACCCGCGCTACGCGACGCTGGAGGAGCGCAGCCGGCGCCCGGCCGAGGTCGACGCGCTGGTGACGGCGTGGACCGGCCGGCAGCCCCGCGCCGACATCTGGCGCGCGCTGGAGGAGGCGCACGTCCCGACCGGGCCGGTCGCCGACGTGCCGGGCCTGCTGGCCGACCCGCAACTCCGCGCGCGCGACATGGTCGCCCCGCTGCCCCACCCGACCGCCGGCCCGGCGCGCGACGCCGTCGCCGCCGGCCTGCCACTGAAGTTCTCCCGCGCCGACGCCGCGCTCGACCGCCCGGCCCCGCCGCTCGGCCGCGACACCGCGGCGGTCCTCGGCGAACTCCTCGGCTACTCCGCGGAAGACGTCGCGCGCCTGCATGAGCGGGGCGTGGTCTGAGTCGGGTAGAAGATTGATAGATCACGGTTGATAGTTGCGCGAGGGGCGTTCTCCAGAACCTCCCCACCAGCCGCGCGCCTCTACCCGATTAGCCGGCTGCCCGACAATCTGCTCCCCCCTTGACAAGCCGCCCGACTGTACGTATACTCCGTAGAACAGTTGTTCTAGTTGCCCAGTCGGGAGGATGGCTGTGGCGGACCGCTGGATCGCGCACGTGGACCTGGATGCCTTCTTCGCCAGCGCCGAGGTGCGCCGCGACCCCGCCCTGCGCGGCCGGCCGGTGATCGTCGGCGGCGCGCTCGACGGCCGCGGCGTCGTCTCCTCCGCGACCTACGAGGCGCGCGCTCGCGGCGTCCGCTCGGCGATGCCGATGGCCGAGGCGCGCCGCCGCTGCCCGGACGCCGTCTTCCTCCCCGGCGACTTCGCCTACTACCGCGAGCTCTCCGCGGGTTTCCGCGCGATCCTCCGCGACCTCAGCCCGGTCGTCGAGGTCGCCAGCGTCGACGAAGCCTACCTCGACGCCGGCGGCCTGCCCGGCGGCGGGCCGCCGCTGGCGCTGGTCACGGCGCTGAAACACCGCCTGCGCGCCGACCTCGGGCTGACCGCTTCGGTCGGCCTCGCGCCGAACAAGGTCCTGGCGAAGATCGCGTCCGACCTGGAGAAGCCGGACGGCGCGGTGCTGGTGGGGCAGGGCGAGGGCGCGCGCTTCCTCGCGCCGCTGGCGGTCGGGCGCATCCCGGGCGTCGGGCCGAAGGCGCAGGCGCGGCTGGCCGCCTGCGGCATCCGCACGATCGGCGAACTGGCCGCCGCGCCGCCGTTCGTCCTGCGCGATGTCTTCGGCCGGCGCGGGACCGACGTCGCGCTCCTGGCCCGCGGCGTCGACGACCGATCGCTGGAGCCGGAGTCGCCGGCGCGGTCGGTCGGGCACGAGCGGACCTTCGCCGAGGACGTCGCCGACCGCGCCGTCCTGCGCGCCGCGCTGCGCGACCTGTGCGACCGCACCGCGGCGCAACTCCGCCGCGGCGGACTCGGCGGGCGGATCGTCGCGCTGAAACTGCGCCACGCCGATTTCCGCACCACCGGCCGGCAGCGCGCCCTGCACACCGCGACCGACGCGCCGCGGACGATCCTCGCCACGGTCGAGGCGCTGCTCGACGAGGCGCTCGCGGCGACCGGCTGGCGGCGGATCCGCCTCCTGGGCGTGCGCGTCGCGGGCGTCGGGCCGCTGGCGCAGCAGCTCGACCTCTTCGACCCCACACCGCTGCGCGACATCCGGGTCAACGCCGCGCTCGACCAGGTCCGCGAGCGCTTCGGCGACCGCGCCGTGACGAGTTGTCGGTTGTTAGTTGGCGGAGGTAGGCGATGACAGGACAGGGCCGCGGGAAGCAGCCCCGCGAGGCGCCGCGGCGCTGGGTCTGCCGCTGCTCCGACCCGCCGGTGCTCCTCGCGACGGTCGAGGGGGGCCGGGTCAACCTCAAGATCCGCGACCGCTACTACCACATCGAGGGCGTGCGCGGTCGCGTGCGCGCCACCTGCCCCCGCTGCGGCCAGGAGCACATCTTACCGCTCGGCGAGCCCGCCGACGCGGCGGGGTAACAGTCGGACAGTTGGGCAGTCGGGCAGAAAGACGGGATAGCCCGCGATGCGCGAGCCTGCGAGGAGGTGGTGGTGGAGCCGCAGATCTGCCTCATCACGCTGGGGGATGGACAACCCGGAGCGCTCGCTGGCGCTCTACCGCGACGGCCTCGGCGTTAGGCGGTAGGGGTTAGGCGTTAGGCGTTAGGAGACAGACGGTGGGCGATAGGGACAGGTAGCAGATGATAGGCAATGGGCGGATTGGGGTTGAACTGACGGGCACCCGGCATCGCTCGTCCTCCCCTAACGCCTGACGCCTAATGCCTACCACCTCGCAAGTGAGCCCCGAAGGGCCGGTGGAGCGCGCGGAGCGCCACGCTGGAGACGATTAGCCTGGAGGGGCGTCATGGCACGGCGACGGGACGCGGAGCGGGCGCGCGGCGCGACGGGCGTCGCGGGGGATTTCGAGCTGACGCCGGAGGTGGAGGCGGCGCTCGACGCGCTGGCGCGGGCCGCGCGCCACGACCCGGCGGCGCGCAACGAGCTGTACGCGGCGCTGGAGTTGAAGATCGCGCGCTTCCTGGCGCCGTATCGCGGGCGGACGACGGCGGCCGGCGAGTTCGAGGACCTGGCGCAGGAGGCGTTCCTGGTCTTCGTGGACCTCGTCGCCGGCTGGCGGGGAGAGGGCAGTTTTGCGCGGTATTTCCTGGGGTTCTTCCCGTGGCGGCTGCGCCACGCCGTCGAGGCGCACGAGCGGCGCTGGCCGGTCGGCCGGCGGCTGGTCCGCGCGAGCGACCGCGCGCTCGCGCGACGGGCCGGCGACCCGCTGGCGGGCCTCGCCGCGGCGCTCGACCTGGCCGCCGCGGCGGCCGCGTTGACGCCGGCCGAGCGCCGGCTGCTCCGCTGCTGGCTGCTCGAAGACCGGCGGATCGAGGACGCGGCGCGGCGGCTGGGCTGGAGCCGTCGCACCGCCTACCGCCGCTGGCGCGCCCTGCTCGACCGTCTGGCCGCGAGTCCGTGGCTGGCGGACGGGGAATTCGGGCCGGTCGGGGCCGCGGCGGGCGGGCCGCCGGACGCGGCGAAGGACAAGCGGCGGGTTTCCTGATCGTGGCAGGGAAAACCGCGCGCGGGCGATCCGGGCCGGCCAGCACCCGCGCGCGGCCCGAAAAGGCATCCGGCACGGATTTACCTTGACAGCGCTTGCAAAACGACATAGACTGCGAAGCGACTCAGGTGGATCGCGACCGGTGGGATCACCTACGAGTGAGAGGAGCAGGGGACATGCGTAAGCAGGATCTGGTCAAAGAGGTCGCCAGCAAGAGCAACATGTCGCCGCGCCAGGTGGGGATCGTCGTCGACGCAACGTTCGACGCCATCCGTGACGCCATGGCCAACGGCGACAAGGTGACGCTGACCGGTTTCGGCTCCTTCGAGGTCGCCCAGCGCAACGAGCGCGAGGGCCGCAACCCGCGCACCGGCGAGAAGATCACCATCGCCGCGCGCAAGGCGCCGCAGTTCCGACCCGGGTCGGAACTGAAGCGGGCCATCAGCGGCGAGTAGCGACCCCGTCGCGAGGACACGGACCGCGCGTGGAGGGGCGGCCGCCCCTCCACGCGCCATTTCCCGAGGGACATCGACACGGGCATGGAGTATTACCGCCTGACGCTGCATACGGGCGAGGCGCGCGACGACACGGGCGCGCCGGTCGCGTGGGCCGCCTGCCCCGACCTCCCCGGCGCCTACGAGGAAGCGCCGACCGCGGACGCCGCGCGCGCCGCCCTGCGCGACCTGGCGCGGCGGATCATCGCCGAGCACCTGGTCCGCGAAGACCCGCTCGACCCCGCGGTCGCCGCCGCCCCCACCCCGGCCGCCGAGCGGCCCGACCTCCTCGTCGTCGCCGTCGGCGACGACGACATCGAGGAGGCCCGCCGCGCCCCCCTCTTGATGATCGAGCAGCCCGAGCCGTGATGAGTTGAAGGATGCAGGTTCGAAGGTTCGAAAGCTCGAAGGTTGCGGGTCAACGGCTATGGATCCGGTGCAGAGCGCACGCTCGCCGCAGCACGACAACGTGCTAACCTTCGAACCTTCGAACCTGTAACCCGCGTCACGTCGTCCGATCCTGCCAGATGTAGCCGGCGATCAGTCCGACGCAGGCGCCGAAGAAGGCCAGCGGCAGGATGATGAAGAAGGCGAACGCGCCCTGCGTGATCGCGTAGTTGACCAGCCCGACGGCGTTGAGCGACGGGTCCACCAGCGCGGGCAGCGCCAGCACCAAGCCGTAGAGCACCGCCGCGACCGCCGAGAGCGCCGGCACCGAGCCGAATGCGGCGCGCGGTTGCCCCATCACCAGCGCGGTCGTCGCGCTGGCGGCCAGCGTGACCAGGAAGAAGAGGCCGCCCGAGAGGTGCAGCGGCGCGTAGGGCAGCGTCGTCGGGCTGGCGAGCGTCCAGCCGGTGGCGGTCACGAGGCCGCCCGTCAGGATCGCCAGCACCCGGAGCAGGACGCCGGTGAGGGCCTGTCGGCGCGGCGCGGCGCTCGCCGGGGCGGGCGCGGCGACCTTAGCCACGGCGGTAACTCCCGCTCAGCGTGAGCCAGACCATGACGTTCCCGTCGGGCAGCACCACGCGCGCCCGGCCGTCGAGCGTGAAGGGCGCCTGGCCGCCGGCCAGGAGCGCGCGCGTCTGGGTCGCGTAGTCCGCGTTCAGGGACGTCGGCACGGTGATCGTCGTATCGACGTCGCCGGTCAGCGGCAGGTTCGGGTAGGCCAGCCCCGTCGCCACGCGATGCCCCTGCCACTCCAGGTCGAAGTTGACCTCGGCCAGCGTCAGCGGCACGCTCTCCACGCCGCGCGCCCGCAGGACGACCTCGGGCACCGGGCCGTCGGCCCCGGCGACGGCGTGGATGTCCACGATCTCGAAGCGCAGCGCGGCGATCTCCTGCGACGTGGCGAGGTAGTCGCGCGCCGTCAGCCCGAGGCCGACGAGCGCGGGCACCGCGGCGACGCAGAGGAGGATCGTCCCGAGCGCGAGCGCGCGGAACTGCATGGCGGCGGGCAGCCACGAGCGCCGCTCACTCATAGGGCGCCCTCCGGGCGTCCGCCTCGTCGGCCCGCGCACGCCCCAGCGCGCGCCGCGCCGCGATCTCGTCCACGGTATCGGCGGCGGGCTCGGCGCCCTCCTCGTCAGCCAGTTCCTCCTGGTCCGCCGTCGCCTCGGCCCGGATCGCCAGGACCGCCGCGCGGATGCGCACCGCGCTCTCGCGCGCGAAGCCGAAGGTGTCGGTGCGCGCGGCGCGGTGCAGCAACAGGTAGCCCTCGTCGACCTCCACGTCGGCCAGGCGGGCCAGCGCGATCTCGACCTGCCGGCGGTTGCCCATGAAGACGGCCCGCCGGTCGGTGACGAAGAACGGCCCGCGCGCGACGACGCCGAGCGCGGCCGGGCGCGGGCCGAGCGGGTCGTGCGCGACGCGCTCGTAGATGCCGGGGAGCAGCGCCACGCGGCCGATCGGCCGGGCGTGCTGGACCGACTGTCGCGGCGCGAGCATCCGCGCGCCGTCCGCGCGCACCAGGCAGCGCTCGCCCGGCAGGAGCAGGAGGCCGGGCGCGGCGAGCGGCCGGCCGGAGAGGGGCGGCGGCAGGAGCGCCAGCAACTCCTCGACCGGGCGCGGGCCGCCGACGGGCTGCCGCGACGGGTCGTGGGCCGTCAGGGTGCGGGCGTCGGCGTCGAAGCGCCAGGAGGTGCCGCAGGCGCGGCAGGCGAGGCGCGGCTCGCCGATGAAGGGCTGCCGGTGGACGAGGGCCTCTTCGTGCCCACAGATCGGGCAGGCCCAGAAGAGGTGGGCCAGCCAGCTGAGGCGCAGCGGCGTGACGAGGGCCGCCCCGCAGCGCGGGCAGTAGCCGGTGTCCTCCGGGACCATCCGCGCGCACTCGGGGCAGCGCACCATCATCAGCCACGTCCTCCCGACCGTCCCGTCCTCGCCCTACCCGCTAAGTATAGCCGAAGACGAGCGAGCGGCCCCGAGCGCGGCCCGTGGCGTCAGGCGCCCATCCCGTGCCCGGGCGCGTCGGGCGGCTCGCCGCGCGCGAGGCGGGCGAGGAGTTCCGCCGTCGCGGGCAGGAGGTGATCGGGGGCCGCGAGCAGGTCGGCCCAGAACGCCTCGTCGAGCGCCCGCCCGCGCCGGGTCTCCACCTCGACCTGGAGCGCGAAGAGCGTCGGCGTGAGCGTCGCCCGCGGCCCCGCGCGCGCGAGATACGCCGCGTAGAGCCGGCCGCCGCCCGCCCCGCGCCGCTGCCCACCGGCACCCGCGGCGCCCGTATCCATCGTGCCCATCGCCCATCCCCAGATCGAAGTACGAAGTACGAATGACGAGTGCGAACGCCAACGACTCCGCTCGGGGCTCGTGTGTACGTACACTATAGCGGAGAAGTCGCCGCTTGCCTACCCCCGGCGAGTGCTGAGCGACGAGCGATGAGCGATGAGGGGAGTGACGAGTGACGAGGGGTGTCGCGCGACGGGGCCTCTCCGGGTGATGCGGGGACAGGAGGGCCGCGACTCTCCCGCTCGTCGCTCATCGCTCATCGCTCGGCCCTCCCAGACAGGTGGAGATAAGGCGGGGTGGGTAGAGTAGCCTTCTCGGAGGAGGGGGCGATGGGCGA
>DASSSV010000801.1:0-17807 GCA_035708265.1 Thermomicrobiales bacterium | reverse complement strand
GTCGCGAAGAGGGTCCGCGCGCCGAGGCGGTCGTGCAGGTCCTCGATCACCGCGCGGGCGATGGCGAGGCCGTCCTGCGTGCTGGTGCCGCGCCCCACCTCGTCCAGCACGATCAGGCTGCGCGTCGTGGCGTGGTGCAGGATCGCCGCGGTTTCGAGCATCTCGACCATGAAGGTGCTCTGCCCGGCCGTCAGGTCGTCCTGCGCGCCGATGCGCGTGAAGATGCGGTCCACCAGCCCCAGCTCGGCCCGCTCGGCCGGCACGAAGGAGCCGATCTGCGCCAGCAGGACGATGAGCGCGACCTGCCGGAGATAGGTGCTCTTGCCGGCCATATTCGGCCCGGTCAGGAGCAGCACGCGCGCGTCGTCGTCGAACGCGGTGTCGTTGGGGACGAAAGCGTGATGATCCAGCGCGGCCTCGACGGTCGGGTGCCGCCCGGCGACGATGCGCAGCCCCGACCCGCCGTTCAGGCATGGACGGGCGTAGCCCTGCCGCGCGGCGACCTCCGCGAAGGCGGCCAGGACGTCGAGCTGGGCCAGCGCGGCGGCCGTGGCGAGCAGGCGCGGCGCGGCGCCGGCCAGCGTCGCCAGCAGGCCGGCGTAGAGCCGGTCTTCCTGCTCCGCGATGCGGTTCTCGGCGTCGGCGATCCGCGCCTCGTACTCCTTGAGTTCGGGCGTGATGAAGCGCTCGCCGGCGGCGAGCGTCTGCTTGCGCAGGTAGTCGTCCGGGACGTTCTTGAGGTTCGGCCGGGTTACTTCGAGGTAGTAGCCGAAGACCTTGTTGTAGCCGACCCGCAGGCTCTTGATACTGGTGCGCGCGCGCTCGCGCTGCTCCAGCTCGGCGATCCAGCGCCGGGCGTCGCCGGTCTCGGCGACCATGCCGTCGAGGTCGGCGTCGAAGCCGGGGCGGATGCGCCGGCCCTCGTGCGCGCCGGCCACGGCCCGCTCGATCAGGTCGGCGACGTCCTCGCAGGGGTCGAGCGCGTCGCGGAGCCCCGCGGTCAGCGACGCGGCGAGGGCGGCCAGCGCGGCGGCGAGGGCGGGGATCTGGTCGAGCGCCGCGCGGAGGGCCAGGAGCTCGCGCGGCTCGGCGCGGCGCGCCAGGATGCGGCCGGCCAGCCGCTCCAGGTCGCCGACGCGCCCCAACGCCTCGCGTGCCGCTGCCCGCGCGTCGGTCGCCCCCAGCAGTTCTTCCACCGCGTCGTGGCGCGCGGCCAGCGCGGCGAGGTCGAGCAGCGGCTGGCCGAGCCAGCGGCGCAGCAGCCGGCCGCCCGGCGACGTGCGCGTGCGGTCGAGGACGCCCAAGAGGCCGCGCGCGCCCCGCTCGCGCTGGCCGCGCCGGGTGCGCTCCCAGCGCCCGCTCTGCATCAGTTCGAGGTTGCGGCGCGTCTGGCCGTCGAGCGTCATGAAGTCGCCCGTGTCGTAGGTGCGCAGCCCGGTCAGCCCAGCCAGCAGGTCGGGGCGATTCTCCCGGAGGTAGCCGAGGATCGCGGCTGCCGCGCCGCGGGCGAGCGGACGGTCGTGGACGCCGTAGCCCTCCAGCGAGTCGACGCCGAAGTGGGCACACAACGCCTCGGCGCCGCGCTCCGGGTCGAACGCGGCGCGCGGGCGCGGCGTGCGGTGGCCGGGGCCGGTGTCGGATGAGGCGTCGTCTGGCGCGAGGATTTCGGCGGGGTTGAGGCGCTGCAATTCGGCCGCGAGCGCGGCGGCGGCGTCCGGGCCGGCGAAGGTCGTCGCGGCGAACTCACCGGTCGAGACGTCCACGTAGGCGAGCCCAGCCTCCGGCACGCCGCCGCGACCGGTCGCGCGCAGCACGGCGGCCAGGTAGTTGTTCTCGCGCTCCGGCAGCAGTTGCGGCTCGGCGATCGTGCCGGGCGTGACGATGCGCGTGACGGCGCGCTCGACCAGGCCGTGCCCCGCCTCGCTGACCTGTTCGCAGACGGCGACGCGGTGCCCCCTGGCGGCGAGCCGGCGCAGGTAGGCGTCGAGCGCGCGGACGGGGATGCCGGCGAGCGGCACCCGGCCGTCCCGCCCGAAGGTCTTGGAGGTCAGCGCCACCTCGGCGTCGCGCGCCAGCAGGCGGGCGTCGTCGTCGAAGGTCTCGTAGAAGTCGCCGATCTGGTAGAGGAGGAGCGCGTCGGGGTACTGCTCCTTGATCGCGAGGTACTGGCGGCGCGCGGGCGTGACCATGGGCGTCCGGCTCTCTCCGCTGCGTCGGGCTCGTGCCGCCGGCGGCGACGGTGCGGCGCATTGTAGCACGCGGGCGGCGCGGTACAATGCCCGGGCGGCGACGCCCGCCACGCGGCGGCCCGCGGCGACTGCACGACCCAGGGAGGCGGAGCGATGACAGCGACGACAGCCGAGAAGGTCTACAAGAACTACATCGGCGGCGAGTGGGCGCCGTCGGCCAGCGGCGCGACGAGCGAGAACCGCAACCCCACGCGGCCGGACGAGGTCCTGGGCCGCTTCCAGGCATCGGAGGTAGCCGACGTGGACCGCGCGATGGACGCGGCCGCCGCGGCGTTCGACGGCTGGCGCAAGATGTCGCCGGTGGCGCGCGGCAACGTCCTCTACAAAGCGTCCCAACTCGTCGAGCGCCGGGCCGACGAGATCGGCGAGGCGCTGACGCGCGAAGAGGGCAAGACCCTCAAAGAGGGCAAGGGCGAGACGCTGCGCGCCGCGCAGATTTTGCGCTTCTTCGCGGGCGAGGGCTCGCAGCCGATCGGCGACCGCCTGCCCTCCGCCAACCCCGACACCTTCCTCTACACCGAGCGCGTCCCGCTCGGCGTCGTCGCGGCGATCACGCCCTGGAACTTCCCGATCGCCATCCCGGCCTGGAAGATCGCGCCCGCGCTGATCTACGGCAACACGGTCGTGTTGAAGCCGGCCGAACTGACGCCACTGACCGCGACGCTGCTGGTGGAGTGTCTGGCCGAGGCCGGCCTGCCGCCCGGCGTCCTCAACCTCGTCACCGGCTCCGGCCGCGCCATCGGCGACGCGATCGTCGAGCACGAGGCGGTCAACGCGATCACCTTCACCGGCTCGAACGCGGTCGGCAAGGCGCTCTACCGCAAGGCGGCTGAGTCGGAGCGCGGCGTCAAGGTGCAGCTCGAGCTCGGCGGCAAGAACCCGGTGATCGTGCTCAAAGACGCCAATCTCGACCAGGCGCTCCAGCAGACGATCAACGGGGCGATGATGTCGACCGGGCAGAAATGCACCGCGACCAGCCGCGCCTTCGTCCAGCGCCCGATCTTCGACCAGTTCGTCGAGCGGCTGGCACAGCGCGCCGGCAGCCTGCGCGTCGGCGACCCGCTGGAGGCGAGCACCGAGATCGGCCCGCTCGTCTCGGCGCAGCAGCGCGACACCGTGCTGGAATACCTCGACATCGGCCGCGCCGAGGGTGCCGACGTCCTCGTCGGCGGCGACCAGCCGGAGGGCGACGGGTACTTCGTCGCGCCGACGGTGCTCGGCAACATGACGCCGACGATGCGGCTGGCGCAGGAAGAGATCTTCGGGCCGGTGCTCGCGGTGCTGCCGGTGGACGACCTGGAGGAGGGCGTCGCGCTGGCGAACAGCGTCAAGTACGGCCTCTCGGCCTCGATCTTCACGCGCGACATCGCCACGGCCTTCCGCTTCATCCGCGACATCCAGGCCGGCGTGATCCACGTCAACTCCGAGACCGCGGGCGCCGAGCCGCAGGCGCCGTTCGGCGGCATGAAGGCGTCGAGCTCCTTCTCCCGCGAGCAGGGCAAGACGGCGATCGACTTCTTCACCCAGGTCAAGACGGTGTACTTCGATATGCCGGCGCAGTAGGGACGATTCACCGCAGAGGCGCAGAGAGATGAGGAGAGGACGGGGAGAGAGGCGAAAACCGATCGCCCTCTCCTCATCGCTCTGCGGCGGATGATGCCTGGACGGCTGACGGCCAACGGTGCTGAGCCGCGGCCCCGCGATCGGCGAAATCGAGCCATCACCACTTGACGAATGCCAGCGCGAATGACACCATGCCTACACGGGATGTGCGAGCCACGGTTGTGCGAGGAGAGTAGCGGTGCCCCGGAAGATTCGGCAACTGGTCGCGGACCTACGGCGTGCGGGGTTCGTGCAGTTGCGGGGACGGGGCAAGGGCGATCACCAAATGTGGCAGCACCCCGATGTGCCCGCCGCTATCGTCGGGCTGGATGGCCGGGACGGCGACGACGCCAAGCGATACATGGAGACCAATCTTCGCAAGGCCATCGCGCAAGTGCAACAAACGCTGGCGGCTCGTGAAGCCGAGCGGCAGCGTGAGGAGGAACAGTCGTGAACCGCGAGGCGGACGCGGCCGGCGCGGCAATTCTGGAGGCGGCTGGGTCGATCCCGCATTATTCCCTGCTGATCGAGTGGGACGACGAAGATCGGATCTACATCGCCACCGTGCCGGAATTGCCGGGCTGCCAGACTCATGGCGCCACCTATGCTGAAGCGGCGGCGAAGGCCGCTGGCCTGATCGGCGAATGGGTGGCCGTGCTGCGGAATAGCGGCCTCCCGGTGCCGGCGGCGAGGCACTGGGAGCCGAGCGCGGCATAGCCTCCCTTGCCCATCCGCACCGCCTCCGTGCAGGCAGCCGAATCATCGGCGGGTGTTTGCGCCCCTTGCCTTGGCATGATACGGTTCAGCGCACAGTGGTTAATGAGATGGGGCTGCGGAGCGCAGCCGGGATGTATCTCATGACATCAGTGTTTGAATCCCCCGCCGGTGAGGAGGGCGGCCATGAGCCAGGTGCGGCAAACTGATGTGCCTGAGCAGGCAGGCGGGGAGGCGTCCTACAGTATGCCCGAGAGGGTGCAGGAAGCCTACCTCGGCATGCGCACCGCCGCGGAGTGGGTGCCCTTCTTCCTGCCCCACCTGCGCCCCGGTATGGCCCTGCTCGACTGCGGCTGCGGCGTCGGCTCGATCACCCTTGACCTGGCGGAGCGCGTCGCGCCGGGGCCGGTGGTCGGCGTCGATCTCGACGCGGGGCAACTGGCGACGGCGCGGGCGGAGGCGGCGCGGCGCGGGCTGACGAACGCGCGCTTCGTGGCCGCCAGCGTCCACGCCCTCCCTTTCCCCGACGAGTCCTTCGACGCCGCGCTGGCCCACACCCTGCTCCTCCACCTGCCCGACCCGCTCGCGGCGCTGCGCGCGCTGCGGCGGGTGCTGCGGCCGGGCGGGGTGGTCTGCGTCTCGGACGACGACTGGAGCACGCTGGTCATCTCGCGCGTCGACCCGCTGGTGGAGCGCGCCATAGAACTGGTGCCGCGCATGGTGCAACACAACGGCGGAGCTCCCTTCTATGCGCGCCACTTGCGCGGCCTGCTGCTGGAGGCCGGCTTCGCGCGGACGGAAGGCCACGCGGTGGCGGCGGATCACTACGGGACGTTGGCGGAGACGCGCAAGATCGCCGGGTTGACTGACATGCTGCTGTCTAATCCGCAATGGGTCAGCATCATCTGCAGCGAAGGGTGGACCGATGAGGCGGAGCTGGCGCGGATCCGCGCGGCGCTGGTGGCGTGGGGGGAGCGGCCCGACGCATTCAGCGCCGTGATGTACTGCGCGGCGGTCGGGCGGGTGGAGTAGAGTCGAACGTGCCGGATTGGCGCTACTGCGGCGTGAAACTCGTCGTCGCCGTGAACGTCTGGCCCTGATAGGTCACCAGGATGTCGATCTTCACGGAGTAGCCGCTCGTCGCCTGGCCGATCGGCAGCGCGCAACGCATCACGCCGTCGTCGCCGCTCGGCCCGTCGGAGCAGGAGTTCGTCGTCGTCTTGTAGTGCCAGGTCGTCGCCATCGTCGCGCCCGACACGCCCTGCCCATCCTTCGTCAACGTCGCGGAGACGATGACGCTGCTGTTCGACACCGGGTTCGCGTTCGACACCGACGCCGTCACTTTGTACGGGAGTCCCCCCAGGATGCGCCGGCCGAACTGCCCCAACTCGATGTCGTAGGGCGGCGGGTTCTCCGGGTGGCGCTCGAAGCGGGCGCGCTCGAAGTACTGCACCGTGTAGACCTTGCCGTCGTCGAGCCGTTGCTGGATCTCCTCGGTCAGCGGGAAACCGAACTGGTCGAGGCCGCCGTTGGCCTGCCAGTAGGCAGCGACGTCCGGCGCGACATTGTGCCCGGTCGTGTCGAAGTAGGTGGCGCCGGCACGCCTGGCCGCGGGCGGGTCGGCCGGGTGGATCAGGCGCCCGAACTGTCCGAGGAGGATGTCGTAGGGCGCCGGGTTCTCGGGGTGCCATTCCAGCCGCACCCGCTCGAAATACTGGACGGCGTAAACCTTCCCATCTTCGAGTTGCTGCTGGACCTCGTCGGTGAGCGGGTAACCGTTGACCGCGAGCCCGCCGTGCGCCTGCCAGTAGGCGAGGAAACGACCCTGGAGGCAGAAGCCGGTCTCGGGGAAGCAGGCCGGGGCCGCGGCCGCCGACCGCGGCGCGGGCGCGAGACTCGCCCCCACGGCGAGCGCCGCGGCGAGCACGGCAATGACGAGACAGCGCGCAGACAAGACAGAACCTCCCGTCAATGCATCGAGGCGGCCAGCCCCGAGCAGGGCAGCCGAACCCCTACCGGTTGAGGCCGCGCGCATTATAGCGACACGAGATGACACGCGCAATGATCGGGTGAGTGGACTGATCAGCTAGCCCGGCCCGGGCGGACGCGGTTTGAGCCGCGGTTCGCCTCTCCGCGCGCTCGGCGTGCTCCGCGGCGCAATCATCCCGCGCGGATGGCGTAGCCCATATACATGATCGAGGTGTCGCGGCTGGGGCGCATGTGGACGCGCCGGCCGACCTCGCCGTGGGTCAGTTCGCCGCGACGGTGGCGGAGCACGGCGTCGAGGAGCGCGAGCGGGTTGCCGGAGGGGCGCAGGCCGACGGTCTCCTGGGGATGCAGGCCGTGGCGGCGCAGGGTCGCGCGCAGTTCGGCCGGCCGGATGAACATGCCCCAGTCGTGCAGGCCGGGCGGGGCCACGCTCGTCGCCGGCCAGTCCTGGAAGACCTTGATGACGACGAGGTTGCTGAGCGGCGTCCGGTTGATCGTGTCGAAGAGGTAGACCCCGCCGGGCCTCAGGACGCGCGCCGTCTCGGCGACGACGCGGTCGAGGTCGGCGACGTGTTCGAGCACGTCGCAGCAGTAGGCGAGGTCGAACGTCGCATCGGGGAACGGCAGCGCCTCCCCGACCCCGGCGAAGTAGGCGATATCGAGGCCGGAGCGCGCGGCGTGCCGGCGCGCGGTCGCCAGCGACGGCAGGGAGGGGTCGATGCCGGTCACGCGGCAGCCGAGGCGCGCGAACTCCTCGGCCAGCAGGCCGCCGCCGCAGCCGATGTCGAGCGCACGCAGGCCGCGCGGGTCGCGCCCGAGCGCGCCGAGGAGCACGCGCCGGAAGTAGCCGAAGCGCCCGGGGTTGAGCGCGGTGCGGAGGAAGGAGAAGACCTCCCGCTCGTCCCACCAGAGGTCGCCGGGCCGGTTGTAGAGCGTGTTATCGACGGGCATCCGGCGCTCCTTGCGCGGCTGCGCGCGTGTAGCGGTTTGTAGGGGCGACGCGGCGCGTCGCCCACGTGGGTGCCCTGCCCGCGTGGCGGGTGCCCGCGTCAACCGGGCGACGCGTCGCGTCGCCCCTACCACCCGGCGCTATCCGACTGCCCGACTGCTCGACTGCCCGGCCCCCCGTCACCGATAGACGCTGATCCACCAACGCGGGTCACGGACCTCCACGAAGGCGCCGTCGCGGTACTCGTAGGTCGCGTCGGTGCGGGGGGCGAGCGCGTCCGCGTCGATGCGCGCCTTGATCGCCCGCACGGCGGCCGCCAGCAGGGCCGCCTCGTCGGGCGACGCGCCGCCGAGCGCGTCGAGCAGCGAGTACATGAAGGCGCAGACGGCGTCGCCGCCCGCCCAGGTGACGACGAAGGAGGCGATCTTGCCGAGCATCACCGGCGTGTACTCGAAGCCGGGCTGCCGCTGGTAGATCGCGTGCCCGCGGTGAGTCGCGACGCGCCGATGCGTGGGGAGCATCGCGCTCACACGCCCGAACTGATCTGGCGGAGGTCGACGAGCTGGTCGTAGAGCCAGCGCGCGATGTCGCCCTCCTCGACGACCTGCCGCAAATTGCGCGCGCGTTCGTGCCGCTCCTCGGCCGGCAGCATCAGCGCCTCGTAGAGCGCGTCGGCGGTGCCGCTGATATCGCAGGGCCAGACTGGCAGCGTGAGGTGGTTGAGCTGCTCGAAGGCCCCCGCGCCCTCGGAGAGGACGATCACGCCGTTGCGGTGGTTGAGCACCGCGCCCTCCTTGGCGACCAGGTTCATCCCGTCGATCAGCGGGTTGACCAGTAGGACGTCGTAGCGCTGCAAGGCCGCCAGCGCGCGCGCGTAGTCGTCGCCGGTGACGATCTCGATCGGCTGCCACTCGTCGCTGCCGAACTCCAGGTTGATCCGCCCGACCAGCACGTTGATCTCGTCGAGGTAGCGGCCGTACTCCTCGACGCCTAGGCGCGACGGCACCAGGAGGGCCAGGAAGCGGACCTGCCGGCGCAGTTCGGGATGGTCCTCCAGCAGCAGCCGGTACGCCTCGAAGCCGCGCAGGATGTTCTTGCTCGGCTCGATGCGGTCCACGCGCAGGATCGTCTGGTGCGGACGGTGCAGTTGTGCGTCGAAATGCGCGCCGTGCTCGCGCGCCGCGTTCGAGCGCGCCGTCCGCCGCACGGCGTTGACGTCGATCGAGATCGGGTAGACGCGCGCGCGCGTGGTCTGCCCGCCCAGATGGACCGTGCGGGTGCGGTAGTCGACATCGGCGTCGGGCAGGAAGGACTCGCAGGTGCGCAGGAAACTCCGCGCCGAGCGCTGCGTCTGGAACCCGACGATGTCGCAGGCGCAGAGCGACCGGCAGATCGCCTCGCACATGCGACGGGTCAGCACGCGCCAGTAGTCGGCGTCGGGCCAGGGGATGTGGACGAAGAGCTGCACCAGTGCGTCGGGCAGCGCGGCGCGGATCGTCGCCGGCGCCAGGTAGAGGTGGTAGTCCTGCAGGAGCACCAGCGCCGGCTGGTCCGCCCGGCGCGCCTCGTCCACCACCGCCTCGCCGAAGAGGCGGTTGACCACCGCGTAGCCGTCGTCCCAGGCGCGATGCGTCGCGCGGTCGATGTTCGGGGCGCGCGGGGTGTCCCAGAGGTAGTGCTGGAGGAACCAGAGGAGCGGGTTGGCGATGACGTTGTAGTAGGCGTCGTAGACGGCGGGGTCGGGGGTGACGAAGCGCAGGCGGTAGCGGTTGCCGCCGCCGGTCTCCTCGATCGGCCGGCCGCCGGCCTGGACGGCGCGCTCGCGGTCGCCCGGGCCGAGCGCCGCCGCGATCCAGATCGGGTTGGCCAGCCCGCTGATCGCGCTGACGGCGGTCACGACGCCGCCCGCGCCACGCTTGGCGCGCAGCGTACCCCCGACCCTGCGGTACTCGATCGGCCCGCGGTTGGAGGCCAGGATCAGCGTGCGCTCGGCCAGCACCTGCTCCGTTATTTTCCGCAACTGGCGGCGGACGTGCCCGCCAGCCCCCGCCCGCGCGTCCCGTCGCGCCCCGACGTCCGTCTCCACCGCCCCGGCCATCGCTCCCCTTCTCGCGTAGGCGGTAGGCGTTGGGCGTTAGGCATTAGGGGCTCGTGGGCGGGCGCGCGCCCATCCGGGCAGCCAGCGCCCCTGCATGGTCCCCCAACGCCTAACGCCTACCCCCTAATGCCTCCCTCTCGGCGCGCATCGCCGCCCGCGGTCGTGTATGCCCGCCCATCCTACTACAGTCGCGGCACGAACGGGCGGCTTTACGCTGCTGCCGGATCTCTCGCAAGACGACGGCCAGTGATGGGCGCGCGTCGCGGTTCCGCGCGAGTGGGCGGCCAGGCGTGGGGCCGGCGAAGCGGTCGGCCGGCGCGCCACTATCGCCCCGCGTCGCCCAGGTGCGGCGCCAGCGTCACGTCCGCCGCCGCGCGCCCGCGGAGCGGCGGGTCGAGGTCGAGCGCCTGGCGGAGCGCGGCGCGCCCGCCCGCCGCGTCGCCGCTCGCGGCGCGGGCGAGGGCGAGGTGGTAGTGCGCCTCGGCGTAGACCGGGTTGAACGCGATCGTCTGCGCGAAGTCGGGGATCGCCTCGGCGGGGCGGCCGAGCGCCAGCAGGGCCAGGCCGCGGTTGTAGTGCGCGTAGGCGTCGCGCGGGTTGCGCGCGAGCGCCTCGGTCAGATCGGCGACGGCGGCCACCTCGTCGCCCGCCTTGCGGTGGCAGATGCCGCGCTGGTGGTAGAGGTCGGGGTCGTCCGGCGCGAGCGCCAGCGCGCGGGTGTAGTCGGCGATGGCGGCGGCGAAGCGCCCGGCGAGGCGGTGCGTCATCGCGCGGTCCTGGAGGTAGGCGATGCTATCGGGCGCCAGCGCGACGGCGCGGTCGAGGTCGGCCAGCGCCTCGTCGGGCCGGCCGAGTTTGCGGCGCAGCATCCCGCGCGCGTGGCGGAGCGCCGCGTCGTCGGGCGTCAGCGCGAGCGCCCGGTCGAGGTCGGCCAGCGCCTCCGCCGACCGCCCGGTCGCGGTCAGCGCGCGCGCCCGCGCGCCGAGCGCAGCCGCGTCGTCTGGATCGCGCGCGAGCGCGTCATCGAGGGCCGCGATGGCCTCGGCGTGCCGCCCGGCCTCCAGCAGCGCGAGGGCACGCCGCACCGGGCCCGACCCGGCGCGACCCGGCAGGAGCCGGCCGAGCAGGCGGGCTTGCTGCTTACGCATCGTCGAGCAATAGCGGGCGGAAGCCGGCCTGGAGAAAGTGGCGGTCGGCGGTCAACGCATCGGTGAGGCCCTCGTCGCGCATCACGACGAAGGAGATGCAGTCGGTCAGGCCCCAGGTCTTGTCATGACGTTCCTCGTACAAGCGCACCGCACGGCCGAGGAGTGCCGTGTCGACGGTCTTGACGAACACATTTGCCGTTCGATAGCAGCGATGGATAAAGCCGACGGCTTTGTCCGGGTCGACCGCGCTGAGGGAGTTCCCCACTTCAACCAGGACCGCCTCTGTCGTCCAGACTTCAGAAGACGTCTCCAGATAGGAGACAAATTGCATCGCCCGCTGATGATATTGATCGCGGGGATTGAGCAGCGCCGTAACGAACACGGTGTCGAGAAAGACTCGCGTCGTCACTCCTCCGTCTCACTCCCTCGCTTGGGCGCACCGTAGAGGTAGTGATCGTGCTCCGCGGACCAATCCGGCGGCATCTCCACCGTCCCCGCGATCCGCTGCAGATAATCCCAGAGGGTATCGCCCTCGGTTTCCTCGGTCGCCGGCGTGATCGTCACGCGATAGCGCGCGTTCACGTCGAGGTCGAGCGGGCCTTCCGGGCGCAAGACCTGCCCGTCGTAGACCGCGATGATCGTCTGCGGTTCCTTCTGTGCCATCGTTAGCAACTCCGCGCTCCGCTCCGGCAATACGCACAGCCATCATACCACGCGGGGCGCGACGGAACGCCGTCCTGCCGCGGTGCTATACTCGTCGGTGGCATGCAGCGCGGCGGACGGAGCGCGGGCGGACGGATGGCGATACTGGAGAGCAAGGTCGACCGGGGGAACGCCGAGTTTCGGGAGAACCGCGCGCGCTTCGAGGAACTGATCGCGGAGCTGCGCGAGCGGGTCGCGGCGGCGCAGCGGGGCGGCGACGACCGGGCGCGCGAGCGCCACGTCGCGCGCGGCAAGCTGCTGGTGCGCGACCGCATCGCCCGCCTGACCGATCCCGACACGCCCTTCCTCGAGTTCAGCCCACTGGCCGCCGACGGCCTCTACGACGGCGACGCGCCCGCGGCCGGCATCGTCACCGGCATCGGCGTCGTCGCGGGGCAGGAGGTCGTGATCGTCGCCAACGACGCGACAGTCAAGGGCGGCACCTACTACCCGATCACCGTGAAGAAGCACCTGCGCGCGCAGGAGATCGCGTCGGAGAACGCGCTGCCCTGCCTCTACCTGGTCGACTCGGGCGGCGCCTTCCTGCCGCTGCAGGCCGAGGTCTTCCCCGACCGCGAGCACTTCGGGCGCATCTTCTACAACCAGGCGCACCTCTCCGCGCGCGGCATCACCCAGATCGCCGTGGTGATGGGCTCCTGCACGGCGGGCGGCGCCTACGTCCCGGCGATGAGCGACGAGACGGTGATCGTCAAGGGGACCGGCACGATCTTCCTCGGCGGGCCGCCGCTGGTGAAGGCGGCGACCGGCGAGGAGGTCTCGGCGGAAGACCTCGGCGGGGCCGACGTCCACAGCCGCCGCAGCGGCGTCACCGACCACTACGCGCTCGACGACGAGCACGCGCTGGCGATTGCGCGCGAGATCGTCGCCAACCTCGGCCGCCGCAAGCCCGAACCGCCCTGGGAGATCCGCCCGCCCGAGCCGCCGAAGTACGACCCGGCCGACCTCTACGGGCTGGTGCCGGTGGACCTGCGGCGCGTCTACGACGTGCGCGAGGTGATCGCCCGCCTGGTCGACGGCTCGCGCTTCCAGGAGTTCAAGGCGCTCTACGGCACGACGCTCGTCTGCGGCTTCGCGCACATCATGGGCTACCCCGTCGGCATCCTGGCCAACAACGGCATCCTCTTCTCGGAGAGCGCGCTCAAGGGCGCGCACTTTATCGAGCTCTGCTGCAAGCGCCGGGTGCCGCTCGTCTTCCTGCAGAACATCACCGGCTTCATGGTCGGGCGGGAGTACGAGGCCGGGGGCATCGCCAAGGACGGCGCGAAACTGGTCATGGCGGTCGCCAACGCGGCGGTGCCGAAGTTCACCGTCGTCATCGGCGGGGCGTTCGGCGCCGGCAACTACGGGATGTGCGGCCGGGCCTACGGCCCGCGCCAGCTCTGGATGTGGCCGAACGCCCGCATCTCGGTGATGGGCGGCGAGCAGGCCGCCAACGTGCTGCTGACCGTCCGCCGCGACGCGCTGGCGCGCCGGGGCGAGACGCTGCCCCCGGAGGAGCAGGAGGCATTCAAGGCGCCGATCCTGGCCAAGTACGAGGCCGAGGGCCTGCCCTACTACAGCACCGCGCGCCTCTGGGACGACGGGATCATCGACCCGGTCGACACCCGGATGGTCCTCGGCCTTGGCATCGCCGCCGCGCTCAACGCGCCGATCGGCGAGACGACCTTCGGGGTCTTCCGCATGTGAGTCGGGAGTCGGCAGTCGGCAGTCGGCAGTACCGGCTTACGCTCGCTGACTGGGTTGGCCTTCAGAAGCTGTCTCTTCCGACTCCCGACTCCTGACTGCCGACTTCAACAGGGGGAACCGTGGCGGTCAAGTTGAAGACGCCGGCCCAGATCAAGACGATGCACGAGGCGGGCCGGATCGTGGCGGAGATCCACGCGCTGCTGCGCGAGCGCGTGCGGCCGGGGGTCTCCACCGCCGACCTCGACGCCTTCGTCGAGCGGGAGCTGCGCAAGCGCGGGGCGACGCCGTCCTTCAAGGGCTACGGCCGCCCGCCCTTCCCCGCGGCGATCTGCACGGCGATCAACGAGCAGGTGGTCCACGGCATCCCCAGCCCGCGGCAGCTCCTGCGCGAGGGCGACATCATCGGGATCGACATCGGCGCGTACTACAAGGGCTTCCACGGCGACGCCTGCGTGACCTACCCGGTCGGGAAAATCTCTCCGGAGGCCGAGCGGCTGCTGCGCGTGACCGAGGAATGCCTCTGGCTCGGGATCGAGCAGGCGCGCGAGGGCAACCGCATCGGCGATATCGGCCACGCGATCCAGACGCACGCCGAGGGCGAGGGCTACGGCGTCGTGCGCACGCTCGTCGGCCACGGCCTCGGCCATCACCTGCACGAGGAGCCCTCGGTCTCGCACGTCGGCGAGGCGGGCAAGGGGCCGCTGATCCGCCGCGGGATGGTCTTCACGATCGAGCCGATGATCAACGAGGGGACGCCCGACTGGCACGTCCTGGCCGACGGCTGGACGGTGGTGACGGACGACCGCAAACTCTCGGCGCAGTTTGAGCACGCGGTCGCGATCACCGAGCGCGGCACGGAGATCCTGACGCAGTTGCCGTGACGGCGTGAGGCGTGGGCCGTGGGCCGTGGGCCGTGGGGTGTGCGCAATCGGCGCGCATCTCCTGGCGAGCACGCTGACGGCTTACGGCCGACGCCCCACGGCCCACGGAGGGAACGATGGCCTCCGACTACGCCCACCTGGCGGTGACGCGGCGCGAGGGCGTCGCGACGGTGACGCTCGACCGGTCCGAGGTCCACAACGCCTTCAACCCCGCGCTGATCGAGGAGTTGACGCGCTGCTTCGCCGCGCTCGGCGGCGACGCCGGCGTGCGGGCGGTCGTGCTGACCGGGGCCGGGCGGTCGTTCAGCGCGGGCGCCGACATCGAGGCGATGCGCCAGAGCCTCGACCTCACGCCGGCCGAGAACGTCGCGGACGCCGAACGGCTCGCCGCGCTATTCGCGACGATCGACCGCTGCCCGAAGCCGGTCGTGGCGCGCGTCAACGGCGCGGCGATCGGCGGCGGGGTGGGCCTGGTCGCGGTCTGCGACGTCGCGGTCGCGGCGGAGGGGACGCGCTTCGCGTTCAGCGAGGTGCGGCTGGGGATCGCGCCGGCCGTCATCGGCCCCTACGTGGTGCGGCGGATCGGGCCGGGGCACGCGCGGGCCCTCTTCCTGACCGGCGCGCGCTTCGACGCCGCGCGGGCGCGCGAGATCGGCCTCGTCCACCGCGTCGTCCCCGCCGAGGGGCTCGACGCGGCGGTGGCGGAGGTCGTGGCGGCGCTGCTGGCGGGCGGGCCGGCGGCGCAGGCGGCGATCAAGGCGCTGCTGGCCGACCTGCCCGGGCTGGAGGAGGCGGGCGCGCGGGCCTACACGACCGACCTCATCGCGCGCCTACGGACCGGCGCGGAGGGGCAGGAAGGACTGCGCGCGTTCCTGGAGAAGCGGCCGGCCGCCTGGGCGAACGGGGGTGGGGGCGCTGCGGGGACGTAGGAAACCCGCGCCCCCTCGCCGGGGGCTCCCCGGCCGGCGGGACGCGGGTGGGACGCCGGGCTGGCGGCGCCGGACGGCTAGTTCGTCGGCATGCTGTTGGCGATGCGGCTGTAGATGACCTGGAGCTGCCCACCGAAGAAAACCAGCCCGACGATGACCAGGAGGGCGATGAAGGCGAGGATGAGGGCGTACTCCACCAACCCCTGCCCCTCGCGCTCCGGACCCGCGTCGGCCGCATAGAGCGTGTGAAGCGCGCCAGCGAATTGCAGCATCATGACCTCCGGCGCGGGCGGGGCAGGTCGCCGGAGCGATCCCGTCGGACCCGGCGGCGCGGCAGCGGCGCCCATATATCGTGGCGATCTGCCGGCGAAAAGTCTATCACCATCAGATAACAACGTTCAACGATCGACCTGCCGGTTGGGCGCGTGGGGTGGCGGGCTTCCCCGCCACCCCCCATTCCCTGCGCGCGGCCGGGCCGCGCGCCGCGCCTAGCTGAGGGAGTTGCCGACCTTGGAGAAGAGGGTGGTGATCTGGCCCTTGAGGAAGAGCATGGCCACGATGACCAGGACGGCGATCAGGGCGATGATCAGGGCGTACTCCACCAGGCCCTGCCCTTCCCGCTCCTCGCCCGCGTACAGCCCGTACAGCGCCTCGGCAAACTGCAACATCGGATCGATCCTCCTTGCCCATATGATGTGTGTTTAATCTCGGCTACCCGGTGCCCGCTTGCCCGCCGCGCCGGCGAGCGCTCCGGGGGATCATGGCGCCTCAGACCCCCGGTGCCGCCCCGGCCGGGCGCGGCGTCTGCGCGGGCGGACTACGCTGCTCGAACCCGGTCTGTCCCTGCTGCGATCGCGGCCGCTTGTCGTGCGCGGGCGGCGTTGCCTCTGCACTGACATCAGTCTAGTGGCCGCCACCGCCGCTGCCAATCACCCGTGTGTCCCGCCGTCACGCCGCCAGCAGTACCGCCGACGCCGGGTCGTGGGGTACCCGGGTACTACGCGGAAGTCCCCTGGAGCGGCAGCCGAACGGCCAGGCGAACCTGCCCCGCCTCCGGCGCCCCGACCTCGGCCGTGCCGCCGAGCACTTCGAGGCAATGGGCCACCGGCTCGGTCGCGAGATAGGCGTCCAGCCGCGCGCGCGCCTCCTCGGCCAGCCCGCCCGCGATGTCGAGCTGCCCGTCGAGGTGCTCGGGCGATGCCTGGAGGGTCGCGGCGAGGTGCCCCTGCCGGCCGGGCACAAGCACGGCGCCGACGGCCCGCTGGAGCAGGCGGTAGAGGGCGACTTGCAGGTGGTTGGGGACGGGCGCGGCCAGGCTGCCGGCCACGGTCGTCTCCACGCTCGCCTCGCGCCCGACCTCGGCGAGCATCCGGCGCAGCAGTTCGGTCAGCCCGAGCTCTTCGAGCGCCAGCGGCCGGATCGAGGCGAGGAGGCGGCGCTGGTCGCGCAGCGTGCCGATCAGCATCGCCTTGAGGTCGTCGAGCTCGCGCTGCGCCGCGTCGGGGTCGTACTTCAGCGCCTGCTTGCAGACTTCGAGGTGGAGCAGGATGTTCGTGATCGTCTGTGCCGGCCCGTCCTGGATCTCGCGCGCCAGCCGCAGCCGCTCCGCCTCCTGCCCCTCGATCACCGCGACGGCGTTCTGCCAGGCCGGGATCAGCGAGCCCCCCTGCGCCGAGCGCAGGGCCAGCCGGTCGGTCTGGTGCTGCTGGGCGAGGTCGGTCTGGATCTGACAGAGTTCGAGGATCGCGCGCAGCTTCTCCTGGTACTCGCGGATGTTCTGCTGGCGGGTCTCCAGTTGCTCCGCCTGGCTGCGCATCATGAAGAGGCGCAGTTGCACCTCGTGGTTGGCGTTGTAGAGGGTGCGGATGTCGGCGCGGCTGTAGCTGTCGAGGTTGACCTCCATGTCGCGCACGCGGTTGGCGAGGGCCATCTCCCGCTGGGTCAACTTCTCGATCTCGCTGGCCGTCTGGTTGAGCAGCAGCTTGATCTCCTGCAACTGCTGCTGGCTCTGCTCTAATTCCCGCCGGGTGTGGCCTTGCAGCGCCCCGACTTCCTCGATGAACTCCTGGGTCTCCGGCGGCGGTAGCGTCATCCCTGACTCCTTCCGGGCACACGAACGGTCGCGGGCGGCGCTGGCGCCCACTCCTAACTATAGTGGGCCCGCCGCCCGGCGCAATCGCGCGCGCGTAGGAGTTCCAGGCTATTTCTCGAAGGACTCAGGACTCAGGACTCAGGACTGAGTGGGGTCTGCGGGGCGATCGGCTTCGTTTTGGCCGATTGCCGGGGGGGAAGACACTTAGTCCTGAGTCCTGAGTCCTCTACGGTGCCGCGACGGCGCGGTAGATCTCCGCCGAGGCGTTGCGGATGGCCTGCTCGGCGGCGGCCTCGTCCCGATTCTGGACGAAGACGACGAGGATGTAGGGGGTGTCGCCCACGTCGACCATGATGGCGTCGACGCGCAGGCCGGTGAGGGTGCCGCTGATGTGCTCGGCGGCGACGTCGGAGGGCAGGTCGAGCAGGGCCCAGTTGCGGTCGTCCCGCGCGCGCTCCTGGAGGATCGCGGTGATGCGCTGGGAGTAGGTCGGGTTGACGACCTGGTTGAGGCGCAGTTTGAGCAGGAAGAGCGTGACCTCGCGCGCGGTCGAGACATTCTCAATGCCGCGCGCCTCGGCCGCGGTGTCCATCAGGCGGCGGTTGAGCCGCGTGTTCGACAGGCCCAGACTGGCGGCGAAGTTGTTGATCGGTGTGAAGCCGCCGAGGCGGTCGATCAGCATGTTCGCCGCGACGTTATCGCTGTAGACGAGCATGATCTCGACCATCTCGTCGAGCGTGTGCGTCG
>DASSSV010000800.1:0-2126 GCA_035708265.1 Thermomicrobiales bacterium | reverse complement strand
CGGCAGGTTGCTATTCGCCGGGTAGCGGGCGAATGCTTCCAGCCAGGGGCCGTAGGGGGGCGTCTCCGTGAGGTCGTAGCAACGCCCCACCAGCACCGCCGCGCCCCGGCCTTGCGCCTCGGCCAGCGCCCACTCGGCCAGCGCGGTCTTGCCGATGCCCGCCTCGCCGCCGATCAGCGCGAGGCCGCCGTGCCCCGCCAGGGCGGCGGCGAGGCAGTCGCGCAACAACGCCTGCTCGCGCTCCCGGCCGACCAGGAACGGCGGGTGCTCGTGCTGGCTACGTGCTTCGGGCCGGGGGCCGCTCATGGCGCCGCGTCCTGGCATCGCGCGGCGCGGCCCGTCCGCGCCGCGCGCGACGATGAGCACCGTCGCCGGCGATTCGAGGATCGTGGCCGGTAGGTACCGGCCCGTTGTCTCGCCGCCGGCTCACCATTCGCCCCGCTCGCGCGCGGTTGTGTTACATTCCAGCCGGGGGCGGGGTTCAATAGGTTAACGTGGGCCGGGCCGATTCCTCACCCGGCCGGGACGCGGGGACGGACACAACGATGTGGGTGATGGCGGGACGACGACGGGGCCGGGCGCGCGCCGCCAGGGACGCAAACGGCGCCGCGACGCCTGCTGTCAACCGGAGAACCATCAGGCGGCTGATCGCGCTGGCGCGGCCCTATGCCGGCTGGCTGGCCGGGGGCGGCATCTGCCTAGTCGCCAGCAGCCTGCTGGGGCTGGTCCTGCCCTGGCTGATCCGCGGCATCATCGACAATATCTTCGTCGCGCGCGACCTGACCCTGCTGAAGCAGGTCGTGATCGCGCTGCTGGTCGTCTTCGCCGTGCAGGCCGTCTTCAACTTCGGCCAGAGCTACCTGCTGGCCTACGCCGGCGAACGCCTCGTCGCCGACCTGCGCCGCCGCCTCTACCGCCACCTGCAGAGCCTGTCGGCCGGCTTCTTCGACGGCCATCGCGTCGGCGAATTGATGTCGCGCCTGACCAACGACGTCGGCGCGATCCAGGGGAGCATCACCGGCAACCTGCTCAACTTCTTCCACCAGCTCATCTTCCTCTGCGGCGCGCTGACGCTGGTGCTGATCACCGACTGGCGCCTAGCGGCGATCGCGCTCACCGTCGTGCCGCCGATCGTGCTGACCGGCGCGTTCTTCGGCAAGCGCCTCCAGGTGCTGGCGCACGAGACGCAGGAAGCGCTCGGCACCTCGACGATCGTGCTGGAGGAGACGATCGCCGGGGCGCGCACGGTGCAGGCATTCGCGCGCGAGGACTTCGAGATCGCCCGCTACAGCGACACCGTCGAGCACATCTTCGCCACCGCGATGCACCGGACGCGCCTCCGGTCGGTCTTCATGCCGCTGATCTCCCTCTTCTCGCTGCTGGCGCTGGCCGGCGTGCTCGTCTTCGGCGCGCGCGAGGTGCTGCACGGCCGGCTGACACCGGGCGCGCTGGTCGCCGCGCTCCTCTACATGATGATGGTCGCCGGGCCGATCGGCGCCCTCACCGGCGTCTACGCGCAACTGCGCGAGGCCAGCGGCGCGGCCGAACGCCTCTTCGAGCTGCTCGACACCGTCCCGGAGGTCGCCGACCGCCCGGGCGCGGTCCCGCTGCCGCAGCCGGTCGCCGGCCGGGTCCGCGTGGACCACCTCTCCTTCCACTACGGCGCGCCCGATGGCGGGCCGATGCCCCGGGTGCTCAGCGACCTCACGCTCGACGTCGCGCCGGGCGAGCGGCTGGCGCTGGTCGGGCCGAGCGGTGCCGGGAAGTCGACGCTGGTCAACCTGCTGTTGCGCTTCTACGACCCGCAGGCGGGGCGCATCCTGCTCGACGGCCACGACACGCACGACGTCACGATCCGCTCGCTGCGCGAGGCACTCGGCGTCGTCCCGCAGGACCCGGTCCTCTTCGGCGGCACCGTCGCGGAGAATATCGCCTATGGGCGGCCCGGCGCGACGCACGACGAGGTCGTCGCCGCCGCCCGCGCCGCCAACGCGCACGGCTTCATCCTCGACCTGCCGCAGGGCTACGACACGGTCGTCGGCGAGCGCGGCATCCGCCTCTCGGGCGGGCAGCGCCAGCGCGTCGCCATCGCCCGCGCGATCCTGAAAGACACCCGCGTGCTGCTG
>DASSSV010000799.1:0-2225 GCA_035708265.1 Thermomicrobiales bacterium | reverse complement strand
CGCGGCCGAGCTGCCGGACCGCGAGGAGATGTCCCTCATCAACGCCAACATCGCGGCGCCGATCAACGCGGCGGTGGCGGCCAACGTCCTCTCGGACGGCTCGATCGCCTACGCCAACGCAGAGCAGACCGCGCCGATTATCCAGAGCACGGCGCCGCTCCCGCCGAGCACCACGACCTAGTCTAGAGCGCCCCGCCCGGCGGCCGGCCGGCAGCCGGCCGCCGGGACTCCGGGGCAGGAGCGCAGTCGATGGAGCAACACGAGCAGCCACGCGACGTGAATGGGTTGAGCGCCGAGGAACTCGCGGCGGAGGAGGCGGTCGAGTTGCCGGAGCGCGAGTCGCTCTCGCTCATCAACCCCTTCGTTACGGCGCGGGTCGACGCCATCCCGCTCGCGGACCAGCCGGTCATGCCGGGCCTCCGCGAGTCGTCGGTGGACCCGGTGAAGGAGTAGCACGACCCGCGGGCGCCCTGTTGTCGGTGGCGCGAATCATCACCGCGGGTGCGGCGGGCCGGGGAGCATCCGGCCCGCCGCGCGACGCCTGGAGCCTCGATCGCGATGAGCAGCAACACCGCGGCGCCGGCCGCCGCGCCGACCGCACCGACCACCTCGCCCGCGGCGGTGCCCGAGCGCCCGGCGCTCGCTCCGGCCATCGAGCTGAGCGGCCGGATGCCGGAGACCGGGTTCGCGCGGCAGCAGTGGCTGATCCAGCGCGACGGCCGCTTCATCCAGGTGACCGAGCTCCTCTACCGCATCGCCGAGCACGCCGACGGCGCCCGGACGCTGGCGGAGATCGCGCGGGACGTCTCGGCGGCGATCGACCGCGCCGTCAGCGCCGACAACGTGCGCCACCTCCTCGCCGCCAAGCTGATCCCGCTCGGCATCGTCGCCAGGGCCGACGGCAGCGTCGAGACGCCGGCCGGCACGCAGCCGCGCTCGCCGCTCGCGCTGAACCTGCGCATGGCCATGCTCGGCCCGCGCTTCATCGACCCGGTCGCGCGCGTCCTGCAATACCTCTACGTCCCGCCGGTCCTGGTGGCGCTGCTCCTCGTCGCGGCCGCCGCGCAGGGCTGGCTCTTCGTCGCCCACGGGCTCGCGGGCGGGATCCACCAGGCGCTCTACACGCCGGGGCTGCTGCCCGCCCTGCTCGCGATCATCATCCTGTCGACCGCCTTCCACGAGTTCGGCCACGCCGCCGCGCTGCGCTACGGCGGCGGCAGGGTACGTGGAATGGGCGCCGGGCTCTACCTGATCTACCCGGCCTTCTACACCGACGTCACCGACAACTACCGGCTGGGCCGCTGGGCGCGCGTGCGCACCGACCTGGGCGGGTTCTACTTCAACCTCCTCTTCACCATCGGCGTCGTCGCGCTCTATTTCGTGACCGGGTGGGAGTTCCTGCTCGTCGTGGTGCTGCTGATCGACCTGGACATCGTGCATCAATTGCTGCCCTTCGTGCGCCTCGACGGCTATTGGGCGCTCGCCGACCTCACCGGCCTGCCCGACTTCTTCTCGCAGATCGGCCCCTTCCTGCGCACCGTGCTGCCCCTCCCCGCCTGGCGCGGGCGGCGCCTGCCCGACCTCAAGGGCTGGGTCAAGGCCGTCTTCGCGCTCTACATCCTGATCACCGTGCCGCTGCTGGTCTTCCTGCTCGGGGTGACGGTCAAGAGCGCGCCGCGCGTGCTCGCGACCGCCTGGGACGCCTTCCGGCAGCAGGGCGGCGCCTTCGGCCGGGCCCACGCGGCCGGCAGTTTCCTCGGCATGACGAGCGCCGCCGTGCAGATGGCGCTCCTGGCGCTGCCGGCGCTCGGGCTGGTCTTCATGCTGGGCAACCTCGCCAGGCGCGGCTTCGGGGCGCTCTGGGCGTGGAGCCGGCCCACCCCCGCCCGCCGGGCGGTCGGCGCGCTCGGCACCGTCGCGGCGGTCGCGCTGGTCGGGTTCCTCTGGGCGCCACAACTTCCCTTCGGGCACGGCCGCCCCGGCCCGCTCTACCCGGGGACCCGCGCGAGCCTCGCGCCGATTCGCGCCGACGAGCGCGGGACGCTGGGCGACGCCGCGCGCGGGCTCGTCGCGGCCGGCGCGCCCCCCACCGCGACGCCCGTGTCGGGGCCGGCGGGCGCGCCCGGCGGCCCGACCGCCACCCCGGCCACCCCCGCCCGCGGACCGGCGACACCGGCGCGCGCGCCGGGCGCCGCGCCGGTCCCGATCGGGGGCGCCGCGCTCAC
>DASSSV010000798.1:0-3980 GCA_035708265.1 Thermomicrobiales bacterium | reverse complement strand
CCCCGGGGCATCGGGGGAGTATAGACCGGCCGTGGGGAAGCCGCCTCCCACCGCCGCTAGTGCGGGCGGGTTGCACGGGTGCGGCAGAGGTCGGCGTGCGCCATGCCCCGGCCTGAGCAGGAACGTTCGGCGCGTGGGTAGAGGGGGCGGACGCCGGCTCAGGACCCGACGCCGACCAGGCCGAGGATCAGCAGGGCGAAGACGATCGCGGTGACGATCGTGAAGACCTTGTCGCGCTCCATGAAGAAGAGGACCGCGGTCATGCCGACGCGGATCAGCGGCGTCAGGATCAGCGCCAGGACGCCGAGCTGGATCACGGCGACCGGGTCGCCGGCCGCGATGTCGCGCGCGATCGTCGCCGGGCTCACCGCGAGCGTGTGCCCCCCGCCGCCGATCAGCCCGTTCAGCGACGTCGGCCCGGCGCCGTGCGTGCCGCCGAGCAGGAACCAGACCAGCCCGACCAGGATGATCGCGCCGGCCGTCATGACGCCGGTGCGCAGGACGTAGCTGATCCACAGTTCCATCGGGTGCCCGCCCGGCTCGTGCCGCGCCGCGGCCGTCCCGCGCGCGCCCGTGTCCACCCGCCCCGCCATCACGCCACCCCCAGCCCGCGCAGCAGCATCTCGATCCCGACCAGCCCCAGCACCGGCAGGAAGAGGAGCCGCACCGTGCGATTCTTGAAGTTGACCAGGAGTTTCGCGCCGACCGTCGCGCCGAGCAGCACGCCGAGCGCGACCGGTGCGGCGACCAGCGGCTGCACGTCGCCGCGCCAGAAGTAGATGCCGGCGCTGGCCGCCGCGGTCACGCCGATCATGAAGTTGCTGGTGGCGCTGGAGACCTTCATCGGCAGGCGCATCGCCGTATCCATCGCCAGCACCTTCAACGCGCCCGAGCCGATGCCCAGCAGGCCGGAGACGACGCCGGCGATGTACATCAGCCCGAAGCCGACCGGCACGTGCGTGACCTTGTAGGGGATCTGCCGGCCGGTCTGCTTGTCCGGGTAGGTGCTGGCGAGGCGCAGCCGCGTGGAGAACCAGTCGTCGCGCACGCCCTGCGGCACGTCCTCGCCGAGCTTCTTGACCATCGGCGCGATCGAGAAGAGGAGGATGAAGCCGAAGAGGAAGAAGAGGATCTTCGCGTTGAGATAGAGCGCGATCAGCGCGCCGGTGATCGCCCCGCAGGAGGTGGCGAGTTCGAGGAGCATCCCGACGCGGATGTTGGTCAGGTGGTCCTTGACGTAGGCGGCGGCCGCGCCGCTCGACGTGGCGATCACCGAGACGATGCTGGCGCCGATCGCCAGGCGGATGTTCAGCCCGAAGCCGATCGTCAGGATCGGCACGATCAGCATCCCGCCGCCGATGCCGACCAGCGAGCCGAAGAGCCCCGCGCCGACCGCGGCGAGGAAGATGATCAGGACGAAGAGTTCCAGGCTCTGCACGCGCTACCTCCGCTCCACCGACCCGGCGTCGCCGGCCATTGTCCCCTCTCGCAAAGTATGCGCCGCGCCTATCGATAAGTCAAAGACCAAGATAGTCTTGGATTGATCTATACTGCTTATCGATGAGGTGGCCGGCGCGAGGAGGTCGGGGCGTGGAACTCAGGCAGTTGCGCTATTTCGTGGCGGTCGCGCGTCATGGGCACTTCACGCGCGCGGCCGAGGAGGTGGGGGTGGCGCAGCCGGCGCTCTCGCAGCAGATCCGCAACCTGGAGCGGGAACTCGGCGTGCTGCTCTTCGACCGCACCAGCCGGCGCGTGCAACTGACCGAGGCCGGCAAGGTCTTCCTCGCGCGGGCCGAGGCGCTACTGGCCGAGGCGACGCGCGCGCAGGTCGAGATGCAGGAGTTCGCCGGCCTGGTGCGCGGGCGGGTGACGATCGGCGCGGTGCCCTCGCTCGACGACCGCTGGCTGGCGGCGCTGCTCGCGCGCTTCTACCGGCGCTATCCGGGGATCGAATTGGCGCTGCGCGAGGAGACGACCGCGCAAGTGGCCGATCTGGTGGCGCGGGGGCGGCTCGACCTCGCGCTGCTGCATCGGACGCCCGGCCCCGCAGCGCCCGGCCTGGCGATTGCCCCGCTCTTCACCGAGGACCTGGTGCTGGCGGTCGCGCCCGATCACCCGCTGGCCGGGCGCGAGGGCGTCGCGCTGCACGACGTGCGCGAGGCGCCCTGGATCCTCCTCAAGCCCGGCTCGGCGATCCGACAAACGGTGTTGGAGGCCGCCGCGGTGGCCGGCTACACCCCGCACATCGCCTGCGAGAGCGGCGCGCTGACGACCGTGCGCGCGCTGGCGTCGGCCGGGCTGGGCGTCGCCGTGCTGCCGCGCTCGGTCGCCGTGGCCGAGGGGTCGCCGATCGCCGTCCTGGCCCTCGGCCCGCCGCGACTCACGCGCACGGTCGCCCTCGCCTGGCGCGAGGGGCCACCCCGCTCCGCCGCCGCCGCGGCGTTCCTGGCGTTCGCGCGGGCGGGCGCGGCGGCGTAGGCCGTGGGCCGTGAATAAGGTGCGGGATCGGTCGATTGACAGTCCCCGGCCGGGGCTGCGGACGTCCGTGCTCGCGCCGTGGGCACTTCCAACGCCCTACGGCCCACGCCCCACGGCCCACGTCACCGCAGGCGCGGCACGAGGATGACGGCGATGGCGATGAGGATGAGGAGGCAGATCAGCGCGGCGAGCAGCGCGCCGGCGATGATCAGCAGGCGGCGCTCCGGGTCGGTCGACGGGGCGGGTGGCGAGGACGGGGTGGCGGGCGGGCGGGTGGTCGCGGGCGGGGGGGCGCCGGTGAGGCCGAGGGCCTGGGCGAGCGCGAGGACGAGGTCGCGGCCGGAGCGGTAGCGCTCGGCCGGCTGCTTCGCCAGCGCGCGCTGGAGCACGGGGAGCGCGGCCGCCGGCACCGGCCGCGCGGCGCTGTAGAGCGGGACGAGCGGCACAGGGTCGTAGAGGTGCCGCATCAGCACCTCCGCACGGTTGGCCCCCTGGAAGGGCGGCCGCCCGGCCAGCATCTCGTAGACGATCGCGCCGAGCGCGTAGAGGTCGACGCGGGCGTCGCCGCGGCCGTGCGCCGTCTCGGGCGCCATGTAGGTGAACGAGCCGATCGCCTTCGCGCCCGGCATCAGCGCGCCCGCGCCATCGGCCCGCGCGACGAGGCCGTAGCCGTGGAGGAAGAGGTGGCCGCGCTCGTCGATCAGCACGTTCGACGGCTTGACGTTGCGGTGGACGAGGCCCTGCGCGTGCAGCGCGTCGAGCGCGCCGGCGAGTTGCTGGGCGTACCAGGCGAGGCCGTCGTACGGCAGCCGCCCGCGTTGCAGGAACTCCTTCAGGCTGATGCCGCGCACGTAGGGCATCACGAGGTAGAGCGCGTCGCCCGCGCCGCCGTACTCCAGCACCGGCATCAGGTTGGGGTGGCGCAGGCCGGCGAGGAGCGCCGCCCACGGCGCGAAGCCGGCCCGCACCGTGGGGTCGCGGGCGAGCTCGTCCGGCAGCACCCTGACCGCCACCTCGCGCTGGCCGGCGTAGTCGACCGCGCGGTAGACCGGGCCGAGCCGGCCCGTGCCGACCACGTCGAGTAACTGGTAGCGGCCGAGCATCCGGCTCGAGGGAATCGTCATGGCCCGCCTGCCATTCCGGTCCGGCCCCCGGCGGCGCGTATCGCCGGCGCGCCGCGGCGCGCCCGCCGCCCCAAGCATACCTCAACTCGACGTAATCCGCCGCGTCGCCCGGCCCGCTATCGACATTAACGCGGCGGCGCGCGCCGTTCGTCCCGTGTGGGGTCGAGCGAGTCGCGATGCCGCGCGGCGCGGGTTCGGGCGTCCGCCGACTTCTGCTACGATAGGCGCGCTGCCGCCGCTGCGCAAGCGGCGCGGCCCGACGGTGGGAAGGAGAGGAGGCGAGATGCCGGGAGGGGGCGCCACGCGGATCGTGATCCCCGACGACTACCCGCCCGCCTACGGCGGGCCCGACCAGGAGGACCTGCGCCGGCTGGCGCC
>DASSSV010000797.1:0-2350 GCA_035708265.1 Thermomicrobiales bacterium | reverse complement strand
GTTCGCCAGCATCGCCGATTACCTGGCGGCGATGCGCCCCGCCCACCCCGTCCGGCCGATGCCGGCCGGCACGTTCACGCCGGTCTGCCGCTGCCCGGCCTGCGGCAGCCGGCTGACGCCGGACGGCCATGCCGGGTGGTGGGCGCGGTGCAGGGCGTGCGGCTGGCACGAAGAACCGCGTAGGGCGGTATGAGCTAACAGGCACAGCAGGAGGTGTGTCATGGTCCGGGGACTGAACAAGGTGCAGATCATCGGCAATGTCGGCGCCGATCCCGAGACGCGCTACCTGCCCAGCGGGCAGGCCGTGACGAACTTCCGCGCGGCGGTCAACCGGCAGCGGCGCGATCAGCAGGGCAACGCGGTCGAGGAGACCGAGTGGTTCCGCTGCGTCGCCTTCGACAAGCTCGGCGAGATCGCCGGCGAGTACCTGCACAAAGGCCGGCAGGTCTACGTCGAGGGGCGGCTGCAGACGCGCAAGTACACCGACCGCGACGGCATCGAGCGCACCGCGGTGGAGGTCATCGCGAGCGACCTGGTCCTGCTGGGTGACCGCCACGATGAGGGCGCGGGTGCCCACGCCGGCGCCCGGCCGGCCACGCCGACCGAGGACGAGATCGCCGACGACGAAGTGCCGTTCTGACCGGGGCGGGCGGCGGGGCCGGCCCATCGGGCGCTCGCCGGCCCCGCTCCACGCTCCTTCGTGAGATCCGGTCCTGGCCCCGTGGCATACCGGAGGGAGAGCATGAGCGTGGAGACGCCAGCATCCCGGCTGACGCCGACCCAACGGCGGCGGGCGCGCACCCAGATCGCACGCTGGATCCTTGCCGCCGGCCTCTCGCCGGCCGGCGCCCGCCGGATCAACCGGACCACGGGTTGGTCGGTCGACCTCCGTGCCCACGGTGGCCCCCGCCTCGACGGCTACCGCCTGGTGCGCGGCGAATTGGCCGTGATCTCCAATCTGATTCAGTCGTGGACCGAGGAGGACTGGACGCTGCGCGACGCCGCGCGGGAGGCAGACCATGGCCGGTGAGCGGGACGGGGGCGGGCCCGACCGAACGACGCGGCCGGCGGCTCCCGCGACGGGACGCCGGCCGCTGCCCGCGACCGACGCCGAGCGGGCGCACTGGCGCGAACTGGGGCAGGACAAGTTCCGGGACGCCAGGTACCAGCGCTGGGCGCAGGGGCACCGCAGCGTCGAGAGCCTGCGCGCGGCGGGCCGGGCCGGCTTCGCCGAGACCGCCCGGCGCTACGGCCGCGCCTTCGCCGCCGACGTCCTCGCCCGCCGGCGCCTATCCCACCCCACGGAGCCCGAGCGGCGCATGATCGGCCTGCTCGACGACCTGGGCCAGCGCGAGGGGGCTGACTATGTCCGCGAGTACCCGGTTGTCCCCGGCCACCTCTATGCCGACTTTGCCTGGCCGGACCGCCAGTTGGCGGTCGAAGTCTACGGTGACGCCCACACCGCCGATTGGTTCGTCGAGCGCGGGATTCTCGAGCGCGACGCTCGGCGCATGGCCGCGTACGAGGAGGCCGGCTGGTCCGTGCGGGTGGTGACCGCGCGCGACCTGGGGGAGCGGCGCGATGCGACGACTGAGCAGGTGCGGGCGCTGCTGGCCGCGAAGGACGGCGAGCAGGCCCCGCTCTGGTAAGATAGCCCAGAGGCCGCGCCGTGAGCCAGCGTGGCACGTCGTCCTGCTCATTCGTCCCGGAGCCGGAGCGATCGCGATGTCGGGCACCCGCGAGCCGATCGTCCGGGCCATCGACGAGTACGCCTGGGAGGCGGCCGAGGTGCGCCCCAGCGGCGTCGCATTGCCCGTCGGCGAGTGGCTGCGCCGCCTCGAGACGCGGGGCATGCGGCTCGGCATGGTGCCGCCCGCGCGCATCGCGGGCGGCCCGTACGACGGCGGCTGGGTGCTGAGCGCCGACAACGAAGACGGCCGCGTCTACTTCGCCGTGCCGGCCGAGGCGCTCCCCCTGCTCCGCGACGCCCTCGCCCCGGAGACGTACGCCGCGCTCAGGAGGCAGGCCGCCATGCCGGGCGCCCCCCTTGACTGATCCGCCTCAGCCGCTGGGGCCCGAACGTCCTCCCGATCCTGTCAGCCGGCGGATCCCGGATCGCCTCCACTGGTGCCTGTCCGTCGCAGCGGGCGGGCCTCCCGGCGAACAGGCGCCCGCGTGGCGGGGCGTGCCGCGCGCCGCGCGCCAGCCAGGCGGAGGACCAGGGCCGACGCCCGCGCCGAACTCCGCGCGTCGACAGCGTGTTCTGGCGGCCCCTGGCCCTTCGCGGCACGCGGCCGGGTGCGGCCGGGCGGCGGCGCGGCGCTCAGGCGGGGTTGAGCGGCTGGATGAA
>DASSSV010000796.1:0-5510 GCA_035708265.1 Thermomicrobiales bacterium | reverse complement strand
CGCGCGTCTCCCCGGGCGCCGCGGCGCACGAAGCCTCCGGCGCGGCCTGGGTCCGCCCCGCGACCTCCCTGTCCGCAGGCCGACGCGCGCTCCGCGCCGCCTCGCGGACGTTGCGCGACGGGGCGGCATCTGCTATACTCTGGGCGCTGTCCGGGCGCGTAGCTCAGTTGGTCAGAGCGCACGGTTCACATCCGTGAGGTCACTGGTTCGAGCCCAGTCGTGCCCACCCCGATTTCCCCAGGCAGGGCAACAAAAAAGATCCGCCCCCGGCCCCCGGCGCTAGCGCCGGGGCCGCATTCGTCCAGTCACCTGTGCAGTTCTGCGCTTGGTGGAGGCGCGGCGCGGGTGCGACCAGGCGCGATCTATCCCTCCCCGTCGCCGCGCCGCCCCACTCGCCCCGCGCGTCACGACCGCCGCGGCTACCGGGCGGGCGCGGGTGGCCAGGCGGCCTCGGCCACGAAGAGGTCGTCCACCGGTGCCAGGAGCCGCTCCAGCGTCGGCACCGCGCCCGTCGGCGGGTCGAGCAGCAGCGTGCGCTCGACGTGCACGCGGTCGCCCGTGAGCGCCGCCGCCAGCTCCTGCACGTTCACGCTGGTCCGCCCGGCGCAACGCTCGCACGGCCGGGGCTCAGGCGTCGAGCGCGGCGCGGCGGAGTTCGGGCGCGTCCGGGTCGGCGAGGGGCCAGGCGGCGCGCCCCTGCGCCCGATAGTCCGCGGCGGCGTCGGGGAGGCCGCGCGCCGCCGCGGCGTCGGCCAGCCAGAAGAGGTCGCGCCCGGCGTGCTGGTGCTCCAGCCGCGCGCGCAGCATCGCCTCGGCCGCGGCGTGGCGGCCCGTCAGCAGGAAGGCGCGCAGCAGCGTCTCCTCGAAGACCCGCCGCTGCGCGCGACTGCCGGGGATGCGCGACAGTTCGCCGCCGAGCAGGTCGCCGGCCAGCGGCGCCAGCCGTCGCACGGTCTCCTCGTGGTCGCCGCGCGCGAAGGCGGCGACGCCGAGCACCAGCGGCAGGACCACCTCGCCGGCGAGCGCATCGCCGCGCCCGGCCGCCGTTTGGAGCCGGTCGATCAGGGCCGCCAGCGCGGCCTCGTCGCCGGCGGCGGCGAAGGCCATCGCGCAATGGGCGTCGTTGAAGGCGTCGGGCGGGGCGGCCGCGACGGCGCGGGCGAACGCCGCGATCTCGCGCCACGCGGTGTCGTGGTCGGCCGCCTCGCCGTAGAGGAGGCAGCGCCAGAAGAGCGAGGCGGCGTCGGCGAGGGGCGGGCCCATCGTGCCGTTCTCGCGGCGCAGCACGCTCGGGCGGATGCTCTCGCGATAGATGGCGTAGGCGCGTCGGTACCGCCCGCGCGCCAGCTCGAAGAGCGCCTGGTGCCACTGGAGGTGGCAGGCGTTCGGCGCGTCGGGGTCGTAGGCGGCCAGCCAGCCGTCCAGAAAGTCGAGCCCGCCGGCGTACTCGGCCGACTCGTAGAAGCAGTGCGCCAGGCTGTGCGCGGCGTTGCCGTTGCGCGGGTTGCCGGCCAGCGACCGCTCGGCGTAGCGGCGCGACTCGGCGAGCCGGTCGACCTCGTGCAGGTAGAATGCGAGCGTGCCGGTGTAGTACCAGTCGTCGCCGTAGGCCGGCGCGAGGCGCTGCACGCGGTCGAGGATCGCGGCCTTCATCCCACGGCAGCCGCCGCCGAGTCGCAGGGAAGTGTACTGCCGCAGGATGTAGGCGTCGCTCGGGAAGGCGTCGAGGTGCTCCTCCGCCAGCGCCAGCGCGCGCGCCGGGCTGCCGAGCGCCGTCTCGGCGAGGACCGCGACGTGCTGGCGCTCGCGCCGCGTCGCCCCGCGCGCGCCCGCCTCCGCCGCCGCGAGCCGGGACCGCGCCTCCTCATGCCGGCCCGCGCGCAGGTCGAGCGCGGCCAGCGTCGCCTGCGCCACCGCCAGTCCCTCGTCGGCCGCGACCGCCTGGCGCAGTCCCTCCTCCGCCCCGAGGTTGCCGGAGAGCAGCAGATCCACGCCCCGGACGTAATGCTCTACGGCCGCGCCGGACGCGGTCGACAGCGGCAGGCGATAGCGATCGCGCTGGGCCACGGGACACCTCCTGAGCGTGAAAGTATGTCCCGCGCATCATACCGCGACGGCCCTCACCCCCCAACCCCCTCTCCCACTGCTGGGAGAGGGGGGGACCCGAGCGGGCGCTTTCTCCCGCCTGCCAGCCCCCGATCTGGAAGGGCGCTACGGCGTGCGAGGCGGGTGCCATCTGGGCGCGGGGTGAGGGCGTACCGCCATGAATCGGTCGCGCGGAACCGCGCGCGCCGTCGTGTATGATACGGGCGGGCTCCACCAGCGCGTGCGCTCGCGTACGTGGCGGGACGGCGCGCGACGCCGGCAGCGGCGAGTCCGCGCGGGTGGGGCGGTCGCGGCCGCCGCGGGGCGCTGGGCAGTGGAGGAGACCTGGTGGCGAGGCCACGAGGCGATCGTGCGGGGTGCACGGACGCCGCCCTGGGTTCGTCAGCTCACCGCTCTCGGGGGAGGGAGATGGAGACGCTGCAGTACGCGCGCGCGATCCCGGTCGTCGGCGCGGCGGAGGTGCTGGTCGTCGGGGCGGGCCCGGCCGGGCTCGCGGCGGCGATCGCCGCCGCCCGCCACGGCGCCCGCACGCTCCTGGTCGAGCGCTTCGGCTTCCTCGGCGGCAACCTCACCGCCGGCCTGGTCGGGCCGTGCATGACCGCCTACAGCCTCGACGGCACGCGGCAGCTCATCAGGGGCGTCTTCGAGGAGTTCGTGCGCCGAATGGAGGCGGTCGGCGGCGCGCTGCACCCCTCCGGGGTGGCGGCGGGCACCGCGTACTGCGGCTTCATCACGTACGGCCACGACAAGGTCACCCCCTTCCAGCCCGAGGCCGCCAAGCAGGTCGCCCTCGACCTGTGCCTGGAGGCGGGCGTCGGGCTCTTGCTGCACACCTTCGTCGCCGACGCGCTGGTGGACGAGGGGGCGGTGACCGGCGTGGTCGTGGCGAATAAGTCGGGCCTCGGCGCCGTCAGGGCGCAACTCGTCGTCGACTGCTCGGCCGACGCCGACGTCGCCGCGCGCGCCGGGGTGCCCTGCCACCTGGGGCGCGAGGAGGACGGCCTGACGCAGCCGATGACCCTCTTCTTCCGCGTGGCCGGCGTGGACGACGAGGCGGTGCGCGCCTACGTCGCCCGGCACCCCGACGACTACCGGCCCTTCGCCGGGCTCGTCGCCGCGGCGCGGGCGGCGGGCGAGTTCACCATCCCGCGCCAGGGGGTCGGGCTCTACCGCACGCTGGAGCCGGGGGTCTGGCGCATCAACACCACGCGCATCCAGCGCGTCGACGGCACCAGCGCGGCCGACCTGACCCGCGCGGAGGTCGAGGGGCGGCGGCAGGTGCGGGAGCTCCTGCGCTTCTTCCGCAACTGGCTGCCGGGGTTCGAGCGTTGCACGCTCCTCGACACGGCGGCGACGATCGGCGTGCGCGAGACCCGCCGCATCGCCGGCGAGTACACCCTGACGCTGGACGACCTGGCGACCGGCCGGGCCTTCCCCGACGCGATCGCGCTGGCCGGCTACCCGGTCGACCTGCACAGCCCGACCGGCGACGGCGGCGGGGCGGACGGCAGCCACCCGACGGCCGACGCCTACCAGATCCCCTACCGCTGCCTGGTGCCGCTCGGGGTCGACAACCTGCTGGTGGCGGGGCGGAGCATCTCGGCGACGCACGAGGCGCTGGCGGCGACGCGGGTGATGCCGCCGTGCTTCGCGCTGGGCGAGGCGGCGGGGACGGCGGCGGCGCTGGCGCTGGAGCACCGCACGACGCCGCGCCGGCTGGACGCGGCGCTGCTGCGGCGCGCGCTGGCGCGCCAGGGCGCCTACCTCGGCGAGCCGGCCCCGGCCGGGGCGGCGACGCCGTAGCGGGCGCGAGCGCTCCTCTCGGCAGGCATCTAGCGGCCCCGGGGGCCAGACCTCAATCAGGCCTGGTCCCCAGTCCGGTGACACTGTCCGTCGACACCGATAGCGCTGTCGCCCGGACCAGCCGCCTCGCGCTACGGTGGTGTCAAAGTCGGCGTCCGTTGGCTAGACTCCGGTGCGGGGCCCGCTATACTCACGGCACGAGGAGGATCGCCGATGGACGCGCCCCAATAGAGCAGCCTGGCCGCCGCCCTCGGCGGGGTGCCCGATCCTCGCAAAGCGCGCGGCAAGCGCCACGCCTGGCCGCCGGTGCTGACGCTGCTCGGCGCGGCGCTGGTGAGCGGGCAGCGCAGCGTGCGCGCCGCCGGCCAGCGGGTGGAGGAGCACGCCGAGGAACTGCGCGCGCCGCTGCGCGCGGTGGACGCGGAGGCGCTGGAGCGCTGCCTGGCCGCGCGCGCCGCCGGGCAGGGCAGGCGCCGGCCGGCAAGGCGGTGCGCGGGGCCAACCGGCCCGGCGCCGCGGTCCACCTGATCAGCCCGGTGCGCCGCGCCGACACGCGTGCGCGGCCAGGTGCGCGTCGACGACAAGAGCAACGAGATCACCGCGGCGCCCCGGCTGCTGGCCGGGCGCGACCTGGCGGGGACGGTCACGACGCTGGACGCACCGTTGGCGCAGCGCGCCATCGCCGGGCGGATCCGCGTCCAGCGGGGGCACTACCTGCTGGTGGTCAAGGCCGACCAGCCGGAGCTCCACGCCGCGATCACCGAACTCTTCGCCGCGGCGCACACCGCGGGCGACAAGGGGCACGCCCGCCTGGAGACGCGCACGCTGGAGCGCAGCGCGGCTGCCGCGTCTTCAACCTCTCGCTCGGGGCGACCCCCGCACCCCATATCAGGACGGCAGACCATCCCTCTGGGCCGAGACGCTCGACAACCTGGCCCACGAGTTGGATATCGTCATCGTCGTCTCGGCCGGGAACTACGACCATTGCGAGGCCACCGGCGCGTCGCCGGGCGAGCTGCGCCGCGCCTACCCGCGGTGCCTGCTGACCCCGGCCGCGCGTGTCATCGAGCCGGCCATCCCCGCCAACGCCCTGACCGTCGGCGCCCTCGCCGGCGCGGGGGTGCCGCACCGCGCGCAGGATCGCGGTCCCCGTCGCATCGCCCCCGCGCCGATCGCCAGGCCCGACGAGCCCTCCCCGTTCACGCGCGGTGGCTTCGGCGTGGGTGGCGCAATCAAACCGGAGGTAGTCGAGCACGGGGGTAACTGGAGCTACGGCGCGAAGAATGACCGGCTGCACCGGGGGGACAAGGGGCTCGGCGTCGTCACGCTCAGCCACCACCACGATGATCGGCGCCTCTTCGCGGTCGATCGCGGGACGAGCATGGCCACGCCGCGGGTCGCGCACCTGGCCGCGCGGATCCTCCAGCGCTACCCGGACGCATCCGCCAATCTCGTGCGCGCCCTGATCGCGCACAGCTGCCAGGTGCCCGCGCCGCTCGCGCGCCTGCCCCTGTCCGGCGAGGAATGCCTGCGCCTCGTGGGGTACGGTCGCCCCGGCGCCGAGCGCGCGCTGCACTCGACGGACAATCGCGTCGTCATGA
>DASSSV010000795.1:0-3174 GCA_035708265.1 Thermomicrobiales bacterium | reverse complement strand
TCAGCGGCGGCGGCGGCTCGTAGCGACGCGGGCGCAGCGCGGCCGGCTCCGCGCGCCCCGGCGCCCCGAAGACCTCGACCAACCCCGTCTCCTCCAGCCCCCGCACGATCGTCCGGTTCGCCCCGGTCAGGCGGTAGACGTCCTGCAACGGCAATGCGGCAGAAGGACTAAGGACTAAGGGCTTAGGACTAAGTGTTCCCTCGTCCGAGTCTTTCTCTTCCTCTGACTCCGACTGAGTCCTGAGTCCTGAGTCCTGAGTCCTCCCGAGCCGCGCTTGACGCCGCAGCAGATCGAGGACGGCGGCCTGGCGCGGTGCGCGGGCGAGGTCGACGGCGCCGGCGAGGCCGGCGGGGAGGAGGCGGATATAGCGCTCTTCGCGGATGTGGGGCGCGTCGTGGACGACGCGGGCGACGCGCTCGACCAGCCCCAGGCGCTCCAGCGTCGGCACGACCCCGGCGAGGCTGCTGTCGAGCGCCTCCTGCGCGTCGGCCAGGCTCGTCTCGCCGCGCTCCTCCAGCAGCGACAAGAGGCGCCGCGCGCGTGGCGAGAGCCCGGCCAGCGGGGGCGGCGCGCCGGTGGTGACGAGGTGGACGACGCTGCGGCGCGCCGCGCCGGGCGGCAGCATCGGCAGGGCGGCCTCGAAGAGGGTGCAGCAGTAGCGCTCGGCGATCCACGCCGCCAGCGCGAGGTGCCGGGGCGTCAGGCGGAACTCGGGCTCGACCGGCGCGTGGATGTCGCGCGCGGCGAACGGCGGCGCGGTATCGTGCAACTCGGTCACGACGCCGAGGACGAGCTTGCGGCGCAGCGGCGCCCAGACCAGTTGCCCCACGGCGACGCGCCCGCGCAGGAAGGGCGGCACGCCGTAGGTCAGGCGCGCGCGGCGGTCCGCGGCGAACTGCCCCTGCGCCGCGACCTCGGCGTAGGGCAGGGCCAGGGGGACCGCCGTGGGTTGCGCGGCGGCTATCGGGGCGTCGTCGGCGTACTGCTTCATGCGGGAAGTGTAGCACGGCGCTGTACGTACGGAAAGGCGGGGCGCGGGGGCTGGACGGCGCGCCCGCGGTTTGCAACCGCGGCTCAGGGCTCGCTCCGCTCGCCGCGAACCCGCCTACGCGGGTCAAGACGTCGGACAGGCCACGCCGGCGGCCTTCGTGCGCCCGCAGGCGCCCCCAGCCGCGGCTTCAGGCGCCCGCCCCCTCGCGCGCGACGCGCACCAGCGGCTCGGCCATCAGGAGGGCGAGCGCGCTCTGCCCCTCGTCGATCGCGCCGCTGCGGGCGCGCGCGAAGGCTTCGTCGGCCGGGAGGGCGACGATGTCGAGCAGTTCGGTCATCTCGCGGTCGGCCCGAGCCAGTTCCACGTCGAGCGCGAGGAAGACGTGCGCCTCCAGCGTCAGGTGCGCCGAGGAGGAGTAGAAGCGCCCCACCGCGCGCAGCTCGCGGCAGCGCCCGCCGATCTCCTCGGCCAGCTCGCGCCGCGCCGCCTCGACCGGCGCCTCGTCGCCGATCGCGCCGGCCGGCACCTCCCAGACCCAGGCGCGCACCGGGTAGCGGTACTGGCGGATCAGCACGATCTCGCCGGCCGGCGTCAGCGGCACGACCCAGACGGCGCGCGGCGTCTCCAGGTAGGAGTAGGCGATTTCCGCGCCGGTGTGCAGCCGGACGCGGTCGCGGCGCAGCGAGCGCCACGGGCTGCGCAGTAGCCACTCGACGCCGAGGGTATCCCACGGCTGTGCGCCGTCCGGCCCCGCGACGCCCGGCAACCCGACGCCCGCCTCGCGCAGCAGCGCCCCGAGCGCCGCGTTGCCGAGCATCGCGGCGGTGTGCGGGGCCGCGCCGTCCGCGCAATGCGCGGCCAGGGGGGCGAGGTCGGCCGCGCCGTCGACGTCGTGCCAGGCGGGCGTGGCGTGGACGCGCAGGCCGAGGTCGGCGGCGCGCGCGAGCGTCTGGCCGTAGACCGCGGGCGTGCTCCAGGCGATCCCGTCGAAGAGTTCGGGGCGCGGCGCGGTCAGGCCGATCAGGTAGTAGCCGCCGTCGAGCGTCGGGCCGAGGACGAGGTCGTGGTCGTCGAGCGCGGCGAAGGCTTCCTCCAAGACCGCGGGCGGCAGCGTCGGGCTGTCCGAGGAGACAATCGCGACGCGGCGGTAGCCCAGGGCGAAGGCGCGCGCGAACGCGCCGCCCAGCCCCGCGCCGAGGCCCTGGCCCTCCTGCGGCCAGAGCGTCGCGCCCGGCGGCAGGAGCGCCCGGAGCGCCCGGGCGTCGTCCACGGGCGGGTAGACGACGCCGAGCGCGACGCCGGCCAGCCCGGCGCCGGTCGCCAGCGTGTCGCGCAGGAAGGCGCGGTAGAGGTCGGCGGCCAGCCCGGGCGTCAGCGGCGGGCAGAGGCGCGTCTTGACCGCGCCCGCCCGCGGCACCTTCGCCATCACCAGCAGCAGGCGCCCCCCGTCGGGCACGGTAGGCGTTGGGCGTTGGGCGTTAGGCGTTAGGGGTCCAGGCGTGGTTGTCCGCCCTCCGGCTGACCGCTGCCCATGCATGCTCTCCCCAACCTCCAACTCCCGTCATCCATCCCCTATCGTCTATCTCCTAACGCCTAACGCCTAACGCCTAACGCTCCGGCCGGTACAGCCGGGCCAGCGCCTGCCCCGGCACGCCCAGGCGGGTCAAGAGGCTCATCGCCCAGATCGTCGCGATCGTCCGGGCCCAGCCGTTGCGTCGGTGACGGCGGGCCGAACTGACGACCGTCGCGTCGAGGAGCACGAGCCGGCCGCGGCGGCGCAGCCGCGACAGGATCTCCAGGTCCTCCATCACACTCCAGTCGCGGTAGCCGCCGGCGTCGAGGAAGACATCGCGGCGGACGAAGAGCGCCTGGTCGCCGAAGAAGGTGTTCAGCAGCTGCGAGCGCAGGTTCACGCTGCCGGAGACGAGCCGCGCCAGCCGGCCGGGGTCGTCCAGCCGCAGCCGGAACGCGCCGCCGACCACGCGCGGGTCGCGCAGCGCCGCCTCGATCGCCGCCGCGGCGCCCGGCGGCGCCAGCGTGTCGGCGTGCAGGAAGAGCAGCACGTCGCCGGTCGCCAGCGCCGCGGCCCGGTTCAGGCTGGCGCCGCGCGTCAGGCGCAGCGTCAGCACCCGGCCGTAGCGCGCGGCGATCTCCGCCGTCCGGTCGGCGCTCGCGCCGTCCAC
>DASSSV010000794.1:0-2743 GCA_035708265.1 Thermomicrobiales bacterium | reverse complement strand
CTTCGACACGGTCCGCTGCCTGCTGGAGCGCCCGACCTCGATCCTCTCCGCCGCGACCTATCAGGCGTCGCCCGCCACGCCCCGCCGCCACCCTGCGGCTCTCCCGAGCATTTGGTGCTTGCGGATTAGCCCCTCCCAAGGCGGTTGGGTTGACGAGCACGACGATGGGGCTAGACCCAGTCGAAGTAGCGGATCCACCAGGTGGCGATGCCGGTGACGCCGGGATTCTCGCCGGTGTAGGGCAGCGCGAGCACGCGCGGCGGAATGTACACGTAGCCGAATTGCCCGAGCACCGCCTTGATGCGGCGGAGGGCGGCGGGGTGAAGCGCCGCCTCGTCGCTGATCGTTGCCATCTCACCCCAGTTGCTTATGCGCAGGAGAACCGTCTCCTCGGGGCCGAGTTCCTTCTGCAGCAGCGGCCCGCGCAAGAATACTTGACCGAGGAAACTCGCATCTTGGATCGCTGCCCCCGTCTCGACGTCCAGGCGGAGCCCGCACGCGCGCTCCAACGCGGTGGCGAACGCCAGGAAGCGCCGCTCAGTGGCCTCAGAGTCGAAGCCCGGCGGCCACTCCCACTGCACCGGTCATCGTGACTCCGGAGGATGTGGAGATAGCGCTCCGTGTCCGCCGCCATGTCCTGCCCCTAGCCTCGTGCGCCCACGCCTCAGCCCGCGCGCGCGAGGACGCGCCGTGCCGGGCATGTGGACGGAATCCGACCGGGACCCTCAGCCCGCGCGCGCGAGGACGCGCCGCCGGAGCACAGCGAAGCCGGCCCGGCCGTACATCTGGCGTTTCACCAGTTTCAGCTTGTGGACGAAGCCCTCGGTCGTCCCGTTGCTCCAGGTCTCCGTCAGACCCGCCCGCACGGCGTCCAGGTCGGCCCGCAGCCCGGCGGCGAAGCGGCGCAGGGCCAGCACCGCATCGCTCTCCACCTCGGCGAGCCAGGCGTCAAGCCGCGCGCCCCCGCGCTCGCGCACCAGGGCCACGAAGTCTTGCGTTAGCCGATAGGTCGTCGCCACCGCCTCGTCGGCGGCGCACAGGCGGTCGAGATACGCCTGCTGCTCGGGGTGCAGGTCAGTCGGGCGGCGCAGGAAGAGCCCGGCGACGTGGCGGGCGGTGGGCGTCGGCGCCGCCCTGGCGCGCCCCGTGGTCCCCGCCGGCCGGCCGGCCGCCTCGTCGCGCCGCAGTTCGGCGACGAAGCGCATGACGCTTGAGGCCCCGTATGCGTAGCCTTGCGCGCGGATTTCGCGGTAGAGGCGCATGCCGTTGTGGCAGCCTTCCTGCCAGCGCCCGAGCAGGTACGGCTCGAACGGGGCGACCACACGCTGGCGCGCGGGGCGGTGCGGGCGCGGTGGCTCAGGGGGCGCAGACAGGTTGCGGTAGCGATAGACGGTGCGACGGCTGACCCCGACACGGCGGGCGATGTCCGCCACGTCGGCGCCGGCGATGTGCAACCGATGGATGGCCTCGTACTGCTCGACGAGCCGCGCCTGCCGCTGCTGGCTCGCCTCGGTGGCTCGCTGCTGGCCATGGCGTGGGCGGTGCGGCGTGAGCGGACCGGGCGCGCCCGCGTCTGATGCCGTGACTGGCGCGGGGGCGCAGGCCGCGCGTAGCGCCGAGCGGTGGTGGAGCAGGAACTCCTCGAGGACCGCAGCGAGGTTGTGGACCAAGTGCCAGCGGTCCGCGACCTGCGTCGCCTGGGGCGCGGCTGTCCTCGCCGCCTCGGCATAGACACCGCTGCGGTCGCGAGCAATGGTGGTGACCTGCGGATGGGCCTGGAGCCATGTGACGACCGAGGCGATTGCCCGGTCGGCCAGGAGATCGAGCACCGCGTGCCGTTCCAGGTCAACGATGATGGTACCGAAGTGGTGGCCGCGCCGCCACGCCCAGTCATCGATCCCGATGACCCGAGGAGTTGGTGCCTCGGGCGGCCCTGCGGTACGGATCGTGTTCAGGAGCGCGTCGGGGCTGACCTGCAGCCCAAGCGCGGCGAGCAGCCGGGCGCCGCCCTCGCCGCCAAGCGCGAAGGCGATGGCCTCCACGACCGCCGCGAGGCGCACGGTGCGCCGGGCATAGGGGGCGACGACCGCCGGCACCCGCTCGGTGAAGGTCCGCCGGGCACAGCCAGGAGCGCCGCAATAGAAGCGCCGCAGCTGGAGATCCAGCCGCACGGCCAGCCCCTGCCACGGGAGGTCGGCGACATGTCGTCGCCGGCGGCTATGTACGTGCGTAGACGGGCGGCCGCAGTCTGGACAGGCTGCCGAGTCGCCAGTCGTCGTCGCAACGATGGTGATGCCGCGCTCGTCAGCGACGAGTGCTTCAAGATGTAAGGTCTCAGCATCGGGGAGGAGCGACATGGTTCGCATGGCGGCTCTCGCAGGTAAGCTTGACCATCCCCCAGCGCGGTATTCCGCTGCGGAGTATAGGACGATCCCGCCGGCTAAGGCACCAACTCCTCGGGAGAGCCAGGATGGTACCCGTATTTGGGCACACCACGCTGTCGGAACGGGGCTGGGTCGCCGAGCGCGCCGGTCTGGCGGCCGCTCGGCCACGTAGCGCGCCAGCGAGCCCGGCGATAGGTGCTTGAGCCGCCGTACGGTGCTGGAGACTGCGAAATACCTTGTCGAGCGTCTCAGGATCACACCTCGCTACGACTCTTCGGGTCTCCCGATCTTTTGGTGATCCGGGCGGGATTGCCCTGGAAAGTGGGGCGCGGGCACCCCAAAATCCGTCCCATCGAGCC
>DASSSV010000793.1:0-5899 GCA_035708265.1 Thermomicrobiales bacterium | reverse complement strand
GCCGTAGGCGCTGGGGAAGAGGCGTTCGGCGGCTGGCGTGAGGTCGTAGGCGTAGGCCGGCTTGCCCGCGCCGCGCCGCAGGCCCTCCTGCCGGACCAGGCCGTCGCGCTCCAGCGTCGCAAGGTGGGCGCGCACGGCGTTGTCGGTCAGCCCGAGCGCGCGCGCCAGCTCGTCGACCGTGCGGCTGGCGCGACGCAGGAGCGCCAGCACCCGCCCGCGTGTACTGCCGAAGAACCGCCGCTCCCAGCCCGACTCGCCCATGTCCGCCCGTACCCTTCCGCGCCCGGCCATCGCATCCCGGCCGCCCACCCCCCAGTATAGCCCCGCCGTAGGCCAATTTTCAAGAAAGTCAAATAATATATTGACTTATTGCGTTTCAGTGCTATAGTGGAACCAACGACCCGGAGCGGGCGGAGCGAGGAGGCGAGGCAATGAGCAGGCACACGGGGCAGGCGACGGCGTTCTCGGCGGCGGTGGGCGACGGGCTGGGCGAGCTGGCGCGCGGCCTCCGCGGACTGCCGCGACTCTGCAAGGCCGGGCTGGCCCTCTTCGGCGCGGGTGGCGTGGGCGACCTGGTCTACCACGCCGCGCCGGCCCACCTCGCCGCGACGCTCACGCCGCTCCTGGGCGCGGAGGCCGGGCGCGCGCACCTCGTCACGCTGGCCGGGATGGTGGCGATCCTGGCGAGCGTCGTGTGGCGCGGCCTGCGAAGACGGGTGGGGAGTTGATCGTTGCAAGTTGTTCGTGGTCCTTGCCGCGGCCGCCGCCAGCGACTCACCACGATCAACTCTCAACCCACACAGCACAAGGAGGTGCGGACATGCCCATCGGTAGTTCCATCAACGCGCTCCCGCCGGCGTTTTTCCTCCTGGTCCACTTAGTCGCCTTCATCATCGCCGCGTTCTTCGCCTTCCGCTCGTTCGAGGGCGAGGCGACGCTGCTGGCCTGGGGCTTCGTCCTCTATGCGCTCGCCGAGATCAGTTACATGACCTACCACCTCGACTGGACGGTCTTCCTCTTCGCGCACACCATCTCGGAAGTGCTCGACCTCGTCGCCTTCATCCTGCTCTTCGTCGGGGCTAGCCAGCGGCTCGGCGTCAGCCTGCGCTCGCGCCCCTCTACGACCTGAGGAGGCCCGGTCATGAAGCGAGCGATGACGCTCCCGGCACTGGCGCTCCTGGCGGCGCTGATGCTCCTCCCCGGCTGCGGCGCCGGCACCACCGGCGGCGCCGCGGCCGCCGCGGTCCACACCAGCACCGTCGACCTGCCGCCCAGTTACCGCTTCGACCCCGCGGTCATCACGGTGCCTGCCGGCACCACCGTCACCTGGACCAACCACGACAACTTCACGCACTCGGTCAAGTTCGACGGCGGCGCCGACACTAACGTCCACATCATGCGCCCTGGCGAGAGCGCTTCGATCACCTTCGCCACCCCCGGCGAGTACCCCTACGTCTGCACCTTCCACTCGCAGAACATGAAAGGGAAGGTGATTGTGACGGCGGGGCAGTAGCGAGTGACGAGTGACGAGTGGCGAGTGACGAGGGGAGGACGAAAGGCGATGGGGCAGCGCAACCCCGTCCTCCTCAGCACTCGTCACTCGCCCCTCGTCGCTTCGTGATACCATCGCGGTGGGCCGGCCGGACGGCCACGCCGCAGTCGATGCGCGCGAGACGGCGATACAGGAGGGAGTTGCATGAGCGACGAGCAGAACGTGGCCATCATCACCCCGACCGACAACGGGCCGTACTACATCCGTGGCAAGTTCACCATCGTGCTCGACAACGGCGAGACGCTGGAGGCCGACGGCGAGACCTGGCTGTGCCGCTGCGGCGGCTCGCAGCACAAGCCCTTCTGCGACGGCACCCACCACAAGATCAACTTCCAGTCCGACTCGGCCCAGATGCTCGCCGCGCAGCACGAGGAGGCGACGGCCGAGGAGGAGCGCGAGGAGGCCGTCGCGACGCTCGTGGACGGCTACCAGGAGGTCGGCGACGCCAGCGCGGTCGGCGAGGGCGAACTCGTCGGCGTCAAGGTCGGCGGGCAGCAGGTCGTCGTCGGCCGGGTCGGCGGCTGCCTCTACGCCATCGGCGGCGTCTGCACGCACGAGCATGCGCTGCTGGAGGACGGCGACCTCGACGGCGAAGTGGTGATGTGCCCGCTGCACAACAGCGGCTTCAACATCAAGACCGGCGAGGCGGTCCAGCCGCCGGCCGAGGAGCCGGAGCCGACCTACGCGGTCAAGGAAGAGGACGGCAAGATCTACGTGGCGGCGCAGCCGCAAGGGTGAGTCGAGCGATGGGTGCGGGCGACGCGCGGACGATCGTCATCGTCGGGGCGAACATGGCGGGCGGGCGCGCCGCCGAGACGCTGCGGCAGCAGGGCTTCGCCGGCCGCGTCGTGCTGGTCGGCGCCGAGCCCGACCGGCCCTACGAGCGCCCGCCCCTCTCCAAGGAATACCTGCAGGGCGAGCGGGGGGAGGACTTCTACCTCCGCCCGCCCGACTACTACGCCGAGCATGACATCGAACTCCTCCTCGGCGCGCGCGCGACCCGGCTCGACCCGGCCGCGCGCGCGGTCGAGCTGGCCGACGGCCGGCGCCTGACCTACGACCGCCTCCTGATCGCCACCGGGGCGACCCCGCGCCGGCTGCCGATCCCCGGCGCCGACCTCGACGGTGTGCTCTACCTGCGCACGCTGCCCGAGGCCCGCGCGCTGCGCGAGCGGGTGGCGGGGGCGGGTCGCGCCGTCGTCGTCGGCATGGGCTTCATCGGCGCGGAGGTCGTCGCCTCCTGCCGCAAGCGCGGCCTGGAGGTCACGGCGCTCGAACTGCTGCCGGTGCCGCTGGAGCGCGCGCTCGGCCGGCAGATCGGGGAGATCTACGCCGAGATCCACCGCGCGCACGGCGTCGACCTGCGGCTCGACACGGGCGTGGCCGAGTTCCGCGGCGACGGGCGCGTCGAGCAGGTCGTCACCGCCGCGGGCGAGCGGCTCGACTGCGACCTCGCGGTCGTCGGCGTCGGCGTCGCGCCGGTCGTGGACTGGCTGGCGGGGAGCGGCCTGGAGATGCAGAACGGCGTCGTCGTGGACGAGGTCTGCCGGACGAACCTGCCCGACGTCTACGCGGCGGGCGACGTGGCGAACTGGTGGCACCCGCGGCTGGGCGAGCGGCTGCGCGTCGAGCACTACGACAACGCGATGAACCAGGGCATCGCCGCGGCGAAGAGCATGCTCGGGCAGGGCGAGTCTTACGCACCGGTGCCCTACTTCTGGTCGGACCAGTACGACCTGCGGATGCAGTACGTCGGCCACGCCAGCGGACAGGACGAGGTCGTGCTGCGCGGCTCGCCGGAGGACCCGGCGTGGTCGGCCTGGTACCTGCGCGACGGCCGCCTGCGCGCCGCGCTGGCCGTCAACCGCTTCAAGGACATCTCCGCCGCCCGCCAGCTCCTCGCGCGCGACATCCCGGTCACGCGCGACCAACTCGCGGACGAGGGCGTGGACCTGCGGGCGCTGGCGCGCAAGGCGGGGTGAGCGAGGCACATCGGGGAGCATCGGGAGGGCTGCGGTCGGGCACGGAGCCTGGCGGTTGAAACCGTGGCTGTATAGCGTCTGCGCGCGCCGCGAAGTCCGCCTCCGCGGACTGGGACGGGGCTCTCGTCCAACCCGCGCAGGCGGGTATCGTGGCCTATCGGCCATTCCGCCGCGGGTTCAACCGCCGGCCCCCGGCCGCTCCCAACGGGACATGGAGATCTACGCGCGGTGTTTGTCGTCGGGACGGCGGGGCACGTCGATCACGGGAAGTCGACGCTGGTCAAGGCGCTCACCGGCATCGACCCCGACCGGCTGCGCGAGGAGCGCGAGCGGGCGATGACGATCGACCTCGGCTTCGCCTGGCTGACGCTGCCGGGCGGGCGCGAGGTCAGCGTCGTCGACGTGCCGGGGCACGAGCGCTTCATCAAGAACATGCTCGCCGGCGTGGGCGGAATCGACGCCGCGCTGCTGGTCGTCGCGGCAGACGAGGGGCCGATGCCGCAGACGGCCGAGCACCTGGCGATCCTCGACCTCCTCGGCATCGGCCGCGGGCTCGTCGCGCTGACCAAGCGCGACCTGGTGGACGCCGACTGGCTCGACCTGGTGCGGGAGGAGACGCGCGAGCGGCTTGCCGGGACCGCGCTGGCGGACGCCCCGCTCGTCGCGGTCTCGGCGGCGACCGGCGAGGGGCTCGACGAGCTGCTGGCGACGCTCGACCGCGTCCTCGACGGCACGCCGCCGCGCGCCGCCACCGGCCGCCCGCGCCTGCCGGTGGACCGCGTCTTCACCATCAGCGGCTTCGGCACCGTCGTCACCGGCACGCTCAGCGACGGCGTCCTGACGGTCGGGCAGGAGGTCGAGATCGTCCCGTCGGGCCGGCGCGGGCGCATCCGGGGGCTCCAGAGCCACCGCACCAAGGTGGCCGAGGCGCAGCCGGGCAGCCGCGTGGCGGTCAACCTCGCCGGGCTGGCGGTGGACGAATTGCGCCGCGGCGACGTCCTGACCGCGCCGGGCTGGCTCGCGCCGACCGACCGCCTCGACGCCCACCTTGCGCTCACCGCCGACGCTTCGGTCGAGCTGGAGCAGAACGACGAGCTCGACTTCTTCCTCGGCGCGGACGAGGTGCCCGGGCGCGTCACGCTCCTCGACACCGAGCGGCTGCGCCCCGGCGAGTCGGGCTGGGTGCAGCTCCGCCTGGCCCGGCCGACCGCCGCGCTCAAAGGCGACCGCTTCATCGTCCGCCGCCCCTCGCCCGGCATCACCATCGGCGGCGGCACGATCGTGGATGCCCACCCGCGCCGTCACAAGCGCTTCCAGGCCACGACGCTCGACGCGCTGGCGACGCTGGAGCGCGGGACGCCCGAAGAACTGCTCCTCCAGGCGCTCGCGGCCGGGCCGCTCGACCTCAAGGCGCTCGGCGAGCGGGCGCACCTGCCGGCCGAGACGCTGCGCGACGCCCTCGCCGCGACGCTGGCCGAAGGCCGCGCGACGCTCCTCACCGGCGACCCGGCCGCGCCGCGCCCGGCCGACGTCGTCGCCGCGGTGCCGGGCTGGGCGACGCTCCGCGCGCGGATGGCGGAGATCCTCGGCGCCCACCACGCGCAGTTCCCGCTGCGCCGCGGCATGTCGAAGGAGGAGTTCAAGAGCCGGCTGGGCCTGGCGCCGCGCATCTCCGACGCGGCCGCCGCGGCGGCGCTGCGCGAAGGCGCCATCGCCGAGGACGGTGCCACCTTCCGCCTCCCGACGCACCGGATCACCTTCACCCCGGCGCAGCAGGCGCTCGTGGACCGCTACCTCGCCGCGCTGGCCGCGCAGCCCTACGCGCCGCCCTCCCCGGCCGAGTTCGGCATCCCGCCCGACGTCCTGGCCGCGCTGGCGGAGACCGGCGCGGTCGTGCGCGTGGACGAGAGCGTCGTCTTCGCCCCCGCCGCCTACGACGAACTGGTCGCGGAGACGCTGCGCCTGATCGACGCGGAGGGCACGATCACGCTGGCGCGCTTCCGCGACCGCTTCGACACCAGCCGCAAGTATGCCCAGGCCGTCCTGGAGCACTTCGACCAGGCGCATCTGACCCGGCGTGTCGGCGACGCGCGGGTGCGCGGCGTGGCGGCGCCGCGAAGTGAGAAGTCAGAAGTGTGAAGTATGAAACGGGAGCGTGACGCAGCGTGGGGCGCGGCAGGATGACGGACTACCGCGCGACGACCGAAGTCCCGCCGCTGGTACGGGAGGCCACCGCGCTGGCGGAGCGGCTCGGGTTCACGCAGTCCTGCTGGCCGGAGACGGGGCGCCTCCTGCGCGTCATGGCGGCGCAGGTGCGCGAGGGCGTCGTCGGCGAGATGGGGACCGGCTGTGGCGTCGGCGCGGC
>DASSSV010000792.1:0-18041 GCA_035708265.1 Thermomicrobiales bacterium | reverse complement strand
GCCACCTCTTCGCCGCCGACGAATTGCTCGGCCTGCGCCTGGCCTCGATCCACAACCTCCACTTCATCGTCAACCTCGTCCGCGCCATCCGCGCCAGCATCCTCGGCGGCACCTTCGCCACTTTCAAGGCCGACTTCCTCGTGCGCTACCGCAAGGGCCGCGCCGCCTGACCCGGAAAACCGCCGCGAAATTCCGCGCGCGAGGGTATTGACAGACCGTCACGGCCCTGATAGAGTACGTACATCAGGCGGACGGCCCCACGGACGGGGCGGGGAACCCGCGAGGGGGACGCGAACCGGACGCGGTGGCGGCGAAGTCGAGGGAGAGACCTTCGGGTTGACGCTCGCTTCCCTGACGCGGTATTAGCCCCTCGGGGCGTATGCTGCAGTCGCGAAAGCCTGGTGCAGAAAGCGCCGACGGCCTCTCGGGGTTGTCGGCGCTTCTCATTTTCTTCTCAACTTCTCGATCTCGCCTCGCAGATCTGCCAATGACCGTCTTCCTCCCGGAAGATTAGCGTGCCAATGTTCCCAACCGTTGAGGGCCTGTCGTCCTGCATGGTGAACAAAAGCTCGATCTGACGGGGAATAGTAGTGTGTGCCATTCCAGATGATCGAGCCGTCTTGGCCCAGCTCTGCCTTTATGACTTCGCGCCCGTTAACGATAAGGGAGAGCGATACGCCCGGCCGAAGGATATTGTGCTCGATGAGTTCGCCTAGACGGATGCCATAGTATCGCTTGCCTTGGGGCTGACTCTTCCCGCGCATACTCGGGGGCATGGGTTGGGCTTGTTGTGGGGCAGCAGCAGAGACTGAGGCTGTATTTGATACCTGCGGTTGCATACGGATAGGTACCGCAGAAGTGGGGACACGCTCTTGTCCGCCGCTATCAAGGGATTCAAGACGCGAGCCGAGCCATTGTGCCAGCTTCTGCGCATCCGCATTGACATTCTTCTTGATTCGCAGTTCATCACGGAGGCTTTGCACCGTTGCTGAGGTGGGATCACCAAGCAGCGAGCGAATCGCGCTACCCAGGCGTCGCTGTTCAAGCCAATCGCGCGTGGCGGTTGTCGTGATAAGGCTTTCTTGTGAAAGGAGCCATAGGCTTTCAAAGAGATTGTCGTATTCGTCTTGAGTCACAGGTGCAAGAAGATCGAGGCGTAGCAGTCGTTTGGCTGCAAGATCAGGCGGCACGAATGCATTGAAGAACTGCAACTGGCGACCATTGGTAAGCGCTGCCCACTCGAGTCCCTCGATGGCACAATACGAGATGAGCTGAGACGCATGTTTGTCGTCGAGGCCAACCTGTAATGCTTTGGCCTCAACGGCGAGGATGGGCTTCGACGCGTCGTATGCCACGTAGTCGATGAACTCGTGCGAGCTCCTCACGTAGTATTCGCGGGTGAGATTCTCGATACCGCGCCAACCCATCGCGTCGAGCAGCGGCTCGATGAAGTGGTGTTTCGTGTCTGCTTCGGAAAGCTTGCGACCGAGATACCTCTTCACCTCTGCCAGAGTCTTTTCTATTGCCGCTCTCGCGTCATCACGATCGGTCATTCTTCCCAGCCTCTTTTGCTTCCCGAGAAGGCGAACCGACTACTCCACTCTAACTGCTATGCTATCAGAGAATCCAACCCTTGTTGAGTCTATTGCCCGCAATGAGCGAGGCCCCGAGAAGTTCGCCCTATCACGCTCGTGCTTCGTGCAGCCCGCGCCTCATGCCGCTACAATTGCCCGGTGTTCGCGCCCGGCGCAACCGCCGGGCGCGCGCAGCGTTATACCGGGATGGGGCGACGGACGACGACGATGGCGGGGAGCCGGGCGGGATGAGTGTCGCGGGGCAGCGCGCGCGATCAGTCCCCCCGTCGCTCCAGGACGACCCGGCCGCGCGCCGGCGACAGGTGCGGCTCGCCTGGACTTTCGTCTCCGTCGCCTGCGTCGCCAGCCTGCTCCTCTGCACCGCGGCGGGCGGCGCGGCCTACTGGTACCGCGGCCACGCCACCGTCAAGCGGACGGCGACGGTGGAGGTCGTCGGCGGCGACCGCGCCTACGTCCGCGCCGCCTACCAGACGAATTGGAACGCGGTGCCGCTCGGCGGCGCGGGCGGGCCCGGCACGGGCGACGGCGCGGCCGTCCTACACGAGGGCGACACGCTGCGCACCGAGGAAGGCACCCACGTCCTGGTCACGCTCTGGGACGGCAGCACGATCGAGGTCTTCGAGCAGACCCAACTGCAGTTCGTGGAGATGCGCGCCACGCAGTACATCAGCCGGGCCAAGTCGGTGACGATCCGCCAGACGCGCGGCCTGCTGCGCGTCTCCCCCGCGCCGGACGACTACTCCCGCTCGCGCTTCCAGGTCCTCGCCGGCAACACGGCCGTGCTGATGAAGGAGGGCGGGGAGCGCACCAGCGGCGGCAGCTTCCTGGTCGACGTCACGCTCGGCCCGGACGGCGAGTCGATCGCCCAGGTGCGCGCCTCGGTGCGCCGCGGGGTCGGCGCGGTGCGCGCCGGCGGCGCCGAGGTCCGCCTCGACGTCAACGAGCAGAGCGTCGTGCCGGCCGGCGGCGTGCCCGGCGCGCCGACGGCCGCGCGGCGTGACCTGGTGGCGAACGGCACCTTCGCGCCGGCGAGCGGCGCGCAAATGCCCTTCTCGCCCTGGCGCGACATCAGCACGCCCGGCCAGGCCGACGGCGCGTTCGGGAAGATCCTGCCGGTCAGCGACACGATCGACGGCCGGACGGTGACGGCGGTCGAACTCTCCCGCAGCATGGACAGCACCGACCCGGCGCTCACCGGCCTGAGCCAGCAACTCGACGTGACCGTGGCCGATCTGGTGGCGCTGGAACTCACCGCCGACGTCAAGGTGCTGGCGCAGAACGTGCCGGGCGGCGGGGTCGCGGGCTCGGAGTTTCCCTTAATCGTCAAACTCACGTATCATGACGCCTCGGGCGTGATGCGCGAGCGCACCTGGGGCTTCTACGTGGTCGCCGACCCCGCCAGCCCCCCGCCGCCGGCCGGCACCAGCACGCTGGTCACGGCGGGCCAGTGGGCGCCGCTGCGGGTCGACCTGCGCGACCTGACGCCGCAGCCGATGCGGCTCGATTCGATCGAGGTCTATGCCTCGGGCCACGGCTACCGCGCGCGCATCACCGACGTGGCGATCATCGGGACGGAGTAGACGGCAGTCGGCAGTCGGAAGTGGCCGCTTCCGTAGGCCGCCCCGGTCTGTGAGAGGAAGCCGATACTGCCGACTGCCGACTCCCGACTGACGACTGGATGGATATGGCCGAAACGAGCACGCAGGAGGGCGAAGACCTGGCCGCGCGGCACCCGGACATCGCGGTGACGCGCCTGGTCGTCACCCGGCTGGCGGCGAACTGCTACCTCCTCGTCTGCCGCGCGACCGGCGACCTCATCGTCGTCGACGCCGGCGACGAGGGCGACCGGATCCTGTGGACGATTGATAAGCTGACTGGCGGCCGGCGCGAGCGCGTGCGGGCGCTCGTCAACACGCACGGCCACGCCGATCACACCGCCGCGGTCGCCGACCTGCGCGCGGCGCTCGGGCGGGTGCCGGTGCTGATGCACCCCGACGACATCGAACTGGTCGAGGGCAACGCCAGCGACGCGAAGAACTACCTGCGCCGCGACTACACCGCCGTCCCGCCCGACCGCCTGCTGCGCGAGGGCGACACGGTGGCGTTCGGGCGCTGCGCGCTGCGCGTGATCGAGACGCCCGGCCACTCGCCGGGCGGCATCTGCCTCTACGGGCACGGGCTCCTCCTCAGCGGCGACAGCCTCTTCCGCCGCGCGGTGGGGGGCTGGAAGTTCTACAAGGGCGACCGCGACGCGCTGCTCGGCAGCCTGCGCGCGAAAGTCCTGACCCTGCCGCCGGAGACGGTCGTCTATCCGGGCCACGGCGAGGCGACGACGATCGGCGAGGAGGCCGCCGAGAACCGGTATTTTCGAGGACTAAGGACTGAGGACTAAGGACTAAGTGTTGCTACGCCTGGGAAACCGGGCTGGCTGACCGCCAGGAGCGGAGCCCACTGGGTCCTGAGTCCTGAACGAAGTGGAGGGAGAACGGTGGCGGGGATCGCGGTGATCGGGGCGGGGTACGTCGGGCTGGTCACGGGGGCCGTCTTCGCGGAGCAGGGGCACCGGGTCGTCGGGGTGGACATCGACGCGGCCAGGGTCGCCCGCCTGGCGGCGGGGGAGTGCCCCATCTTCGAGCCGGGGCTGCCCGAATTGCTCGCGCGCGGGCGCGCGGCGGGGCGCCTCGCCTTCACCACCGACTACGCCCGGGCCGTGCCGGCGGCCGACTTCGTCTTCATCTGCGTGGACACCCCGCCCGGGCCGACCGGCGGCGCGAACATGAGCCGGGTGCGCGCCGCGGCGCGCGGCATCGGCCGCCACCTGGCGCCGGGGCGGCGTACCATCGTCGTGAACAAGAGCACCATGCCCATCGGCAGCGGCGACCTGGTCGGCGCGCTCGTGGGCGAGGAGGCGCCCGCGGGCGCGGACTTCGCAGTCGTCGCCAACCCCGAGTTCCTGCGCGAGGGCACGGCGGTTGGGGACATGCTGCACCCCGACCGCGTCGTGCTCGGCTCGGGCGACCTCGCCGCCCGCGACGCCGTGGCCGCGCTCTACCACCACACGGGCGCGCCGACGATCGAGACCGACCTGCGCACCGCGGAGATGATCAAGTACGCCTCCAACGCCTTCCTGGCCGCGCGCCTGTCGTTCATCAACGAGGTGGCGCATATCTGCGAGGGCCTCGGCGCCGACGTGCGCCAGGTGGCCGCGGGGATGGGCCTCGACCGGCGCATCGGCCCGCACTACCTCGCGGCGGGCGTCGGCTTCGGCGGGTCCTGCCTGCCGAAGGACGTGCAGGCGCTCGAATACATGGCGGCGGAGGCCGACTGCCACCCGCAGCTGCTGCGCGCGGTGCTGGAGATCAACCGCGACGCGCGCCGCGCCTTCGTGCGCAAGCTCGACCGGGCGCTCGGCGGCTTGGAGGGGGCGGAGGTGGCGGTGTGGGGGCTGGCCTTCAAGCCGGACACCGACGACCTGCGCGAGGCGCCGGCGCTCGAGATCATCGGCGACCTGCAGACGCGCGGCGCGCGCGTGCGCGCCTACGACCCGGCGGCGATGGCGGGGGCGTGGGCACTCCTGCCGGGCGTCACGTTCTGCGCCGACCCCTATGAGGCGGCGGCGGGGGCGGACGCGGTGGCGCTGGTGACGGGTTGGGACGAGTTCAAGCGCCTGGACCTGGCGCGGGTGCGCGCGGGGATGCGCCGGCCGGTACTGGTGGACGGCTGCAACCTGTACGACCCGCACGACCTGGCCGCGCTCGGCTTCGCCCACCGCGGCGTCGGCGTCCCCGCGCACGAGCCCGCGGCCACTTCGGCGGCCGAGCCGGTCGCCGACACCGACTAGCCGGCGGCGAGCCATCAGGATGGCGACACGCTTCCCGTGCCCCTATCTGCACGGCGAAGTTGAGCTAGCCGAGGAGCGCGAAAGGCACATCGCGGCCAACCATCCCGATTTGTTGCCGGAACACCGGGCCAGACTGGCGGATACCCTGGTCGATCCCGACGTGGTACGACTGGACATTCGCGCCGCGAACACATACCTATTCTCGCGCTGGTTCGGCACGGTGCGTGGCGGGAAACATGTTGTCGTGGTGGTCGTTGCCGACAATACCGCCGCCGGGCGCGACTGGATCGTCACCGCATACTTGACGCGCCGGCTGTCGGGAGGTCAGAGCATATGGACGAGAAACTGACGTTCGAGTACGACCGTGATGCGGATATCCTCTACATCAATACGCGGCCGCCGCATGCGGAGCAGGAGTCGGAAGAGCTTGGCGACGACGTGATCGCCCGGATTAATGCGGAAACCGGCGAAGTCGAGAACCTGGAAATCCTCTTCTTCTCGACGCGGCTGCTCCGCGGCGACACCTTCGCGGTGCCGGTCCACGCCGAGTTGCGCCTGGCGACGGCGGTATGACCCCGCTGGTCGGGCCGGCGGCGTGGGATCCCGACGCGGCGGGGCCGAGCGAGGCGGGGATCGACGCGATCGAGCCGGCGCGCATCGCCGCGCTGGCCGCGCGCTGGGGCGAGCGCTTCCTCGGCCGGGTCTTCACGCCGGCCGAGCGCGCCGCCTGCGCCGGGCGCCCCGCCTCCCTCGCCGCGCGCTTCGCGGCCAAGGAGGCGGTCGCCAAGGCTCTCGGCACCGGCCTGGGGCCGGTCGCCTGGCGCGAGATCGAGATCGGCGCCAACTCGCGCGGGAAGCCGGTGCTGATCCTGCACGGCGCGGCGGCCGCGCGGGCGGCGGCGCTCGGCCTGCGCCACTGGTCGGTCAGCCTGACGCACCTGACCGGCCTGGCCCTCGCGGTCGTGGTCGCGACGAAGGGTGACGAGCCATCAGCAGTCAGCCATCAGCCGGAGGGAGCGACGACGCCCCGCGACATCGCGTCCGAACGCTGACGGCTGATAGCTGATAGCTGATAGCTGATAGCTGCGTAGCACAGAAAGGACGCATGGAGGATCTTCTCGGCCGGTTGTTGGGGCCCTATCAACTGATCGCACGCCTGGAACGCCCGGGCCCGTATCCGGCGTTCCGGGCCGTCGACCGTCGCCTCTTCAACCGCCCCGTGACCGTGACCGTCTTCGCGCGCCCGCCCGGTGCCGGCGCCCTCCCGCGCTTCGAGCGGGTGGCCGAGGCGCTGACCGGGCTGCGACACCCCTATATCCTGCCGGTGCAGGATTTCGGCGAGCAGGACGCCCTCGCCTACGCGGTCTCGCCCTACCTCGACGGCCCGACACTGGCCGCCTGCCGGGGCCGGCCGTGCTCGCTCGAAGAGGCGCTCCGCCTCGTCGCCGCCCTCGGCGACGCGCTCGACTACGCCCACCGTCAGGGCCTCGCCCACGGCGGCCTGACGGCGGACACGATCCTGCTGGCGAACGTGCTGCCCGGCGACGACGTCTTCCACGACGCCTGGCCCTTCCTCGCCGACTTCGGATTTCTGGGGCTGGCCTCCGATGCCGGCGCCGGCATCGTCCTCCCGGAGCTGCCGCCCCACGCGCCCGAGGCGGGGGACGCGCGCAGATCGCCCTTCCCCTCCGCCGCGCCGGATCTCTACGCGCTCGCCGCGGTGCTGGCGGAACTGCTCACCGGCGCCCGGCCGGGCGCGGCGGACGCCGCGGCGGCGCGGGCGGGGCTGCCGCCCGCGCTCGGCGGCGTGCTGGCGCGCGCGCTGGCCCCCGAGCCGGCCGACCGCTACGCCAGCGGCGCGGAACTGGTGCTGGCCCTGCAGGAGGCGATGCGCGCCGACAGCCAGGGCGACGACGCGGCCGCGCCCGCGTTGCTGGAGACGGCGCGCGCGGCGGTCACGGCCGGGCGGCTCCGGGCCGCCCGGCGCGCCTACACCGATTACCTCCGCCTCCGCCCCGCCGACGCGCTGGCGCAGCGGGAACTGGCCGCGGTCGAGGGCCGGCTGATCCACCCGCGCCACCGCCTCGCCAGCGCCGAGACGGCGCGGCCGGCCGAGGGCCAGGCGGCCGCCGGGGCTGCGCCGGCGGCGAAGGACGCAACGTCCGACGACCAGCCGGCCGCGCCGCCAGCCGCCGCCCAACCGACCGACCAGCCGGCTCCCGACGCCGCGGCCGCCGCATCGCCCGCGCCGGCCGCCGTTGCCGCTGACGCCGATCCCTCGCGGCCGCCGGCGCGCCGGTGGCCGTTCGGTCGGGGCACCGCGCCCGCGCCGCCGGAGGGGCGGCGGGCGAATCAGCCACCCGCGCGACCGCCCACCTTCAAGCCACTGGTCGCCCCGGCGCGCGAGCGGCAGCGCCTGATCCTGCCGAGCGTCCTCGGCGCGGTCGCGCTGGTAGTCTTGGTGGCGCTGGTCGGCCCGGCGCTGGTGCGCCGCACCGACCGCGCGACCGGCACGCCCGTCCGCGGGGCGCTCGCCTCGCCGCGCGCCGGGGGCGCGGGCAGCGCCGTCGCGCTCGGTGGCGCCGCCCCGACCAGCGACGTCCCCGCGACCCTGCCGGTCGCGCCGACGCCCGCGCCGGTCACGCCGACCCCGGTCCCGACCGCGCCGCCACTGCCGCCGGTCTTCACGGACGAGTTCAACGACCCGTCCACCGGCTTCCCGCGCCAACTGCCGGGCCAGCAGCAGCCGCCGTACTGGCAGGGGGTCTACATCATCCAGGTTGCGCAGGCGGACGGCTACCAGATCGCCGAGTTGAACAACCCGAAGTTCCCGCCCTTCGGCGACCTATCGATCGAGGCCGACATGGCCGCCATCGGCGCGACCAACGGCGGCAGTTATGGCCTCGTCTTCCACCGGCAGGCGGCGGGCGGCTCGATCAACGAATACTTCGCGCTCATCAACCCGGAGGCCGGCACGGTGCGGCTGGTCCACTGGGACAACGGCCAGCACACCGACCTGCTCCCGCCGACGCCGAACGCGGCGGTGAAGAAGGGCGGCGCGATCAACCACCTGACCGTCGTCTGCAAGGCCACGCTGATCACGCTCTACGTCAACGGCACCGAGGTCTTCCAGACCAACGACCCCAACGGGCCGCAAGGCGGCACCGTCGGCCTGCGCGTCGACGCCGGCACCGGGCCGATAGAGGTACACTTCGATAACGTGATGATCCGGCCCGTACGGTGAAGTAGCGAGTAGCGAGTAGCGAGTGGCGGCTTCCGCGGGCCGACCCGGTAGGTGAGAGTAAGCCGGTACTCTTGACTCCTTACTGGAGGGAAAGGTGGTCTGGACGCACACGGGCGGCTGGCGCCCGGAGGAGGAGGAGCCGATACAACTGGCGTTCGGCGACGACGTGATGATCGACCTGCTCGAGCGCTCGCCGGTGGACCCGCGCGTGCTGATCGCCTGGATCGAGTGGTACCGCCTGCCGCCGAGCATCTATCTGGTCAGTTTCCAGACCTTCACGCCGACCGGCACGCCCTACCGACGCGAGTATATGCACGTCGAGGACATCAAGGCGAGCGAGGAGTGGGGCCGGTACTTCCCCGCGCAGGGAGAGGCGGCGGGCGAGGCGGCAGCGGCGACGCCGGAGGACGAGGCGTGAGCGCGAGGACGGGGGCGCAGGTATGAAGATCGTCACCGCCGCACAGATGCGGGCGGTCGAAGAGGCGTTCTTCGCGAGCGGTCAGGCGACGGTCGCGGAGTTGATGGGCCAGGCGGGGCGCGCGGCGGCCGACGCGGCGCTGGCGCTCCTGGACGACCCGGGCGAGGTCGCCGCGCTGGTGCTGGTCGGGCCGGGCAAGAACGGCGGCGACGGCCTGGTGGCCGCCGAGGCGCTCTACAAGGCCGGGTTGCGCGAGGTCGCCGTCTGGCTCTACCGCCGCGACGGCGTCGGCGAGGCGCCGGTCGAGGCCGGGCTGCTCGACCGCGTCCGGGTCGTCGGCGACGGCGTGCCCTTCGCGGCGGCGCTGGCGAACGCCGGCCTCGTCGTCGACGCCCTCTTCGGCATCGGTCAGCGCGACCGCCTGCCGGACGACCTGCTCGCCGCCCTGAAGCGGGTCGACGCGCGACTGCGCGAGCTCGGCGTGCGCGGCGTCGCGGTCGACATCCCGACCGGCGTCAACGCCGACACCGGCGCGGTGGCCGAGCTCGCCTTCCGCGCCGACGCCACGGTGACATTCGGCCGGCCGAAGCGCGGCCTCTACCTCGCGCCCGGCCTGCGCTACACCGGCCGGGTCGTCGTCGCGCCGCTCGGGCTCGGCGAGGAGGGCGTGCCGGACGACGCGCCGCGCCTGATCACGCGCGCGGACGCCGCCGCCCGCCTACCCCGCCGCGAGGCCGACGCCCACAAGGGGACCGCCGGCTCGCTCCTGATCGTCGGTGGCTCGGCCAACTACCTCGGCGCGCCGGTCCTCTCGGCGGGGGCGGCGCTGCGCGTCGGCGCCGGGCTAGTCACGCTTGCCGCGCCCCGCTCGCTCGTCATCGCGCTGGCCGCGCAACTGCCGGAGGCGACCTATCTGCCGCTGCCGGAGGCCGGCTGGGGCATCGCCGGGCCGAACGCGGCGCAGACGGTCGCGGAAGCGCTCGGGCGCTACACCGCGCTGCAACTCGGCAACGGCCTGGGCCGCGAGCCGGAGACGGAAGCATTCCTGGCGCGCCTCTTCGGCATCGCGCCGCGCGGCCGCAACGCGCTCGGCTTCGGCCAGCCCGCCGCTGCGCCGGCCACGGCCAACCGCGAGGCCATCACCATGCCCGCGCTGATCGACGCCGACGGGCTGAACTGGCTCAGCACGGTCGAGCGCTGGTGGGAAGCCCTCAAAGGGCTGCGCCTCGTCCTCACGCCGCACCCCGGCGAGATGGGCCGGCTGCGCGGCGTCGAGACCCACGCGATCACCGCCGACCCCTGGACCGCCGCGCGCGATGCCGCCCGCGCCTGGGGTCAGACGGTCGTCCTCAAGGGCGGGCACACCGTCGTCGCCGCGCCCGACGGCGCGCTCTGGGTCACGCCGACGATCAACCCGGCGCTGGCCGCGGCCGGCACCGGTGACACCCTGGCCGGGGAGATCGCCGGCCTGCTGACGCAGGGCCTCGACCCGACCGACGCCGCGATCCTCGGCCTCTGGCTCGGCTCGCGCGCGGCCGACCTGGCGAGCGACGAGCTCGGCACCCTCCCTCTCGTCGCCAGCGACCTGCCGGCGTATCTCGGGATCGCGGTCCAAGAACTCGAAGAGGGACGATGAAGGACTAAGGACTAAGGACTAAGTATCTTCGCCCGTAGAATCCCATGGGCTGCTCGTTATACCAGAAGCCCACTGAGTCCTGAGTCCTGAGTCCTGAGTCCTCAAGCGGAGCGGAGCGGAGCGCATGCGCGTCACGGAGATCATGACCCCCGACGTCGTCACGGTGGGGCCCGACACGCCGATCAACGAGGTGGCGCGGGTGATGGTGGAGTACGACATCAGCGGCGTGCCGGTGGTGGACGACGGCGGCGCGCTGGTCGGCATCATCACCGAGTTCGACATGATCGCGCGCCAGGCCGACTACGACGCGCCGATCTCGACCGTCTTCTTCGACGCGCTGATCGTGATGCCCGAGCCGCACGGCGAGGAGAAACTGCGGAAGATCCTCGCCACGCGCGCCGAAGAGTTGATGACGCGCACCGTCTACTCGATCCGCGAGGACGCCTCGATCGAGGAGGTCGCCTCGCTGATGTACGAGCGCAAGGTCAACCCCGTGCCGGTCGTCAGTTTCGACGGCACGGTGATCGGCATCGTCAGCCGCTCCGACATCGTCCGCCTGATGGTCCGCGAGGTCGCCGCCGAGGACGGGCTGGAGGGCGAGCGCGAGGCGCAGGGGTGAGCGGGGCCCCGGCGCTCGCGCCCTCCCGCCGCGCCAGCCGGGCGGAGATCGACCTCGACGCGGTCGCGAACAACGTCCGCCACTTCGCGGCGCTGGCCGGCGGCCGCGCGGCGGTGATGGCGGTCGTCAAGGCCAACGCTTACGGGCACGGCGCGGTGATGGTCGCGCGCGCGGCGCTCGACGCCGGGGCGCGCTGGCTCGGCGTGGCGACGGTGGACGAGGGCGCACATCTGCGCCGGGCCGGCATCGCCGCGCCGATCCTCGTCCTGGCCCCGGCCGACCCCGCCGAGGCCGAGGCCGCCGGCGACGCCGACCTGACGCTCGCCGTCGCCGACCTCGACCTGGCCGCGGCGGTGGCCCGCGCGGCGCGCGCGGCCGGGCGCGCCGCGACCGTCCACCTCGAAGTCGACACGGGGATGCGGCGCTTCGGCGCCCCGGCCGGGGCGGCGGCCGCGCTGGCGGCGCAAGTCGCGGCGCTGCCGGGTCTGCGCCTCGGCGGGCTCTACACGCACTTCGCCACGGCCGACGAGGCCGACCGCGCGTTCTTCGCGGAGCAGCGCGCCCGCTTCGCCGCGGTCGTGCGCGAGGTCCGCGCGGCCGGGATCGGCGCGCCGCTCGTCCACGAGGCCAACAGCGCCGCCGCGCTCGCCGTGCCCGACTCCCACCTCGACCTGATCCGCGTCGGCATCGCGCTCTACGGCCTCTCGCCCTTGGCGGAGGTGCCGGCGCCGGCGGCGCTGCGGCCGGTGGCGGCGGTGCGCAGCCGGGTCGCGCGCGTGCTGGACTTGGCGCCGGGCGACAGCGTCTCCTACGGCCGCACCTTCGTGGCCGAGCGCCCCCTGCGCGCCGCGCTCGTCCCGCTCGGCTACGCCGACGGCTACCGCCGCGCGCTCTCCGGCCGGGCGGCGATGCTGCTCGGCGGGCGGCGCGCGCCGGTGCTCGGCCGCGTCTGCATGGACCAGACGGTCGTCGCCGTGCCGGAGGGGCTCGACGTGCGCGTCGGGGACGAGGTGACCGCGCTCGGCGCGCAGGGGGACGACCGCGTCACCGCCGAGGAACTGGCCGACCTCGCCGGCACGATCACCTACGAGATCACCACCGGCCTCGGCGCACGCCTACCGCGCCACTATCTCCGCGCCGGCCGCGTCGTCGCGATCGAAGACCTGGCGGGGCTGCACGAACTCTGAGGTGGAACTGGGGATCTCGCCGAGAAAGGGCGGCAGAAGGGAGCGAACAGCCGATGAGCGTGGTGCCGCCATCGCTGATGTCGCCGTTGCGCGCGCTTGTGGATGACCTGGTTGCCGGCGACTACGCGGGCTTGGTCACCAGTGGGCGCGCCGGCCGGCTGACGGCCGACGAACTCGCGCGGGCGGTGCGCGATTACGGCCGCCGGCTGGTCGCGCTGCCGGAGGACGCCTTCGTGCCCGACTATGTGATGGCCTACCGCGATGGCGCCAACCCGACGCTGTGGTCGATTGATCTGACGCTCTGGACGGCCGAGGAGGGGCGCAGCGACCTGACGCTCCAGGTGCTCGCGCGGGAAACCCCGGCCGGGGCGGTGATCACGATCGAGGACTTGCACGTCCTGTAGCGGCACGCCGGGCGCTATTCCGCGGCCGTGGGCGGCGTCGTGGCAGTCTCGAGCTGCCGCAGCAGCCCAGCGCCGTCCATCCACTCCCACTCCTCCACGACCCGCCCACCGACGACCCGGCTGACCACGATGCCGGTCGTCGTCACGCGCCGGCCGGTCGGAGGGATGCCGCGGAACGGGCCGACGTGCGTGCCGGTGAAGGTCCAGCGGGTCGCTACCTGGTCCCCCTCGGCGATCTGGCCGTCCGCTGTCCATTGCCGTTCGGCGAAACCGGTCAGGAAGGGGGCGAAGAGCGACTTGCAGCCCTCTGGCCCGCGGACCTCTCGGCCGCCGCCGTGCCAGACATAGTCGGCGGCGACGACCTCGTCGACGACCGCGAGGTTCCCGGTATTGAACGGCTCACCCCAATAGCGCCGGATGAGGGCCTTCAGATCCGTGGTCATGCGCGCTCTCCTCTCTTCCTTCTCCGATAGCGGAAATCGTGGCCGCCGAGGACGCGCGCGGCGCCGTAGAGGCCGTAGGCGATCGTGCCGAAATACCAGGCGAGGAAGACCGGGACGGCGAGGAGCAGGACCAGCCCGAGCAGCGCCCAGGCGAGCAGGCGCCAGCCGCCCGCCGCCCAGCCGTGCCAGCCGCCGAGGTCGGCGAAGAGCAGCACGCCGCCGATCCAGAGCGCCACCGCGACGACGTTGACCGCGAGCACCAGCAGTTGGTAGCGCCCGGCGCGGTCGGCGTGCGCCACGACGTAGGGCGATTTCTTGCCCGCCAGCCAGATCACGCCGGTGATCGCCAGCGAGAGGAGGAAGCCGACGCCGAGGAGGCCGAAGCCGATCGCGGCGTGCGCGGTCGCCGCCAGCGCCCGCTCGCTCCCGCGCCCCGCGACGGCCACCGCCCGCCGCGCGGGGCCGCGCCGTCGTACTGTCAATCGCGGATCGTCCATCGCCGTGTCTCGCTCGTCCCGGTGCGCCGAACCCGCCGCACCGGGTATGATACAAGCCCAAGCGGGGGCGCGCTGGCGGTCGGCCGCGCCCGCGGTTGAAACCGCGGCTGGAGGCTCGCTCGGCTCGCCGTAAAACCCGCCTCCGCGGGTTGGGACGCGAGCCCTCTACTCGTCACTCGTCACTCATCACTGGAGCGAAGCGATGTCGCTCGTCTGCCGCGCCTGTGGCGCGCCGATCGGCCCCGACGACGAGTATTGGGTGGACCGGCACGGCCACGCCTTCTGCCTCGACTGCGGCGCGGAGCGACTCTACGCCGTCGCCGGTTGAACGCTGGCTGAGGAGGTGCCGGAGGTACCTCGATCGCCGGACGCCCCGCGCCGCGGCTCCGACCTGCGCTGCGGGTGATGCGCGCGGTCAGCGCGCGTCGCGGCGGCGCTGGCGCGAGACCTCGAAGGCGAGCGCGGCCGCCGCGGCGGTCAGCCCCGGCGAGCGGGCGAACGCCCGGCCGTAGGGGATCTGCACGAGGACATCGGCCTGGCCGAGCAGCGCCCGACTCACGCCGCGCTTCTCGCCGCCGAGCACCAGGCAGAGCGGGCCGGCGAGGTCGGCGTTGTACATCGGCACGGCGCCCGGCCCCTGCGTCGCGCAGGCCACCGACAGCCCTCGTGTTTTGAAGAAGGCGACTGCGCCCGCGGGGTCGGCTATGGCGGCCGGTAGCAACTCGGTCGTCCCCGCCGAGGCCCGCGCGATCGTGCCGTCGAGCGGCAGCCAATCGCGCGGCCGGACGACCAGCCCGTCGACGCCGGCCGCGTAGAGCGCCCGGACGGCGTGGCCGAAGGTGTAGGGGTCTTCCAGGCCGTCGAGCAGCGCGATGAACGGGCGCGGTCCGGTGAGCAGGGCGCCGAGTGGTAGGAAGCGCCGCGGCCCGGCGAGGGGCTGCTGCCCGCCGCATAGCGGCCGATGGTGGCGGCGTCCACGCGCCGGAGCGGCACGCCGGCCGCCCGCGCCAGCGCGGCCAGGCGGGCGACCCAGTCGCCGGTCGCGTCCCGCCGGGCGAACACGGCGGCGCCCTGCCGGTTCCGCGCGAGGAGCGCCGCGCTCACCGACACGAACCCTTCCATAACGGCCCTCCCCCGTGCGGTCGCGCCGCGCGGGTCGCCGGACGACAGGGCGAGGCAGAGCAGTTGCAGGCGAGCCAGGGCCAGGAGGATGGCGGCGGGCTGCGCCGCCGGGCGGGACACTCGCCGGGCGCACCTGGCCGGCGCCGGCCACCACTTGTCGAACATTAGGAACCCACCCCATCAGACCATGCACTGACGGGAGGGCATTTGGCGTGTGGCGCCCCTCCCGCTGTCCTGCTGCGCCGGATTCAGGACAGCGGGGAGCCTTTCGTTTTCCGGCTCTGCTTACTATACCGGCCGATCGCGAGGTCGGCCGGCAACAGATGTGCGCGCATCACTCACCATCACTCACCGTGGAGGAAGGCGCGCTCGCTTGCCGGGGCGCGACTGTAGCACGCGGGCCAGCTACTCGCCCCCCTCCATCCCGGCGACCTCCAGTTCCTCGACGACCTCCTGCACGCCGGGCACGCGCGCGGCGACGGCCTCGGCCGCCTCGGCGTCTTCGAGCGTCGGGACGCGCCCGCGCAGGCGGATGACGCCGTTGCGCGCCGAGACGTTGACGAAGAAGTCGGTGGTCGCGGCGTCGGCGGCGAGTTCCTGCAAGACGCGCTCCTCCAGGTCCTCGTCGCCGGGCGGCCCCTCGCCGAAGCCGGTGCTCTGAAGGGCGTCGGGATACTCATCCATCGAGGTCGTGCCGAAGCCGCCGACGACCTCGATGTCCTGGTCGTTCTGCGCCGGGCGCACGACCGGGTCGGTCGGCGGCGAGTAGGGGATGCCCTCTTCGGTCGCGACCATCGCGTCGTCGGTCACGTCGTCGCCGACCGGCGGGGCGTCCTCGCTGAAGTCGGGCGCGAGTTCGAGCGGGTTGGGCCCGACGGACCCTTCGAGCATCTCGTAGGTGACGTCGGCCTCTTGCCCCGGCTCCCGCGTCTGGCTGGGGGCCGGGTCGATCTCCTCGACGTCCAGGTCGTTCTGCACCCGCTCGATGCCGGGGAGGCTCTGGGCGATGTCGGTCGCCGCGTCGCGCTGGTTGGTCGAGCCGACCAGCCCTTCGAGGTAGGCGACCCCGCCGGTGACGCGCACGGCGGCGTAGATGCCGGCGTCCTCGGCCAGCCGTCGCGTGAGCCTCGCCGCCAGGTCGCGATCGTCAGCCGCTGCTCGTTCGGTGGAGGCCATCGCCGCTGCTCCTTTCTGCGTACCCGTCGCGCGCCGGGCGGGGCGACCGTGTCGCCCGTCCCGCACATCGCCGCCGGTCCGCGCAACGCGCGTGCCAGGACGAGGCGGTAGGGGGTAGGCGTTAGGCGTTAGGGGAATTCGGGCGCTGACGCTTGGGCTTCGCCTAACGTCTAACGCCTAACGCCTAACGCCTCCGGAAGCGCAGCGACCGAAGGGAGCAGGTGTGTATGGGCGGTCGCGCCGAGCGTGTCCAGGCCGTGCGCGCCGCTGAGGACGCCGACGACCCAGCCGGCGCGGGCGTTCGTCCCGGCCTGCAAGTCGAGCGGGGTGTCGCCGACGACCGCGACGCGGCCGACATCCTCGACGCCGAGGTCGATCATCGCGCGGTAGATGAGGTACGGCGCGGGCCGGCCGCGCGGCGCGTCGTCGGCGGCCAGGACGGCGTCGAAGAGGTCGCCCCAGCCGAGCCGGCCGACGAGGAGGGCGACGAGGCCGCGGTCGAAGCCGCTGGTGAGGGCCAGTTTGACGCCGTGTGCGCGCAGGAGGCGCAGCGCGGCGGCCGCGCCATCGACCTCGCGGACCGGGCCGGACTCGTACTCGCGGCGCAGCGCGCCCTCGAAGGCGGCCAGCGCGCGGTCGGCGACGGCGGCTGCCTCGGCGGGCGGGTGGGCGCGGGCGGCGAGCTCGCGGAAGACCGCGCGCTTACTGGCGCCGCGGCGGGCGGCGAGGTCGGCGTCGGTGTAGGGGATGTCGTGGGCGTGGAGCGCCTGGGCGTAGGCCGCCAGGACCGCGCCCTCCTCGCGCAGCGTCGTCCCGGCGAAGTCCGTCACCAGCAACTCCGGCAACATCGCGCGCTCCCTCTTTCCCTACGCCCGATCTACTGCCGTCTGCCGTCTACCGCCTGCCGTCTCTAATGCCGCCAGCGGCGGCGCGGGCCCCGGCCGGCGGCCTCTTTGAGCGCGTCGAGGCGCGCCTGCGCGGGGAAGCGCGGGTGGGGGATCTGCGCCAGCTCGCCGCAGGCCGCACAGGTTACCTCGCCGGGGAGGCCGACCCAGGCCGGCGGGGCGGGGTCGGCGGGCGGCGCGCCGCGCGCGTAGCGGCGGCGGCCCTTCAGCGGCACCAGTTCCCCCTCGCGCTGGGAGACCAGGACGTAGAAGCCCTGCGTCGGCACGCCGCCGAGGCGGCCGTCGGCCACGGCGTCCATCAGCGGCTGCTCGGCCCAGGTGATGAAGAAGAGGGTGCCGAGGACGGCGTCGCAGCGCGGGCAGCGGAGGTCGCGCGGCTCGCGGTAGCCGTCCAGCCAGGCCGCGCGCTCCTCCTCCAGCCGTTCCAGTTCGCTCTGCCGGGCCATGGTTCCTCGCTCATGGGGTGGAGTCGGCGCGCGATGCCGGCGCGCGAGCGTAGTGTCATACCGCGCGCGGCCGGCGTCAACGGCCGGGCCGCGGCCGGGTTGGTGGCCGTCGTTGTGCCCGGCGAGAGGGCCTGGCGGCTGAAGCCGCGGCTACCGGCCTCACGGCCGCGAAGCCCGCCTGCGCGGGCCCGACATCACCGCCAGCGCGCCCTTGAAGCCGCGGACCTGTCTCCTCCGTCCCCTCGTCACTCGTCACTCGTCACTCATCACTCACCGCTTCCGCGTGCTATACTCCTTGACGAATTCGCCGCGCGGGACTTGACAGCGGCCTGTACGGACGGCATGATCGTACAAGACGCGCGGCGGCGGGCGGGCGGGAGCGGGAAGGGCGGCGATGACGCGGGTCGGCGACCTGGGGGGGACGCGGATGGCGGAGCACAAGTGCGGCACCTGCAAGCATTACGAGCCGGCCCCGATGTGGAAGAAAGGCTGGTGCCGCAACCCCCTC
>DASSSV010000791.1:0-10626 GCA_035708265.1 Thermomicrobiales bacterium | reverse complement strand
AGGGTGAAGGTGTCGCCGGCGATGGTCCAGTGGCTCGTGATGGGGCCGTAGGGCGAGCGCAATTCGGCGCGGGCGTAGGTGAGCCCACCACCGGGGCGGGGGTGGAAGACGATGTGCCGGTAGCCCGGCCTCTCGGGGTCGGTGTCGATGCCGGCCACGGCGCGGTAGAGCCATGCGCCGACCGCGCCGAGCGCGTAGTGGTTGAACGAGTTCATGCCGGGGTCCTGGAAGCCCCGCTCGGCGGTCCAGCCATCCCAGCGCTCCCAGATCGTCGTCGCGCCGTGCCGGATGCTATAGCCCCAGGAGGGGAACTCCTCGTTCAGCAGCAGCCGGTAGGCGACGTCGAGGTGGCCGGCGGCCGTCAGGGTGGGGCAGAGATAACCGACCCCGACGAAGCCGGTGGAGAGGCGCCTCCCGCGCCGTTCGATGTCCGCGACGAGATGCCCCGCCGCCAGCGGGCGCAGGTTGGGCGGCAGGAGCCCGAAGTGGAGGGCGAGGGCGTAGGCGGTCTGCGTCTCGCCCTTGACGCGGCCGTCCGCCGTGACGTAGGCGGCGTTGAACGCCGCGGCGATCCGCGCGGCGAGGTCGGCGTAGTCGGCGGCCTCGGCGTCGCGGCCGATCGCGCGGGCCATCTGCGCCATCAGCCGCGCGTCGTGGGCGAAGTAGGCGGTGGCGATGACGTCTTTGGGCGTGTCGGCCTCGACCGAGAGCCAGTCGCCGAAGTCGTGGTTGCGGCGCGCTTCCCAGAGCAGGTCGGGGTTGGCGCGGCGGAGGTAGTCGAGCCAGCGCGTCATCGCGCCCCAGTGACGCTCGATGATCCGCGTGTCGCCGTAGTGCTGCCAGAGCGTCCAGGGCACGATCACGCCGGCATCGGCCCAGGCCGGCGCCCCGTCGGCGGCGTCGACCAGCCGCGGCGCGACGTCGGGGTAGGCGCCGGCGGCCGACTGGGCGTCCGCGACGTCGTCGAGCCACTTGGTGAAGAAGGCGGCGACGTCGCGGTTACAGCAGGCGGTGCGGACGAAGACCTGCGCGTCGCCGAGCCAGCCGAGGCGCTCGTCGCGCTGCGGGCAGTCGGTCGGGATGCTCAGGAAGTTGCCGCGCTGGCCCCAGTCGATGTTGCGCTGCAACTGGTTGACCAGTTCACTCGAACACGAGAACGCGCCCGCGAGCGGCGTGTCCGAGCCGACGACGCGGCCGGTGAGCGCGTCCGGGGCGAGCGCGCCGGGGTAGCCGGTGACCTCGACGTAGCGGAAGCCGTGGAAGGTGAAGCGCGGTTCCCAGATCTCGTCGCCGCCGCCCCGCAGCACGTAGGTGTCAGTCGCCCGCGCCGCGCGCAGGTTGGCCGTGTAGAGCGTGCCGTCGGGGTTGAGCACTTCGCCGAAGCGGAGTTGCACGCGCGTCCCGGCCTCGCCGCGCACCCTGAGCCGCACCCAGCCGGTGATATTCTGGCCGAGGTCGGCGATCGCCACGCCGGGCGCCGGCGCGGTGACCGCGCGCGCCGGGCTCTCCTCCGTCACGCGCACCGGCTCGGCGCGCTCGGCGACGAGCGGCACCGCGTCGCGCGGCTGCGCGTCGACGGGGCGCCAGTCGGCAGCGTCGAAGCCCGGCTCATCCCAGCCGGGCAGGTCGCGGCGCGCGTCGTAGTGCTCGCCCATCAGCAGGTCGGAGTAGCGGATCGGGCCGGTCGCGCCCCGCCAGGCCCCGTCGCTCGCGACGACCAGCGTCGCGCCGCCGTCCAGCTCGACATGGAGCTGGAGCAGGAGTTGCGGCCGCGCGCCGTAGTGGCGGCACCGGTGGCCGAACCCCACGTGGCCGGCGTACCAGCCGGGGCCGAGGATCGCGCCGAGCGCGTTGTCGCCCGGCCGCAGCAGATCCGTCACGTCGTAGATCTGGTACTGGATGCGCCTGTCGTAGTCGGTCCAGCCGGGCGCGAGGACGGCGTCGCCGACGCGCTCGCCGTTGAGGCGCAACTCGTAGACGCCCCTGGCCGTCGCGTAGAGCCGGGCGCGCCGCGGCGCGCCCGGCAGCCGCACCACCCGGCGCAGGTAGGGGCTCGGCACCAGCCCGTCCAGCCCGTCCGGCGCCGCCTCGTCGGGGGGCGTGTCCTGCAGCGGCAGGCCGATCCACTGGCCCGCCCAGTCCTCTGGGCGCAGCAGCCCCGCCTCCCACCAGGCCGGCTCGCTCCAGTCGGCGGGGACACCGTCGCGGTCCCAGGCGCGCACCTTCCACCAGGCGCGCTGCCCGGACGCGAGCGCCGGCCCGTCGTAGACGACGTGCGCCGACTGGTCCGACGCCACCCGCCCGCTGTCCCACAGGTCGCCCCGGTCTTCGGCCAGTGTCGCCGGGTCGCTCGCGACGAGCACCCGGTAGGCCGTCTGGCGCTGCCCGCGCCGCCGCGCGGTCAGTTCCCAACTCAGCCGCGGGCGCGCGACGTCCAGGCCGAGTGGGTTGACGAGGTATTCGCAGCGGAGGCGCGTCACGCCCAGATCGGTCGCCATGGTCCCTCCGAGCCGTCAGCCTTCAGCGATCAGCCATCAGGAGTCCGGCTGACTGCTGACGGCTACTCGTCACTCGTCACTCGTCACTCGTCACTCTTCCGGCCGACGAGCAGGAACGCGCGGCCGTGGGCGGTGGCGACCGTCTCCAGGCGGGGCGCGAGCGGGCTGTCGGGGAGCGGCGGCGGGTGAGCCTCCTGGTCGCCGTAGAGGACGCGGTAGGCGCGGGCGCGCTGGGCGCGGCCGGGGCTGTCGGGCGCGAGTTCGCCGCCGAGGACGACCGCGACGTCGCCGCCCGGGCGGAGGACGCGCGCGATCTCCGCCCAGGTGGCCGGGCGGAGGATGTAGCCGCTCGGGAAGGTGGCGACGACCGCGCCGAAGGCGCCGGCCGCGAAAGGCAGCGCCTCGGCGCGCCCGCGCACGAGCGGCGGCGCGGCGACCCCGCGCCGGGCGTACTTGCGCCGCGCCCGCGCGAGCATCCGCGCCGAGGGTTCGAGACCGCAGGGCCGGAGGCCCTGGGCCGCGAGGACCGGCAGCAGGTCGCCGGTGCCGGGGCCGAGCTCGAGCACCGGTCCCTCATGGACGAAGCGGAGCGCCGTCCGCTGCCAGCGCGCCCACTCGCCCGCGAAGCCGGCGCGGGCGACGAGGTCGTAGACCGGCGCGCCGGGGCCGTAGAGGAGGTCGAAGGCGCGCGCGGCGAGGCGGGCGAGGGTCACGTCGGGCCCGCCCCCGCGAGCGCGGCGCGGGCCGGCGCGAGGGCCAGCCAGAGGCGTGGGTGGCGATTGAGGCGGGCCACCCGGCCCTCGCGCGTGAGAAAGACGTGCTCGGTGTGGCCCTCGGCCAGCAGGGCGGGGTCGGGGTCGGCGCGGACGGCGCGATAGGCGAAGCGGATGCGCGCGGGCGTCAGCGCGGCCACGCTCGTCTCCACGCGTACGAGGTCGTCGTAGCGGGCCGAGGTCTTGTAGGCGCAATGCGCGTCCACGACCGGCAGGAGGATCCCCTGTTCCTCGAACTCGCGATAGGTGACGCCGAAGGCGCGGATCCAGTCGGTGCGCCCCAGCTCGAACCAGACGAAATAGTTGGCGTAGTAGACGACGCCCATCGCGTCGGTCTCGGCGTAGCGGACGCGAAGCTCGGTCACGCTGGTCAGCCGGTTGGCCTGTCCTTCGCCCACCATCACCCCTCCCGCCCGTCGGACACGCGCGCGATTGTACCACTCGGGGGGACGTTCACCGCAGAGGCGCAGAGGACGCAGAGAACGAGGAGAGACGAAATAAACTTCGAGTCTCTGCGTTCTCTCTTGCGTCACTCCGCGTCTCCGCGGTGAATCGTCCTGTTTGACAGGGGTACGGGCCGCGGGTACGCTCCTTGCGCCGAGGGAGGAGACGGCGAGTGCGCTCCGGCGGGCGCGACGGCGCGACCCAGCGGGCGCCGGGGAGTCGAAGGCATGGCAGCAGTTGGCCCGCTCGTCCTGTTCGGCTCGGGCGAGACGGCGCGGCAGGGTCGCCAGGTCCACGAGGAAGTGCTGAGGACGCTGCCGGTCCCGGCCCGCGTGGCGATCCTGGAGACGCCGGCCGGGTTCCAGCCGAACGCGCGGTACGTCGCCGAGCGGCTGCAGCAGTTCGTGGAGCACAGCCTGCAGAACTACCGGCCGAGCGTGACGCTGATCGAGGCGCTGCGCAAGGGCGGGCCCGGCGACCCCGACGACCCGGCCGTCTACGGCCCGCTGGCCGACGCGACCTACATCTTCGCCGGCCCCGGCAGCCCCACCTACACCGTCCGGCACCTCTCCGGCACGCGCACCTACGCGGCGCTGCGCGAGCGCTGGGCGGCCGGCGCGGGCGTCGCGTTCGCCAGCGCGGCGGCGATCGCGCTCGGCGCGCTGGCGCTGCCGGTCTACGAGATCTACAAGGCCGGGGCTGAACTCTCCTGGGCGCCGGGCCTGGACCTGCTGGGCGAGTTCGGCCTCAACCTGGCGATCCTGCCGCACTGGAACAACGCCGAGGGCGGCGCGCACCTCGACACCAGCGACTGTTTCATGGGCGCCGAGCGCTTCGCGCACCTGCGCGCCCTCCTGCCCCCCGGCATCACCGCGCTGGGGATCGACGAGCATACGAGCTGCATCGTCGACGTGAACGCGGGGACGCTGCGCGTGCGCGGGCAGGGCGGCATCGCCGTCATGCGCGGCGACGAGACGCGGCGGCACGAGGCCGGCGAGGAACTGCCGCTCGACGCCCTCCGCCCGGCGGGCTCCTGCGCCGCGCGCGCCTGACCGATCGTGACGCCGCGGCTGTCCGCTCCATCACCGGCAGCAACCGATCTAGCGGCCCACCCACCGGCGACCGTGCGCGCGCGGCTGGCCGCGGCGCTGGCGGCGTGCGGGCAGTCGCCGCTCCGTGACCCCGCCGCCTACCGCCGCCTCGGCGCGGGCGCCTGGCACGACGCCTACCGCGTCACGACCGCCGACGGCCGGCGGCTGGTCGTCCGGCTGCGCAAGCCGGTGATTTACGGGCGTCGCGAGCGTTTCGACGAGCGGGCGCTGCACACCGATTACGCGGGCGTCGGCGCCTACTACGCGGCGGCGAACGCCTGCCAGCCCGGCGTCTGCCCGGCCGAGTACGCCTACCACATCGGCCCCGACCTCTCCTGCACGGTGGAGTCGTACCTGGGGCCGACGCTGGCGCTCGACCGGCTGACGCCGGGCTCGGCCGTCGCGATCGGCCGGGCGGCCGGCGAGTTCTTCCGGGCCATGCACGAGTGGCGGCCGCCGTGGCCGGGGTGGGGCGAACTGGTCTGGACGCCGGAGGGGCTGCGCGGCGAGGACCCGCGGCCCCCGGCCGAGATCCGGGCGGCGGAGGCGGCGGCCTGGCGAGAGGGGCTCGCGCGGCTGGTCGCGGCCGGCTACGACTTCGACCACGCGGCGGCGCGCGCCGGACTCGACCGCGCCCTGGCCGGCCGGTCGGCCGCGCCCGCGCCGCCGTCGCTGGTCAACGGCGACATCACCCCCGAGAACCTGATCGTGCGCCGCGGGCGGTTCGTCGGGCTGATCGACCCCGTGCCGGCCATCGGCGACGGCGCGCGCTACGCCGCCTTCTTCCTGGTCTGCTACCGGCTGCTGCTGCCGGCGCTGCACGACGCGCCGCGCTACGCCCGCCACCACTTCGACCGGCACGCACCGGCCCTGGCCCACATCGCCGACGGCTTCGCGGCGGGCTACCTCGGCGGCGACCCCACGCTCGGCGAGGCGGTCGGGCGCGAGTATTTCCTGTGGGTGCTCGACCTCGCGGTCGCGGCCCACGCTATGCTCGGGCAGCCGGTGGACGAGGAGCGCCGGCGGCGGACGGGCGGCCAGGCGGCCATCGCGCGGCGGGTGCGGGGGTACGTGGCGGCCCTCACCCACCCCCCGACCCCCTCCCTCTCCCAATGCTGGGAGAGGGAGGGGGAGCAGGCCATTCGATGAGGCGGCGGTGATGGGGCAGGTACAGGAGGGGGTTGGGGAGCCGCTGATCCTCGCGTCGGCGTCGCCGCGGCGGCGGGCGCTGCTGGGACGGCTGGGGCTGCCATTCGAGGTGGTGCCGAGCGGAGCGGACGAGGCCGAGCCGGCGGGTGTGGCACCCGCGGCGGTGGCGGAGGCGCTGGCGCTGGTGAAGGCGCGGGCGGTCGCGGCGGCGCACCCCGGCCGGGTGGTGATCGGCGCCGACACGGTCGTGGCGATCGACGGCGTGAGCCTGGGCAAGCCGCGCGACGCGGCCGAGGCGGCGGCGATGCTGCGCCGGCTGCGCGGCCGCTGGCACGCGGTCTCGACCGGCCTCGCGGTCGTCCGCGGTGAGCACGCCTGCCACGACGTCGTGACCGCCGAGGTGCGGATGCGCGACTACGGGGAGGACGAGATCGCGCGCTACGTCGCCAGCGGCGAGCCGCTCGACAAGGCCGGCGCCTACGCGGTGCAGGGGCGCGGCGGCGCGCTGGTCGCGGAGGTGCGCGGCTCGGAGTTGGCCGTCGTCGGCCTGCCGCTGCGCCGCCTGGCCGAACTCCTCATCGCCTGCGGCGTGGTGCTGCCGGTGGACCCGGCGACGCTCGTGGAGCGCTGGGACGCGCCTACCGGCCCTTCTGCGCCGTGAGGTAGGCGACGGCGCTCGCCTCGGGTCGGGGCTGTGCGGCGAGCAGGCGGACGTAGCGCGCCAGGTAGGCGTCGGCGGCGTCGCCGAGGACGGCGCGCGCGGCCTCCTCGTAACTGAGCATGGTCGGGTTCGGCCGGGCGCGCAGCGAGGCGGCGATCTCGCCCGGCGCGCGGCGGCGCAGGGCGTGGCGGAACTCGTAGTCGAGGCGCACGGCGACGAAGCCGGCCTCGATGAAGGCGCGCGCGAGGTCCCGCTCGTCGAAGCCGACCATCGCCGCGCGGTGGGTGAAGCCCGCGTCCAAGCGGGCCAGGATGCGGTCGTGGTCCGGCTGGACCGGGGCGAGGTCGGGCCCGGCGTCCCAGTAGCGCTCCGTCGCGCTGTTGATCGGCTCGAAGAGCGAGGCCCGCCCGCCGGGGCGGAGCACGCGGCGGATCTCGCGCGCGGCGGCCGATTTATCCGCCACGTAGATCAGCACCGAGCGGGTCAGGACTGCGTCGAACGCGCCGTCCAAGAAGGGCAGGCGCGTCGCGTCGCCCGCCACCGGTCGAAGGGGCGCGCCGGGGGCGTCGGCCACCTGCCGCCGGCACTCGCGGAGGGCGTCGCGCGAGAGGTCGAACGCGACCACGCGCCCGCCCGGCCCCACGCGACGGCGCGCCTCCAGCGCGACCAGCCCCGTGCCGGCGCCGACGTCGAGGACGCGCTGCCCCGCGCGGAGTCGCGCGCCGCGCAGCACCCGATCGCGGAAACGGCGCAGGTCCGCCCCCTGCCGCCGCACCTGCGCCGCGCTCAACCCGCGTCGCCGGCCGCGCAGCAGCCAGTCGGCCCAGCGATCCAGTTGCTCGGGCTCATTCCCGGCCATCGGCCCCTACTCCCCGGTGAACCGCGGCTTGCGGCGCGCGGCGAAGGCGGCCAGGCCCTCGGCGTAGTCGCGGGTCGCGTCGAGCGGGCGGCGGAGGGCCTCGGCGAAGGCGGAGGCGGCGGGGGGCGACATGTCGGCCGTGGCGTCGAGGACGCGCTTGACCGCGCGCACGGCGAGCGGCGCGGCGTCGCGGATCTGGCCGGCGAGCCGGGCGACCGCGGCGTCGAGGTCGGCGGCCGGGACGACCTGCTCGACCAGCCCGCAGCGCAGCGCCTCGGCCGCGTCGACCCGCCGCCCGCTGAAGATCATCTCTTTGGCCTTGCCGGGGCCGACCAGCTGGGGCAGGCGCACCGGCCCGCCCGCACCGGGGAAGATGCCGATGGCGACCTCGGTGAGCCCGAAGACGGCGTCGTCGGCCGCGACGCGGATGTCACAGGCGAGGGCGAGTTCGAGCCCGCCGGCGAGGGCGTAGCCATGGACAGCGGCGATGGACGGCACCGGCAGGGCGGCGAGGGCGTCGGCCGCGGCGGCGATCTCGGCGGTGTGCCTGCCCTTCTCGGCCGGGGCCAGCGTCGCGCGCTCCTTCAGGTCGGCGCCGGTGCAGAAGGCGCGCTCGCCCGCGCCGCGCAGCACGACGACGCGCAGGTCCGGCCGCGCGGCCAGTTCGCCCAGCGCCGTGTCGAGCGCCGTCGCCAGCCGGCGACTGAGCGCGTTCAGCGCGGCCGGCCGGTTCAGCGTCAGCGTCGCTAGCCCATCCTCGACCGTCAAGAGCAGCGGGGACTCCTCCGGTGCCATCGCTCCACCTCCACGGCTATGCGGCCCCCCGCCCAAATCTGCGACGCACACCACCTTAACGAACCGGGGGCCGCGCACGCGCGGCCCCCGGCCCCCGGCGAATGATGAGCGACGAACTCGTCACTCGTCACTCATCACTCGTCACTTCCTAGTAGTCCATCCCGCCCGGCATGCCGGCCGGCATCGGCGCCTTCTCCTCCGGCTTGTCGGAGATGAGGGCGTCGGTGGTCAGGATCATCGCGGCGATCGAGGTGGCGTTCTCGACGGCGGAGCGCGTCACCTTGGCCGGGTCGATGATGCCCTTCTGGAGCATGTCGCCGAAGTCGTTGCCGATCACGTCGTAGGCGATGTTGGCGTTGTGCTCCTGCTCCTGCTTCTGGCGGACCTGGGCGATCACCACCGCGCCGTCCTGGCCGGCGTTGGCGGCGATGCCGCGCAGCGGCTCCTCCAGCGCGCGGCGCATGATCGTCACGCCGGTGCGGATGTCGCCCTCGGCCTGCACCTCGTCGAGCGCCTTGGCCGCGTTGATCAGCGCGACGCCGCCGCCCGGCACGATGCCCTCCTCGACCGCCGCGCGGGTGGCGGAGAGGGCGTCCTCGACGCGGTGCTTCTTCTCCTTCAGCTCGGTCTCGGTCGCGGCGCCGACCTTGATCACCGCCACGCCGCCGGCGAGCTTGGCCAGCCGCTCCTGCAGCTTCTCGCGGTCGAAGTCGCTGGTCGTCGTCTCGACCTGCGCGCGGATCTCGGCGATGCGACCCTTGATCTCCTCGTCGTTGCCGCGGCCCTCGACGATCGTGGTGTCGTCCTTGGTCGAGACGACGCGGCGGGCGCGGCCGAGGTCCTGCACGGTGGCGCTGTCGAGCCGCCGGCCGATCTCCTCGGAGATCACCTGGCCGCCGGTGAGGATCGCCATGTCGCGCAGCATCTCCTTGCGGCGGTCGCCGAAGCCCGGCGCCTTGACCCCCAGCACGTTGAGCGTGCCGCGCAGCTTGTTGACGACCAGCGTCGCCAGCGCCTCGCCGTCGACGTCCTCGGCGATGATGACGAGGTTCTTGGTCACCGAGAGGGCCTTCTCCAGCAGCGGCAGGATGTCCTGCACCGCGGAGATCTTCTTGTCGGTGATCAGGATGAAGGGGTCCTCGATCTCGGCGGTCATGCGGTCGGTGTTGGTGACGAAGTAGGCCGAGATGTAGCCGCGGTCGATCTGCATGCCCTCGGTGAACTCGGTCTCGAAGGCGAGGCCGCGCGACTCCTCGACGGTGATGACGCCGTCCTTGCCGACCTTCTCCATCACGTCGGCGATCAGGTTGCCGATCTCCTTGTCGGCGGCGGAGTTGGCGGCCACCTGGGCGACCTCGTCGCGGCCCTCGACCGGCTTGGCCATCGCCTTGATCTGCTCGACGATCTTGTCGGTCGCCAGGTCGATGCCCTGCTTGAGGAGCATCGGGTTGGCGCCGGCGGCGACGTTCTTGAGGCCCTCGGTGACGATCGCCTGGGCCAGCACGGTCGCGGTGGTCGTGCCGTCACCGGCGACGTCGTTGGTCTTGGTGGCGGCCTCCTTGAGGAGCTGGGCGCCCATGTTCTCGAAGGGGTCGGAGAGCTCGATCTCCTTGGCCACCGTCACGCCGTCGTGGGTGACGGTCGGGGCGCCGAACTTCTTGTCGAGGGCGACGTTGCGGCCCTTGGGGCCGAGGGTGGTCTTGACGGCGTTGGCCAGCGTGTCGATGCCGACCTTGAGCGATTTGCGCGCGTCTTCGTTGAACTCCAGAATCTTGGGCACGGCGCGTACCTCCCTGGTGCGAATGTGTCGTCGGTCAACCGTCCGCGCGGGCGGCTAGTCGTTGAGGATCGCGAGGATGTCCTTCTCGCTGAGGATCAGCAGCTCGTCGTCGTCCAGCTTGAACTCGGTGCCGGCGTACTTGGCGAAGAGGACGGTGTCGCCGACCTTGAGCTCCATGTCGACGCGCTTGCCGTCGTCGGTGACCCGGCCGGGACCGACGGCGATGACCTCGCCCCGCTGCGGCTTCTCCTTGCTGGTGTCCGGCAGGACGATGCCGCTCTTGGTGGTCTCCTCGCGCGCGGCGGGCTTGACCACGACGCGGTCGCCCATCGGGCGGAGTTTGGTGGCGGTCGCGGACTGAGCCATCGTCTCCTGTACCTCCTTGCTGCGGACCACTTGGCCTTCCGAACCGATCCGATGCTTCCCGGTCTCCCGTTAGCACTCTCGACGGTCGAGTGCTAATGCCCCTATCTTACTCGGCTATGCGCATCTTTGCAAGAGGGTACGAGCGGCATTATAGCACTCGTTGGCGGAGAGTGATAACGGAGTCGGGAGTCGGCAGGCGGAAGAGGCGGC
>DASSSV010000790.1:0-3438 GCA_035708265.1 Thermomicrobiales bacterium | reverse complement strand
CGACGCCGCCGACCAGGCGGTGCTCACGCGCGTCGGGCCGGTGCCGGCCGCGGCCGACATCGTCGCGCTCTACAACCTGCGCGCGCTGGAGACGGTGCTGCGCAACGCGCGGACGGTGCGGCTGGCGCTGCGCGGCAACCGCGACGCGGTCGCGGCCGTTTGCGCCCGGCACGGCGTCCGCGCGGCGATCGTGGGGAAGACCGTGACCCTCAGCGGGCGGCAGGACGCGCTCGGCTCGTGGTCGCGCCACGGTGCGCGCGTGGCCCGCGCCGCGCTGACGCTCTTCGGCGACGGCGCGCTCGGGCCGGGCGAGGCCGAGGTGCAGTCGGGCGACGACGCCTACCTGTTCAAGCTCGACGCCGCGCTGCTGGCCGACGCGCTGCCGCCGCGCGCCTGGTCCGCCCCGGCCGCGACCTGGGAGTGCCTGGACGGCTTCGTCGCGGCGCTGATCGGCGAGCGGCGAGCCGGGCGGCTGCCCGGCTGGCGGCTGCGGCGCTGGCCGGACCCGCTCGGGGCGGAGCCGGGCGCGCTCTGGGCCGAGTTCGCGCTCACGCGCGGCGCGCACACGGTCCACCTGCTCCCCCTCGACGCGCGGCACCTGCGCGACGGCGCGGCGGCGCTCGGCGCGCTCGCCGGCCACGCGCCGGTGATCGCGCTGACGCCGGACGCGCCCGGCCTCCTGCCGGCCCCGCCCGACGGCCTGCTCGTCCTCCCGCCCGACGCGGCCGGCGCCGCCGAGCTGGCCGCCTACCTGGAGCGCACCTACCCGACCGACGCGGCCGCCGCGCCGGCCTGGCTGGCGGCGCTGGCCGACGCCGCGCGGGCCGCGGGCTCGCTGGCGGAGTCGGACCTGGCGCGCCGCCTCGACTGCGCGGAGGAACTGGTGGCCGGGCGGCTGGGGGCGATCGGCGAGATCGCGCCCGACGTCGTCTACATCGACGGCTTCGGCCTCTGCGCCGCCGACTTCCTCGACCGCGTCCGCGCGCTGACAGAGGAAGAGGGTGCGCGCAACGGCGGCTACCTCGACCTCGGCCTGCTCGGCCGCCGCCTGCGCGCGCTGACCGGTCGCAACGAGGGCCTGCACGCCCTGATCGCCCACTTCGGCCGCGAACTCAAACTGGCGGCGTAAGCCGGCCCCCGATCCCCCCCAATCCTGGGGGAAACCCGCCCCGCACGGCGCAGCGAGGGGATCGCGATTGCCCGGCCCGGCTGATCGCGCCCCCGTCGCTTCGATGTCCACGACAGGTTCCCCCCAGGATTGAGGGGATCGGGGGGCCGCGCCCTCGCTGTGCTACCATTGCACCTGATTCGGCGACTGGCGGCGCGCGCGGGAAGGACGGGGCATGGCGAATTCGACGGCGACGACCGGGGCGACGATGCCGGTGGAGGAGTTCCGGCGCATCGCCGCGCGCGTGGAGGAGGAGGTCGGCCGGGTCATCGTCGGGCAGACCGACATCATGCGCGAGGTGCTGATCGCCCTGATCGCGGGGGGCCATGCGCTGCTGGAGGGCGTGCCTGGCCTCGGGAAGACGATGCTCGTGCGCACGGTCGCCGAGACGCTGGACCTCGCCTTCAGTCGCATCCAGTTCACGCCCGACCTGATGCCGGCCGACATCACCGGCACGAACATCCTGGCCGAGGGGGAGCGCGGGGCGCGCGAGTTCCGCTTCCAGCCCGGTCCGCTCTTCGCCAACCTGGTCCTGGCCGACGAGATCAACCGTGCGACGCCGAAGACGCAGAGCGCGCTGCTGGAGGCGATGCAGGAGAAGTCGGTCACCGTCGCGAACACGACCTACTCGCTCGCGGAGCCATTCTTCGTCCTGGCGACGCAGAACCCGCTGGAGATGGAGGGCACCTACCCACTCCCCGAGGCGCAACTCGACCGCTTCTTCTTCAAATTGCTGGTCCGCTACCCCAGCGCGAAGGACCTCGGCGAGATCCTGGCGCGCACGACGACGGCCGACGTGCCGCGCGCCGGCAAGGTGGCCGACGGCGCGCAGGTCGCGCGGATGGGCGCGCTGGCGCGCGAGGTGCCGATCGCCTCGCACGTGCAGGAGTATGTCGTGCGGATCACGCTGGCGACCCACCCGGACAGCGCGACCGCGCCGCCCGCGGTGCGCAAGTACGTCCGCTACGGCGCCAGCCCGCGCGGCGCGCAGGCGATCGTCCTGGCCGCCAAGATCCGCGCGCTCCTGGATGGCCGGCTCAACGTCGCCTTCGACGACGTCCGCGCGCTGGCCGCGCCCGCGCTGCGCCACCGCATCGTCCTCAACTTCGAGGGCGAAGCCGACGGCCTCACCACCGACGAGATCATCGAGGAGATCCTCGCCAGGACGGGCGACCGATAACGGTTGCAGATTACAGATTGCAGATGTGCCGTGGCCACCCAAGCGCCGCGACTCGGCGCGCGCAGGCACGCGAGTCTGCAATCTTGAATCTGCAATCTGCAATCTGCAATCGCGGATAAGAGGAGGGGGCCGAGATTGCTCCCCGCCCCCCGGTCGGTAGGTGGTTAGAGGTGGGTCGAGGAGAAGGCGCGCGCGCCCAAACAACGGCGGTTGGGCCACCTTCTACCACGTACAACGTGCGGCCCGCGGGTTTATTTCCGATTCGGGAGCGATCTTTCCGTCGTTTCGCGAGTGTCGTAATCGGGGCCCGCGCCGGGCGGCTATGAGCCCTGCTTGCCGAGCCGCCGCGCCACTTCCTCGCGGACGACCTCGGCGTTGCTGTGCGGGACGTCGCGGGCGGCGCAGAGGAGGGTGAGCGGGCCCTGCTCCGCGCGGTGGACGAGATCGTCGAGCAACGCCGCGCGCTCCGGCTGGGCCAGTTCCTCGCGATAGCGCCGCGCGAATTCCTCCCAGCGCCCAAGGTCGTGGCCGTACCAGCGGCGGAGCTCGTTGCTCGGCCCGATCTCGCGCAGCCAGGCGTCGAGGTGCGCCCCCTCCTTCGACACGCCGCGCGGCCAGAGCCGTTCCACCAGCACCCGCTGCCCGTCGTCCGGCGCGACCGGCTCGTAGATCCGCTTCAGGCGGACGTCGTTGGCGTTCTGCTTCGCCATCGTCAGGACTCCTCCGCGAGCGGCGTCGCGCCGGCCGGGATCTCGAAGCGGCAGCAAGGCCGCTCGCCGCGCTCGCAGCACTCGCGCACCGGCGCGCCGACCGCGTCGGTCAGCAGCGCCTCCGCCAGCAGGCAGGCCGCCGGGTGGTCGGGCACGACCGCGGCTAGCGGGCAGCGGTAGCCCTGGATGACGTACTTCCCGTCCCGCTCCTCCAGCTCCGCCAGCCCGCCGAGCGAGTCGAGCAGCGCCAGCGCCCGCTCGACGCGCGCGCGCAGGTCCGCGGCCGGCGGAGCGGCCGGCGCGGTCGCGGCGAGACGGCGGCCGGTCTGGCGCAAGATCGCCTCGACCTGGTCGGGCGGCAGCCGCTCGGCCAGCACCGC
>DASSSV010000789.1:0-7431 GCA_035708265.1 Thermomicrobiales bacterium | reverse complement strand
ATCGCGTTGAGCACAGCGAGGTCGGTGCCCGGACGCACCGGCAGCCAGAGGTCCGCCGTGCGCGCGGTCGCGGTCTCGCGCGGGTCGATGACGATGAACGAGGCGCCTCGGTCGCGGGCGCGCCACACCCACTGCGTCGCGACGGGGAAGCACTCGGCGACGTTCGCGCCGACGACCAGCAGGCAATCGGCCAGCGGGATGTCGGTCATCGGCAGCGGCGCGCGGTCGATGCCGAACGCCTTGGCATAGGCCCCGGCCGCCGAGGACATGCAGAGCCGCCCGTTGTAGTCGACGTGGCGCGTGCCAAGGCCGACGCGGGCGAACTTGCCCATCAGGTAGCACTTCTCGTTGGTCATCGAGGAGCCGCTGTAGACGGCGACGGCGTCCTTGCCGTGCGCGCCCTGGATCTCCTGCCAGCGCCGGGCCACGTAGTCGAGCGCCTCGTCCCAGGTCGCGCGCTCCAGCCGGCCGCCCTTGCCGCCGCGGCGGATCATCGGGTAGGTCAGGCGGTCGGGGTGGTCCACCTGCTGATAGGCGACGACTCCCTTGGGGCAGAGCGAGCCCTGGTTGTGGGTGTAGTTGCGCGGCTCCACGCCGACGACCTTGCCGTCTGCCACCTTGAGGTACATGCCGCACTGGACGCCGCAGAAGGCGCAATGGGTCGGCACCAGCGTCTCGGGCAGGCGGTCGGCGCCCGGCCACCCGGTCGGCGGCGCGCCGGCCGACTGGAAGTCGTAGTTGAAGTCGCGGCTCTTGAAGAAGTCCTTGTTGACGCTCATCGTGCCCTCGTTAGCCGTCAGCCGTCAGCCAACAGCATTCAGCCTGCTACGCCTGCTTCTACCCCGGTAGCCGATTGCGCTGACGGCTGATCGCTGACGGCTGACGGCTGACAGCTACAGAAACCGCTTGCCCAGCGCCTGGTAGTACGCCTCGCCGCGCAGGACGCGCTTGCAGGTCGGGCAATACTCTTGCAGCCACCCGCGGCCCTCGCCGAGGTCGTAGTTCTGCCGCAGGTCGCCGAGCGTCGCCTTCAGGTCGTTGATGAACTGCTGCGACGGCAACTCGCGCCCGCAGCGCCGGCAGCGGCCGGTCTGCGCCTGCGGGCCGAAGTGCTCGACGTCCTGGTTGACTGTCTGGTAGAGCGTCACGCCGATGCTGGCCGGCCGCTCGACGATGTGGAAGAACTTGCCGAAGGGGATCGAGATCAGCCAGCCGACGACGACGACCTGGTGGGTCAGCGAGATGAACCAGTAGAAGCGCCCCTCCCACCATAGGGACGACGCGGTCAGCGCCAGCCCGGTGACCGCGATGGCGAAGAGGAGGACCAGCGGGACGAGGTCATAGCCGAAGCGCTGCGTCGTCAGCAGCCCGGCGTCGGTCGTGCGCCGCCAGAAGGCGATCGCCAGCCCGACGATCAGCAGGATCGCGGTGTAGTCGAGCGCGTGGAAGAGCGAGAAGCCGGTGCCCGCCTCGATCGCGAAGCGCAGGATCGGCAGCCCGAAGAACCAGAGCTGGTAATGGTCGGGCGGGACCAGCGTGAAGTGGATCCAGCCGAAGGTGAGCGGGAAGGTGATCAGGCAGGAGAGGATCACGCCCCAGAAGATCGACATGTGCATCGCCCAGCGCTGGACGCTGCGTTTGAGGATGAAGGTCTGCCCGAAGATGTCGCGCCACCAGGCGACCGGGATCAGCGTGGTGTAGCGCCGGAAGTTCTGCCAGGAGAGGAAGTGCGTCCAGCCGGCCTTGAAGTAGCGCCAGGTCGGCGGGCGGGTGATCCAGAGGGTGTAGCGATAGACGACGGCGGCGAGGGCGAAGACGGTGCCGACGGCGTAGCCGATCAGCGCGGAGTCGAAGTCCTTGAAGCCGCGCGAGCCGAGGTACATCAGCAGCACCAGCAGCGCCGCCGCCAGCACGGCGATGATGGCCGCGGGCAGTTCGCGTCGCGTCATCGGCCCCTCCTCCGCCCGAGCGCGCCGCCCCCTGGCGGGCATCGCGCCCGAGTGTCCCCGATCATACCCCCGACGTCAAACCCCTACGCGCTCGGCGCCAACGGCGCGGGGTGCCCGGCACGGCCGCGGATAGCAGCAAGTTCCTTGCCAGTGACGAGGTCGAGTGATGAGTGAAGAGTGATGAGTGACGAGTGACGAGTGACGAGGGGACGGGGGTGCCGGGTGGTGAGCGATGGGTGGGGATGGGATTCGCCCCCCTGTCCCCCCAATCCTGGGGGAAACCCGCCTCAATCACCGGAGCGAAGGGATCGCGATTGCCCCGGCCGGGCTGATCTATCTCCCATACTGCGGCGTTGACGCCTGGTCCCCCCCAGGATTGGGGGGACAGGGGGGCGGCAACTCCGCCGCGCCCCCACCTCTCCCAAGAGGCACCTGCCAGCACCCCCGTCCCCTCGTCACTCGTCACTCGTCACTCGTCACTACTTCTTGAAGTAGTCGGCGTTGATCTGGAGGTAGTCGCGCCACTCCTCGGGCACGTCCTCCTCGTAGAAGATGGCGTTGACCGGGCAGACCGACTCGCAGGCGCCGCAGTCGATGCACTCGTCCGGGTCGATGTAGTACATGTCCGCCGCGTCGTCGGTGTGGATGCAGTCGACCGGGCAGACCTCGACGCACGAGGCGTCCTTCACCCCCTTACAGGGCTCGGCGATGAGATAGGTCACGCGCAGCGCTCCTCTCGGTATGGCCGGCGTCAGACCGCGGCGGCCCGCCCGCCGGCCCAGGCGATCGTCAGTAAGAACGCGCTCTCCCCCTCGGCCTCGACGTCGTGCGGCACGTCGCGCTCCAGGCTGACCAGGTGCCCGGCCGGCAGGACGACCTCTTCGTCGGCGACGCGCAGCCGCAACCGGCCTTCGAGCGTCTGGATGCTGATGCGGCCCGGCGCGAGGTGTTCCTCCAGCCGCGCGCCGGCCTTGAGCGCGACCAGCACGAGGCGGAAGTCCGGCTCCTTGACCAGCGTCTTGGCGTTGCGGTCGCCGCGCGCCCAGGCCGGTTCCCCGCGCAGGTGCGCCAGTTCGGCCGGCAGGTCGAAGGTCAGCACCGGCGCGGCGAGCCGCTGCGCGGGGCGCTCGGGCGTACCGGTCGTCTCGCCGTGGGCGTGCGGGCCGGTGGGGAGATCATTCGTCATCGGTGGTCCATGCTCCTGGTGTTCCGGGGAGGGCGGCGCGCCCCGGTCAGCGCGCCGTCCGGCCGATCCGGACTTGCCAGACCTCCGGGCCCTCCTCCACGTACTGCCAGTCTACCTCACCCGGGTGCTCGGCCATGAACTGGTAGTAGAGCGGCTTGGGGTCGTGGTCGTTCACGAGCGCGAACGCCTCGCCCGGCGCAAGCCGCGCGAAGGTCTCGAAGATCAACGGGTGCCGTTCGCGCGGCGTGATCGCGCGGACGTCGAGGGTCTCGACGACATCGGTCGCTGCGTAGTTCGTCATCGTGGTGACTCCTGCCTCACGAAATCCTTGCCGGCACTCGCGTCCCGCGGGGGGCGCGGCGCGCGGGCCGGCGCCGCGCGCCAGTGCGCGCCGATGCGCGCCACGTTGGCAAGGAAACAGACCAGCCCGGCCGTCACGCCGAGGCCGGCAACGGCGGCGAGCGCCGCCGCACCGCTCGCCGCCGCCACCGCCGCCAGCGCGACGCCGGCGCTCCAGCAGGCCCACCCGGCGAGCGCCAGTCGCCGGCTGTAGAGGTCCTCCAGCTTCGGGACGCGCTGCCGCCCGGCCAGCGGCGCGTAGCGATGGAGCCAGACCAGGAAAGTCGCGATCTTGTAGAAGAAGCCCTGGATCGCCGTCTCGGCTAGCCCGGCGATCGCCAGCCAGCCCGCCACCGTCCAGACCGGCGCGCCGACCGCCGCGCCCGCCAGGAGTCCGCCCGCCGCCGTCCCCGCCGCCAGCACCCCCGCGCCGGCCGCCGTCAGGGCGAACGGGATGTGGACGTCCGGCCCGCGCCGCCGCCGGCGCCGGTAGAGGTGCGCGAGCTGCGCGGCGAAGAGCGCCTGCCCGCCGAGCAGGGCCAGCGCGCCCGCCGCCGCGACCGGCCGGCCGGCGCCGGTCGCCAGCGCGAGGGCGATGGCCCAGGCGCCGCCCGCGGTCAGCGCGAGCCCCAGCCAGGCGACCGGCCGCCAGAGGGCGTCCTCCGCCAGCGTGAACATGCCGACCAGCCGGTAGGCGACGCCGGCCAGCATCGGCGCGACCCAGCCTCCGAGCATCAGCGTGGCGTGCGCGGCGAGGAGGCGCAGCGTCAGCGGGCCGAGCAGCCCGGTCCCCTTGTTCAGGGCCAGCGTGAAGCCGAGCGCGACCGCGCCGACCGCGCCGACCAGCGCGACCGCGATGTGCCAGGCGACGACGTCCAGGCGGGGCGCGCGCCGCAGCGTGGCCGCGATCACCCCGGCGTAGAGCCCGAAGGCGAGCGCCAGGAGCGTGCCGCCGGTCGCCAGCGCGGGCAGCCAGAGGCGGTCCAGCCCGGCCAGGAAGGCGACGATGCCGCCGAGCAGGCACCAGAACGACAGCCGGCCGAGCCGCGCCGAGGCGAGTGGGGTCTCGACGACGACCGGCACGAGCTGGTAGCTCGCGCCGAGGATCAGGGCGGCGACGACGCCGAGCGTGTTGAGGTGGACGAAGGCGAGCAGCCGCGGGTCGTAGAAGCTGCCGCAGAGGAGCGGCAGCGCCCACGGCGCCAGCAGCGCGAGCGCGGCGAAGACCGCCATCCCCAGCGCCATGAAACGCGCGGGGAGGTCGAGCGCGGGCGCGTTGGCGGAGGCGAGACCGGCCGGGCCGGCCGGGCGGGGCGGCGCCATCGTCAGGCCGTCGCCTCCTCCCCGGCGGCCGGCTTGTGGATCAGCACCTCCACGCGGCCGGGCGCCGGCTCGCGCGTCTCGTGCCGGCAGCCGAGGTCGTCCAGGCGCGGGTAGAGGTGCAGCGGCCGCCGGACGTGGTGGACCAGCAGCGTCCCGCCCGCGGGGAGCGCCTCCAGCGCCTCCAGGATCTTGACCAGCGGCTCGGGCGGCACCAGCTCCGACACGTCGATCGTCACCGTGGCGTCGGGAGCGACCCAGCCGTCCGCGGCGGGAGGCGGCGCGGGCGGGCGCGGGGCGCGCGCCCGCGGGGGGCGACCGGTGTTCAGGAAGCGGGTCTCCCAGTCGTACGGGCCGAGTTGGCGCGAGGCGGCGACGAAGCCGAGCCGGCCGAGCGCGTCGTAGAGTGGCAGCGGCTCGAAGGTGTTGCGCAGCAGTAGCGCCTCGCCGGGCGGCACGCGCCGCGCCGCCGCCATGATCGCGCTGAACGGCTCCTCGCCCCGCTCGTGGTAGGGGCGGACGTCCAGTTCGGCCGCGACCGGCGCGCCGTCGAGCGCGGCCGGGTCGGCGGGCGCGCCCGGCGGCCCCCCGCCGGCCGGGGCGCCCGCCGCATCAGGCGCCGCGAGCCCGGCCGCGACATTGAGCCGGCGCACCAGGTCGGCCTGGTCGAGCCCGGCGATGGCCGCGGCCTGGCCGACGGTGACGAGGCGGCTCTGGACGCGCCGCAACACCGGGTTGCGCAGTCGCGCGAACTCCGGGCTGGCGGCGACCAGGACGTCGAGCGTCTCCGGGTGCCGCTTGAGCACGTCGCTGATCTTCCAACTCGCCAGGATCGGCGTCTGCCACCCCTCCGTCACCGCTCCCACCCTGTCACGCCCCCTGTCGAGACGATAGACGATAGCGGAGTCGCCATTCGTCATTCGTACTTCGTACTTCGTACTTCACCAGACCCAGCCGAGCGCCTCGCGCCCCTCGTCGGTGATCCGGCTCGGGTCCCAGCGCGGCTCCCAGACGAGGTCCACGTCCACGCGCCCGACGCCGGGCACCATCAGCCGGACCGACCGATCCACCGCCTCGCGCAGCGTGGCGTGCAGCGGGCACCCCGGTGTAGTGAGCGTCATCACGACGCGCACGTCGGCGCCATCGGTCTCGACGTCGTAGATCAGGCCGAGGTCCACGACGTTCACGCCCAGCTCGGGGTCCTCGACCTCGCGCAGGGCCTCGCGGACGAGCGATGCGGTCGGCAGCAGCGACGACACGGGCGAAGCCCCTCCTTCCTCTGGAGGTGTTGTAGCAGGGCCGGTCGCGGGGCGTCTTTGCGCTGGCGCAAAGAGCGGGGGGCGTCAGCGGGCGGGCGTCGGGCCGGCCACGACGGCGCGCAGTTCGGCCAGCAGGTCGTCGAGCGGCTGGCGGTAGATGCGGCAGACGTCGGCCACCGACTCGAACCGCGCCAACGGGCAGTCCACGCAGGCCATGCGACGGCGCACGAAGACGCGCGCGGTGGCGGGCCACCGTGTCACGATCGCGTCCACGTCGGTCTCCGGGTCGATCGCGGCCGTCGCGTCGCTCACGGGTCCACTCCTCGGGCGGCAGTCTGCCACGCCGCGGCGGGCGCGTCCTTGCGCGGGCGCAAAGAGGGGCCGCCGCTCACTCGCCGTCCGGTTCCGCGCCGGGTAACTCCTCGGCGATCGCCACCAGCGCGTGCGGGCGCAGGATCGTCACCCGCTCGCGGCCGGCGTCCACCAGGCCCCGCTGGTCCCACTCGCTGAGCGTGCGGCTGGCGGTGCTGAGGGTCGTGCCGGCCAGCTCGGCGAGGTCCTGACGCGACAGCGGCAGGCCCAGCTCGATGCCGCGGTCCGATTTCACGCCGGTCTTGTTCGCCAGCCGCAGCAGCGCCCGCGCGATCCGGCGCTCCACCCGCTCGGTCTGGAGGTCGAGGATGCGCGCCTCCGCCTCGCGCAGCCGGCCGCCCAGCTCGCGCAGCAGCGCCAGCGCGACCTCGGGGTGCGCGCCGAGGAGGGCGACGAACTCGTCCGCCGCCAGCCGCAGCACCACCGCGTCGTCGCCGGCCACCGCGCTGGCGGGGTAGGTCGCGCCGCCCCAGCCGCCCGCGCCGCCGAAGATCTCGCCGGGCCGGATCAGGCGCAGGATCACCTCCTGGCCGTCGCCGGTCTCGCGGACGATCTTGATCCGGCCCTCGGCGAGGAGCTGGACGTGGGCCGCGGGCGCGCCCTCGTGGAAGAGGTATTCGCCCCGGCGCAGCCGCCGCGGGCGCAGGCGCGCGGCGAGGGCCTCGCGCGCCGGCGCGGAGAGTTCGCCGAAGAGCGGGAGGGTGGCGAGGAAGGCCGACCGCGCGGCCGCGTCCCAGCGCGGCCGGCCGGTCCCGGCGTGTGTCATCGCAGGCGTTGCCCCGGCGTTGGCGGCGGCGCCCGCCGCCCGGACCCGGCCCGGCCGCGCGCGGCCGTCGGGCGCGCGCATTATAGCCCCCGTTCGCGCGCGGGGGCCGGGCGGCGTGGGGCCGCCCGGCCCCCGCGCACCCTATTCCCCCGCACGGTCACTTGACGACCAGCGTCGCCACCATGCCGGCCAGCATGTGCCCGGCGACGTTGCAGGCGATCTCGTACTGCCCGGCCGGCA
>DASSSV010000788.1:0-3211 GCA_035708265.1 Thermomicrobiales bacterium | reverse complement strand
TCGAACCGCACTTCTGGGCGCGCCTCCAGCGCGAGCTGGGCCTGCCCGACGCCACGCACGACGACCTGCGGCGCGCGTTCCTGACCGCAGACGCGCGCCACTGGGAACGCTGGGCGGCCGCGCGCGACCTGCCGCTGGTGGCGGTCCGCGCGGCCGGAGAAGACGCCGGTGGGTGCGGCTGAGCGGCCGCACGCCCGGCGGAGAGGTGGAGACCGTGGATGGCCTGATGATGCCGTATCAACTGACGATCCCCGCTCTGATGCGGCGCGCGGAGACGCTCTACGGGCGCAAGGAGATCGTCACCCGCCGGCCCGACAAGAGCCTGCACCGCTACACCTACGCCGAGATGCTCGACCGTGCGAAGCGCCTCGCCGTCGCCCTCCAAGACCTCGGCCTGCGCCCCGGCGACCGGATCGGCACGCTGGCCTGGAACAACTACCAGCACCTCGAAGCCTACCTCGGCGTCCCGGCGTTCGGCGGCGTGCTCCACACGCTCAACCTGCGCCTCCACCCCGACGACCTCGCCTACATCATCGGCCACGCCGGCGACCGCGCGCTCCTGATCGACGCGACGCTCCTGCCGCTCTACGAGCGGGTCAAGGACCGCCTCGACGTCGAGCATGTGATCGTCATCCCGACGACCGGCCAGCGCGCGGAGGGGTTGCTCGACTACGAGGACCTGCTGGCCGGGGCCGACCCGAGCGCCTTCGCCTACCCGGACCTGGACGAGAACAGCGCGATGGCGATGTGCTACACCTCCGGCACGACCGGGCGGCCGAAGGGCGTCGTCTACTCCCACCGCGGGATCGTGCTGCACTCGCTCGGCTGCGCCATGGCCGACACGCTCGGCATCTGCGAGGCCGACGTCGTGCTGCCGGTCGTGCCGATGTTCCACGCGAACGCCTGGGGCCTGCCCTTCACCTGCACGATGGTCGGCGCGAAGCAGGTGCTGCCCGGCCCGCACCTCGACCCGGTCAGCCTGCTGGAACTCTTCGCCGGCGAGCGGGTGACGATCACGGCGGGCGTGCCGACGATCTGGCTCGGGATGCTGCAGGTGCTGGACAAGGAGCCGGGCAAGTACGACCTCTCGGCGATGCGCGCCATGCTGATCGGCGGCGCGGCGGTGCCGGAGAGCATGATCCGCAGCTACCAGGAGCGCCACGGCCTGACGGTGATCCAGGGCTGGGGGATGACCGAGACGGCGCCCGTCGGCAGCCTCGGCACGCTGACCACCGAGCTGCGGCAGGCGCCGCCCGACGAGCAGTACGCCCACCGCGCGATGGCCGGCCTGCCGATGCCCTTCATCGAGGTCCGCGGTCGCGCCGGCGACGCCGAGATCCCGTGGGACGGCGAGGCGATGGGCGAGCTGGAGGTGCGCGGCCCGTGGGTCGCCCGCGCCTACCACGACAGCCCCGAGGGCGCGGCCTCCTTCACCGCCGACGGCTGGTTCCGCACCGGCGACATCGTCAGCATCCACCCGCGCGGCTACATCGAGATCCGCGACCGCGCCAAGGATGTGATCAAGTCGGGCGGCGAGTGGATCTCCTCGGTCGCGATGGAGAACGCCCTGATGGGCCACCCGGCCGTCGCCGAGGCGGCGGTGATCGCCGTGCCGGACCCCAAGTGGCAGGAGCGCCCGCTGGCCTGCGTGGTCCTCAAGGAGGGCCGCGAGGCGACCGCCACGGAACTGCGCGACCACCTCGCGGCCGACTTCGCGAAGTGGCAGCTCCCCGACGAGATCGTCTTCGTCCCGGCGATCCCCAAGACTAGCACCGGCAAGTTCCAGAAATCGGCGCTGCGCGAGCGCTACGCCGGCCGCGCGGCGGTGGAGTAGCGAAGCCCGGGATAGGCTCAAGACGTTCACCACAGAGGCACAGAGGACGAAAGAGAGGACGAGGAGAGAACGAAGAAGAAGCTAATTTCGTCCTTCTCTCCTCGTCTCTCTGTGCCTCTGTGTCTCTGTGGTTCCATCCCAGGAGGCGGGTGCGATGGCGGAAGCGGTGATCGTGGAGGCGGTGCGGACGCCGTTCGGGCGGCGCGGCGGCGCGCTGCGGCGCCAGCGGCCGGATGCGCTGCTGGCGCACGCGCTGACGGGGCTGGTCGAGCGCGCGGGGATCGCGCCGGGGAAGATCGAGGACGTCATCGCGGGGGCGGTCACGCAGGCGGGCGAGCAGGGCGCGAACGTCGCCCGGCTCGGCGTCCTGCTGGCCGGCTTCCCGGTGACCGTGCCGGCCGTCAGCCTCAACCGCATGTGCGGGTCGAGCCAGCAGGCGGTCCACTTCGCCGCGCAGGCCGTCGCGGCGGGCGACGCGCGCTACGCGGTCGGCGCGGGCGTCGAGAGCATGACGCGCGTGCCGATGTTCAGCGACATCGGCGGCGGCTTCGAGCGCCTCGACCCCGACCTGCGCGCCCGCTACGACCTGATCCACCAGGGCGAGAGCGCCGAGCGGATGGCCGAGCGCTGGGGCATCGCGCGCGCCGAGGCCGACGCCTTCGCGGCCGAGAGCCACCGCCGCGCCAGCGCCGCCGCGCGCGCGGGCCGCAACGCCGAACTCCTCCCGACGCCGGGCGTCGACGCCGAAGAACGCCCCGTCACGCTGGCGCGCGACGAGGGTATCCGCGACGCGACCGACCCGGCGAAGATGGCCGCGCTGCCGACCGTCTTCCGCCCCGCCGGCGACGGCGTCGTCACGGCCGGCAACGCCAGCCAGATCTCCGACGGTGCTGCGGCGGTGCTGGTGGCGGATCGCGAGGCGGCGCTGGCCGACGGCTTCCGCCCGCGGGCGCGCTTCCGGGCGCGCGTCGCCGTCGGCGACGACCCGACGCTGCAGCTCGCGGGGGTGATCCCGGCGACGCGCCTGGCGCTGGAGCGCGCGGGACTCACCCTGGCCGACCTCGACTGGATCGAGATCAACGAGGCGTTCGCGACGGTGGTCCTGGCCTGGGCGCGCGAACTGGCCCCGGACATGGACAGGGTCAACCCATGGGGCGGCGCCATCGCCCACGGCCACCCGCTCGGCGCGACCGGCGCGGGCCTGATGGCGAAGATGCTGGCCGGCCTCGAAGCGACCGGCGGCCAGTTCGGCCTCCAGGTCATGTGCATCGGCCACGGCATGGCCACGGCGACGGTGATCGAACGGGTATAAAGGGCATGCGGCAGGAAGGGTAGGAGGAGCGATGCAGCTAGCGAACAGCACTTTTGTCGTCACCG
>DASSSV010000787.1:0-2880 GCA_035708265.1 Thermomicrobiales bacterium | reverse complement strand
GTCGTGGTAGGCCGAGGCCATCGCCGTTGCTCCTTAGAACCTGGTGTCGCGGGGTCGCGGGGCCAGGCGCGCGCCGGGCCCCGCGCCGCGCCTACTTGCCGGCGCCGAGGTCGTAGAGTTGCGCGCCGCTCGACGTGCCGCCCCAGATCGAGGCCGGGACCAGCGTGCCGTGCTGCTCCACCCAACTGGCGACGCTGAAGCCCGCGCCGTCGCGGCCGAAGCCGCCCGGGCCGCCGCCGAGCAGGAAGTAGCGCACCTTGCCCTCGGCGACGAGCTGCGCCAGCGAGTCGGCGGTGAGGATCGGGTCGCTGCCGCTGAAGCCGCCGGTCGCCATCACCGGCAGGCCGGTCTGGAGGATGATCGACGACGCCTCGTTCGCGCTCGACACCGCGACGATGTACTCGGCGTTGCCCCGGTTGGCGACCAGCCACTGGAGGAGCCGGCTATCGACTCCGCCCATGCGGTCGCCGGGGTTGCCGCCCCGGCCCGCCGTCGGGGGCGTGCCGGCGAAGGCCGGCGGGGCGCCGCCCTCCTGGCCCTGCGCGCCGCCGAAGGGGGTCTCACCGTCCCGGAAGGCGCGCCCGAAGGGGTTCTCGCCGTTCGCGAAGTCGCGGCGGCCGTCCGCGGCCCGCGCCGACCCGCCGGGCATCCCGCCCGGCATCCCGCCGAAGCCGGCCCGGTCGCTCCCGGCCGGGCCGGCCACCGGCAGCGAGGCGGCCATGCCGGCGCTCGCGCCCTGGACCGAGAGACCCGACCAGACGGCCGGGGTCAGCATCAGGGCCGCCACGCCGACCGCGAGCGCCAGCCGCGCCGGGCGGGTCGCCCAGACCGAGCGCGCGCCGAGCCGCCAGCGGATCAGCCGCGCCGCCGCGAAGGCGACCGCCGCCGCGACGGTCAGGCCGAGGATTGGCGTCGCCAGCCGTGCGCTCCAGGCGGGGTAATCCTTCAGGATGTGGACCTGCACCGCGGCGGTGCCGACCAGCGTCGCCGGCAGGGCCCAGCCGAGCCAGTTCCGCCCCACCCGCAAGCGGGTACCCGGGCGCCGCCAGACGCGCCACAGGGCGGCGACGCCGAGGCCGACGAGGGCGGCGACGCCCGGGGCGAGCATCGTCAGGTAGTAGCGGTGGTAGAAGCCCGCGACGCTGAAGAAGGCCGCCATCGTCACGAACCAGCCGCCCCAGAGGGCCACAGAGGCCCGGCGCCGCCGCAGGGGGCCGGCGCCCCAGAGGGCCACAGAGGCCCGGCGCCGCCGCAGGGGGCCGGCGCCGCCGGCGCTGGCGGTTCGCCGCCGGAAGCGCAGCGCGCGCGGGCGGACGTACCAGACGGCCACCAGCAGGCCGACGACGGCCAGGGGTACGAGCCAGCCGATCTGGCCGCCGAGCTGGGTGTCGAGCAGGCGCAGCACGCCCTTCGCCCCGTTCTCGCTGACGCCGCCGACGCCGCCGCTGCCGCCGTTGCTGAGCAGCGCGCTCACGGAGATGTCCGTCGCGCTCCGCCCGCGGCCGAAGGCGTTGCCGAAGAGGCGCTGGAGGCCGTTGTAGCCGAGCGCCAGTTCGACCTCGCTGTTGGTCTGGCTGGAGCCGACGTAGGGGCGCTGCGAGGCCGGCGTCAGGTCCACCGCGACCGCCCAGGAGAGCGAGACGGCGAGCAGGACGGCGGTCGCCAGCGCCAGGTGGCCGAGGCGCGCCAGCGGTCGCGCGCGGGACGCGACGAGGTAGGCTAGCCAGAGCGCGGGCAGCGCGAGGTAGGCTTCGAGCATCTTGATGTTGAAGCCGAGCCCGACGAAGACCGCGCCAAGCAGCAGCCAGCGCAGCGGGTGCGCCCGGCTCTCGACCGCCTTCGTCACCGCCCAGGCCGCGCCGAGGAGGGTCAGCGCCAGCAGGCTGTCGATCGTGTTGTTGCGGTTGGTGACGACGCTGATCGGCGTGAGCGCCAGGGCCAGCGCCGCGACGAGCCCCCCCAGCGGCCCCCAGATCCGGCGCACTAGGTAGTAGAGCAGGGCGACCGACGCGACGCCGGCGAGCGCCTGGGGTAAGAGGATGCTCCAGCCGTGGAAGCCGAGGACCTTGGCGAACGCGGTCTGGATCCAGAAGCCCAGCGGCGGCTTGTCCACGGTCACGAAGCCGCCCGGGTCGAACGAGACGAAGAAGAAGTTGTGCCAACTCTCCAGCATGCTCCTGACCGCGGCGGCGTAGTACTCGTTGGCGTAGCCTTCGCGGTTGAGCCCGACGAGGTTGAGGACGGCCGAGAGGGCCAGCACGGCCAGCAGGCCGAGGCCATGCCAGTCCGGTCGCCAGGCCCGCCAGCGGGCCGCCATCCCCGCGCGGGGGCGGGCCGGGCTCGCCTCGCGCCGCCAGCCCTCGACGGTCTCGGCCGGGCCGATGAGCGCTCTCTCCTGAACGTTGCGCATCGCGGCGTCTCCTTTGACGGTCGCCACCCGCACCGGGCGGCCTCGCTAGTCACCACCTACACCGTACAGGTGTTCGCTTGGGATTCGCTTGGAGCCTCGGGGGCCGGTGCTACCGGCCCGTGCCCGGCACGGCGCCGGCTTCGCCGAAGCGGGAGCCGGACGCCGGCGCGCCACTCAGGGAGGGCGCGGCCACCCGGCTGACGCTGAAACTGGCGCCGTCGCCGCCGAGCGCCGAGGGCTGGGCGAGCGTCTGGCCGGTCCGCTCGACCATCGTGATCGCCTGCCCGCCCGCCTGGGCGATGGTCTCGGTCTTGCCGCCTTCAACCGCCGCGGCCTGCCGGAACGCGACCGCGCCGAAGTCGTCCAGCGGCACCGTCCAGCGCCCGCTGGCCGGCGCCTCCTCCACCCACTCCCCCGAGGAGCGCGAGGAGGTGTAGGCGACGGTCGTCTGGTAGCGCTGGCCGGTCGTC
>DASSSV010000786.1:0-10825 GCA_035708265.1 Thermomicrobiales bacterium | reverse complement strand
TCAACCACCACTACATCGGCACCGAGCATCTCCTGCTGGGGCTATTGCGCGAGGGCGGCGTCGCCGGGCAGGTGCTGTCCGACCTCGGCGTGGACCTGGCCGCGGCGCGGCGCGCGGTCGAGTTCAAAATCGGGCGCGGCGAGCCCGTGAGCATGGGCCAGATCGGCCTGACGTCGCGCGCGAAGAAGGTCATCGAGTACGCCGTGGACGAGGCGCGCCGGCTCAACCACCACTACATCGGCACGGAACACCTGCTGCTGGGGCTGCTGCGCGAGGGCGAGGGCATCGCCGTCGGCGTGCTGATGCATCTCGGCGTGGATCTGGTGCAGGCCCGCGCGTCGGTGCTCGAAGCCCTCCAGCGTCCGGAGGCTCCCGGCAATACACCGGGCGAGCCGGTGACGGTGTCCCTGCCGGGGGCCGATGCACCGGCAGCGCAGGGCGTGCCGCACTTCGAGGAGTTCACCGAGCGGGCGCGGCGTGTCCTGGAACTGGCGCAGGATGAGGCGCGGCGCTTCAATCATGCCCATCTCGGCACCGAGCACCTGCTGCTCGGCCTCGTGCGCGAGGGCGACGGCGTCGCCGCGCGGGTGCTCGGCAGTCTCGGCGTGCAACTCCCGAAGGTGCGCAGCGCGGTCGAGTTCATCATCGGGCGGGGCGAGCGGCAGGCGACGGGGGAGATCGGCCTGACCGCGCGGTCTCGGCGGGCGCTCGAACTCGCGCACGAAGAGGCGCGCCGCCTCAACCACCACTATATCGGGACGGAGCACCTGCTCCTCGGCCTGATCCGGGAGGGGAGCGGGATCGCCGCGGGCGTGCTGGAGAGCCTCGGCGTCAGCCTTCCCCAAGCCCGCGAGAAGATTATCCAGATCATCGGGCCGCCGCCTCGCGCATACGGCCACGTCGCGAGCGAGCCGCTGGCGGTCTCGCCGCCGGTGATCGCGCCGCCGCTGCGCGACCTCGTCCGCGTGCTCCCGGTCGCGCAGACGCAGGAGCGCGGCGGCGTGGCCGCGACCCTGCTGGCGCTCGAACTCTACGCCACCGGCTTCGTCGCGACCTTCCGGCTGGTGGAGGACCGGCCCGCCGAGGGTCGCCCCTCGCCGCCTGCGCTCTCCCTGGCCGTCGCCGACGACCGCGGCAACCGCCTCGGCGCGCTCCTCTACGGGGCGACCGGGCGGGCCCCCGAGGGCCAGTACGAGTGGCGCTGCGCCTACCGCTGCATCCCGGCGCTGGCCCCCGCCGCGCGCGCGCTGCGCCTCGACCTCGCGGCCGGCCGCTGGCGAGAAGGCCCGACCGCGCGCGCCGACGAGTCCGGCGCCGTCTGGAGTTTCACCGTCGCGCTGCCGGCCGACGACGCCGGTGCGGCGACGAGCGAAGGGGGACGCGATGCCTGACGACGCGCTGGCGACCTTGCAGGCCGCGATCGACCGCAGCCTGGCCGCGGCCGGGCCGGCGATCCTGCACAGTTTCCCGCCCGAGTCGCGCCTCTCGGCGGCCGAGTTCGTCGCCTTCTGGGGCGGGCAGCGGCTGGCGGCGCTCGCGACCGTCTCGCCGCGCGGGCGCGCGCACGCCCTGCCGATCACCGTCCATCTGCACGGCGCGACCTTCTACCTCCGCAGCGAACCCGACGCCGTCAAGATGCGGGACATCCGCGCCAACCCCTCGGTCGCCCTCTCCACCTGGTCGGCCGAGGGCGACATCCACGTCATGATCCAGGGCACGGCGCGCGAACTCACCGCGGACGAGCGCGCCGCCCTGCCGCCCGACCTCGTCGCCGACGCCCCCTGGGGTCCGGTCGCCGCCGTCGCGATTACGCCGACGCGGATCACGGCCCGGCGTAGATCGTAGGGCGTGGGCCGTGGGGCGTTGGGCGTTGACTGTTCCTCACGGCAGCGGTTGCGGCTGGCCCCGACACAGGGAGCGAGATCGCTGGATCCTGCGCCGATCTTCACGGCCCACGGCCCACGGCCCACGCCCTACGGCGTCCACGGCCCGAACGCCTCGGGGAGCAGCGCCGCGAGGGTGGTCACGCGGCGGGCACCCCGCGGGGTGGCCATGATGACCGCGCAGTCGGGGCCGAACTCGTGGAGCACCTGGCGACAGGCACCGCAGGGGCTCGGCGGCGCCGTACCCTCCGCGACGACGGCGACCGCGACGATCGTCGGGCCGTCGGGCGGCGGGCCGAGTTTACCGCCAGCGCGCGCGGCGAAGACCGCCGTCCGCTCGGCGCAGTTCGTCAGGCCATAGGAGATGTTCTCGACGTTGCAGCCGGCGACGATCTCGCCGGCCGAGGTGAGGAGCGCCGCGCCGACCGCGAAGCCCGAGTAGGGCGCGTAAGCCCGCTCCCGCGCCGCCGTCGCCGCGCGCACCAGCGCGTCTTGCTGCGCTGCCGTCGGTGTCGCCACGATCCTTCCTCCCGCTCCGTTAGCCCGCGCGGCGCTCCGAACCCTCGCCGGGCGCGGCCGCACCGCGCTGCCGGCGCGCGGCGCGCCGGCGCCACCAGAAGGCGAGGATGTCGACGCCGGTGCGCCAGAGGCGCGGCAGGTTGAAGAACTGCGACTTGCCGTAGGCCCGGTGGTAGTGGTGGACCGGCGCCTCGGCGAAGACGCAGCCGGCGTCCTGCAGCTTCGTGACCAGCTCCAGGGCGATCATGCCGGTGGCGGAGGTGAGGGTCACGCGGTCGAGCGCGGCGCGGCGGATGAGGCGGAAGTCGCAGTCCACGTCGCGCAGGCGGAAGCCGAAGAGGAGCTTCATCGCCCAGTGGTAGAGCCGGCCGATGACGACGCGGCCGAGCGGGTCGGCGCGGCCGAGCTTGTAGCCGTTGACGACGTCCACGCCGGGCGCGAGGCGGGGCAGCAGGAGGGCCAGCTCGGCCGGGTCGTACTGGCCGTCGCCGTCGGTGTAGAAGACGAGCTCCTTCGTCGCCGCGGCGAAGCCGGCGCGCAGCGCCCCGCCGTAGCCGAGCGGCTCGCGGTGCGTCAGCACGCGCAGCCTGGGTAGCCGCGGGGCCAGGGCGTCGAGCACGGCGCGGGTGTAGTCGGTGCTGCCGTTCTCGACGACGATGAGCTCGTAGTCGTCGGTCAAGGCGCGGCAGGCGCGGTCGGCCACGAGCACCATGCTGGCGATCGTGCCGCCGTCGTTGTAGGCGGGGAAGAACACGGAGATGCTCGGGTGCGCCACGCGTCTCCTCGCTACGTATTTCTCAGGGCGCCGGCCGCCGGTCGGCGCCGGCAGCATACCACACCCGCTCGCCACGCGTCATGCCGACGCGAGGCGCAGGAACTCGTCGTAGTCCCGGCAGTAATCGCGCTCGTCGTAGGGCAGCGAGGCGAGGACCAGGCAGACCGTGCCCGCGGCGAAGCGCTCTTGCCGCCCCCAGACCAGGGGCGGGACGTAGAGGCCGACGTCCGGGCGGTCCAGCGTGACCCGGCGCCGCGCGCGGCCGTCGTCGAGCTCGACCTCCAGGCTGCCGGTCACGGCGAGCAGGACCTCCTGGCCGCGCCGGTGGGCGTGCCCGCCCCGCGCCCGGCCGGGCGGCACGCCGTGGACGAAGTACACGCGCGCGATCGCGAACGGGATCTGCCGGCAGCCCTCGGCCACGGTAAGATGCCCGCGTTCGTCGGTGAACGTCGGCATCTCGATGAGCGTCGCCCTCCCGATCCCCACACTGCCCCCTGCTGATGGCGGTCGTCGGCACGGTCGTCGCCGGATGCCGCCCGGCGGCCCTCACCCGCCGCGGCGGTAGACGCGGACGACGTCGTCCTGCCAGACGACCGTCGCCCCGGCGAAGCCGGCCGCCGCGGGGTCTTCGCCCCGGTAGAGGACGGCGTAGTCGTAGGCCGCGCCCGGCGTGGGCGTGCCGGCGTAGTCCACGTCGTAGGCGACGCGCAGGCGCGTGTAGAGCCGGTTGCCCCGCAGCACCCGCCCGAGCATCGCGGCGTAGGCGCCGGTCCCGGCCGGGTCGGCGCGCGAGAGATAGACCGTGGCGTCGCGCGGGATCAGGGCGCGGAGTTCCGCGAAGCGGCCGGCCGGCCTGACCTGGTAGACGGCGTCGGGGCCGAAGGTCGCCACCGGCGTCGCCTGGTCGCCGAACGCGCGGAAGGCGGCGGGCGCGAAGGCGGCGCGGTCGGCGTCGAGGAGGTCCGCGTGGACCACGACGTAGGCCACGCCGAGCCCCTGCGCGATGGCTAGGGCGCGCGCCGTCGGGCCGCGGCGCCACTCCTCGTAGAGCGCCCGGTAGCCCTTCGGCACGACGTTGGCCGAGCCGTTGATCAGCCGGTGGTGGTGGTAGAGCCCGAAGTACTCGAAGCGGTTGTTGATGGTCAACTCGCGGTCGTGGTCGGGGATCACCAGTGGCAGCTCGAGGACCACGCCCGGCGGCTGCGCCGCCAGCCAGGTGTAGACCGCCGGCAGCCGGTCGCCCGTCGGGAGCGAGTGGAACGTGAAGGGCGCGTTGAGCGACTCCAGCGCGATCGCGCCGATCGCGACCGCCGCGACGAGCCCCGCGAGCGCCCTGGCGCGCGGCGGGCGCCAGGCGCGGGCGCGCCGCAGCAGCGCGTCCAGGCCCAGCGCCGCCAGCCCGGCGACGCCGAGGAGGAAGAGGACGCCGATCCGCGCCGGCACGCGCATCGAGCTGACGCCGGGCGCGTGGTAGTAGAGCCAGCGGTAGGGCAGGTAGGCGAAGACCTGGCTCTTGGGGTCGGCGGTGAGGTAGAGGTGCGGGCCGAGCGCCAGGATCGCGCTGCCCAGGGCGAGCAGCGCCAGGTATTGCGCCAGCGGCCGGCGCCACGCGACCGCCAGGCCGACCGCGGCGAGCAGCAGCGCGACCAGCCCCGGGAACATGTTGCGCTCGAAGGTGTAGGTGCCGTAGGCGCGCAGCGGCGCGGTCACCCGCCCCCAGACGAGGTTCTGGCCGTCGGCGGTGAAGAAGCTGAGGACGTTGGCCGAGTAGTGCGCGTTCTGCGCGATCGTCCGCGCGACCGCGTAGTCGCCCTGCACCTGTCGGTAGCCGAGCGCGAAGGGGAGGACCGGCAGCGCCGCCAGCGCGCCCGCGGCGAGGAGCCTGCCCCAGACGGCCGGGCCGGGGAAGCGCCGCCGCCGGGCTAGTTGCGCCGTGCGCAGCGCCACGAATCCGCCCACCACCGGGACCAGGTAGAGGGCGTAATACTGCGCCGAGAGCGCCTGCAGCGCCAGGACGGCGGCGAGCGCGAGGGCGTCGCGCCAGCGCGGGGTTGCGAAGAGGCGGTCCAGCAGCAGGATCGCCAGCGGGAACCACCCGCTCGCCAGCAGGCCGAGGTGCCCGATGTGCGCGAGGTGGAGCGGCGCAAAGGCGTAGATCAGCCCGGCCGCGAACGCGCCCACGCGGCCGGCGCCCAGGCGCCGGGCCAGCGCAAACATCGCCAGCGCACTGAGGACGAGGTTCGCCAGCACCGCCAGGTTGTAGAGCAGCACCGGGTTGGCGGTGACGAGGCGGAGCGGCAGCGTCAGCAGCGCCGACCCGAAGAGGAGTTCGTCGAAAAGATAGGCGTGCGGGAATGGGTAGAAGACGGGGGCGTCGAAGAGCGCCCAGGGCCGGTGCAGCAGCGCCTGCTGCGCCCAGCCGACCCGCCAGACGCCGTCGACCGGGTCGATCGGCGATACGACGCCGTCGCCGGCGCGCGCGGCGAGCGGCCAGGTGGCGACGACGGCCGCGAGGCCGTAGAGCGCGGTCAGGAGCGCCGGCCACCCGGCGCCCGCGCGCAGCCGTACGCCGGCCACCCGACGTGGGCGCCGGCACGCTGACGCGGGGCAGTCTGTAGCGGCCGTCCCCTCGCACCCGTCCATCGGCGGGAGTATAGGGCCGCCCGGCCGCGCGGGCAAGTGGGAGGCGGCCGAAGCGGCGCGTCGTCATGACATGGGGGCCGACAGTCGAAACCGCGAAGCGCGGCCCCAGCCCGCGGAGGCGAGCTTCGTGGCGGCGCAGCCGTCTCCAGCCGCGGCTTCAGCGCCGCGGCCCCCGCGCCGGCTTCACTCGCTGCCGCGCATGGTCTCTTCCCACGCCCCGTCGGTGAGCTGCGCGCGCGATTCCTCGAAATATGGCGACGCGCGGAGGATCGCCTCTACCCGCAGGCGGTCGAGCAGCCCGTAGCGGATCTCCTCCGGCACGCCGATCGTGTTCTCCTCGCGGAACCAGCGCTCCAGCAGGCCGACCGCGCCCGTGACCGCCTCGTCGAGCGACGCGCGGCCGTCGATGAAGCCGAGCATGTCGGAGCCGCTGTTGGTGTCATCGAGGAAGATGCAATGCAGGTCGGCGTCGCGCAGGGTGAGCAGGTAGTAGTCGTATGGCGCGTCCGCGAGGAAGTTGGGCGAGAAGAGGTGCCGCGGCGGATCGAGTGCGTCGAAGATGGCGCGGACGGTCGGGAGCCCCGGATGCTCCTTCGCCAGCGGGTCCCTCCGCAGCGCCCGCCGCGCCTCCGCCCGCTCCTCGTCGCCTTCCCATTCGTCAATCGCCAGCCGGGCAGCCAGCATGAGCTGCTGGATGATGGGATACTCGCCCGCTTCGTCCCCGTCGAGGCTCGCGATTCCCTCGTCCAGCTCGTCGCCCGACACCGGGCCGTAGATGGTCACGCCCTCGTAGTCCCACGGCTCCAGCCCCGGCAACCAGCGCCGCAGTTCCAGCATCCTTAGCCCTCCACCGTGAATCGGGTCCCCTCCCAGGAACGAGCCGCTCCCGTCCCCACCTTGCCCGGCCTGCGCTCACGCGCCGCCGCCATCCAGCCGCCGTAGCCACTCGGCCGCCGCGCGCAGGTCCCCTTGCGTCAGCCCGTGGCCGCCCGGCTGGAAGTGTAGCGCGACGTCCGCCCCGGCGTCCCCGAGCAGCGCGGCCAGCCGCTCGGCCTCGCCCGCGGGGACGATCGGGTCGGCCCGCCCCGCCAGGAGCAAGACCGGCGTGCCGGTGAGGTCGGCCGGCGCCTCCGGCGTGAACGGCACCATCGGGCGGAAGAGGACCGCCGCCCGCAAGAGGCCCGGCCGCGACAGCAGCAGGCTCGCGGCGATGTTCGCGCCGTTGGAGTAGCCCACCGCGACGACGTCGCCCGCGTCGAAGCCGTAGGCATTGGCCGCCGCGCCGACGAAGTCCGCCAGTTCCTCCGTCCGGCGATGCAGGTCGGCCACGTCGAAGACGCCGGGGGCGAGGCGGCGGAAGAAGCGCGGCATCCCCTGCTCCAGCACCTTGCCGCGCGGGCTGAGGAGCGCCGCGCCCGGCGCCAGCGCCCGCCCCAGGTCCAGCAGGTCGGTCTCGTCGCCCCCGGTGCCGTGCAGCAGGAGTAGCGTCGGCCGCCTGGCCGCCGTGGCGGGGACGTACTGGTGGACGAAGCCGAGGTCGGTCCGGTTCATGGTCGTATCCTCATCGTTCGGGTTCGGAAGATCCAGCGGCGGCAGGCGGCGCTCGATCTCCGCCCGCCGCCCCTCTAGCCAGGGCGGCAGCGTAAGGGTCTCGCCCAGGTGCGCCGGCGGCTCGTCCACCGCAAAGCCGGGGCCGTCGGTCGCCAGCTCGCAGAGCGCGCCGCCCGGCTCGTGGAAGTAGACCGAGCGGAAGTAGAGGCGGTCGCGCACGTCGGTGGCGTCGCGCCCCGCGGCGACCAGCCGCTCGCGCCAGTCCGCCAGCCGCGCCCCGTCGGCGACGCGCCAGGCGACGTGATGGACGGCGCCCGCCGCGACGACGCCCGGCCAGAAGCCCCGCGCGTGGCGGACGTCGACCAGCGCGCCCGGCCCGCCGTCGCCGGTCGTGTAGCGCGTCAGGCCGCCTTCTTCCCCGACCGGCCGGAAGCCGAGCGTGTCGGTCAGGAACGCGGCGGTGCGCGCGCCGTCCTCCTCCCAGAGCGTGACGTGGTGCAGCCCGCGGATGGCGTGCTCGGCCGGCACCGGCCCGCCGTCCCGGCCGGGCCGCGCCGCCGCCCCGGCGCTCGCGACCAGTTCGAGCGCGAGGCCGTCGGGGTCGCGGAAGGCCAGCACGCGCTCGCCGAAGCGCGTCGCCGGCCCCTCGTGGGGGACGCCGTGGCGGACGAAGCGCGCGAGCCAGTAGCCGAGCGACGCCGGCGGGATCGCCAGCCCGACCGCCGCGGTCTGCCCGACGCCCTGCCGCCCGTCCTTCGCCTGCGGCAGGGGGAAGAAGGTCAGCAGCGTGCCGGGCGTGCCCGTGTCGTCGCCGTAGTAGAGGTGGTAGCCCTGCGGCGCGTCGAAGTTGACGGTGCGCTTGACCAGGCGCAGCCCGAGCACGCCGGTGTAGAACTCGACGTTGCGCCGCGGGTCGCGGGCGATCGCCGAGACGTGGTGGATGCCGAGGAGTCGCTGTTCCATGTCGAGCCTTTGTTTAGCGCTAAACCGTTCTCTGCACTGGTAGACGCCGTGGGCGGGCGGTCTATTCCCGGCCATCGGGCGTGGTGGCGACTGAAGTCGCGCCTATCGGCGGCCCGCGGGCCGCCACGAAGCCCGCCTCCGCGGGCTGGGCCCCATCCCATTGCCTCGTGTGTTGGTATACCCGCGGCCTGGTAGGGCCGGCCCCCGTGCCGGCCCGGTCTCCTGGCAGACCGGCGTCCGGAGCGGCACCCGGCCTGGGGCGGGGCTGTCTCGCCGGGCAGGCAGTCGGCCGGGAGCGCGGGCCGGCACGGGGGCCGGCCCCTACAGGACCATGACAATCGCCTGTCCCCACGCCCACTCGCGCAAGACGACAACTCGTACCCGCCGGCCGCACCGTGCTTGCGCGCCGTCTCTGCGACGCCTATAGTGGCGCGAGCCGGAAAGGAGCGGTCGATGGCCCTCGCCGATGGCGCCTTCGAGGTCCGCGACAACCCCGAGGCCGGGCGCTTCGAGGCGGGGGTGGGCGAGCACCTCGCCATCGCCGCCTATCGCCGCACGCCCGGGCGCATCACCTTCACGCACACCGAGGTGCCGCCCGCGCTCCAGGGTCAGGGCGTCGCCAGCCGGCTGATCCGGGCGGCGCTCGACGCCGCGCGGGCCGAGGGCGCCGAAGTCGTGCCGTACTGCCCGTTCGTCGCCGCCTACATCCGCCGCCACCCGGAGTACCGCGACCTGGTGCCCGACCGCTACCGGCGCCTGGTCTCGTGACGGCGGTCGCGCGGGAGGGGGGGAATGGACACGCGCGGGAAGGCGTACACCGCACCGGACATCACCGTCTACTACGACCCCGCCCGCTGCATCCACGCGGCGGAGTGCGTGCGCGGGCTGCCCGCCGTGTTCGACGTGAGCAAGCGGCCGTGGGTGCAGCCAGGCAACGCGACCGCGGCGGAGGTCGCCGCCGTGATCCGGCGCTGCCCGTCGGGGGCGCTGCGCTACCACCTGGCGGACGGGCCAGACGAGCGGCCGGAGACGCCCACCACCCTCCGCCTGCTGCCCGACGGCCGCCTGGAGGTCCGCGGCGATCTCCGCATCGAGGCCGCAGACGGCGCGACGACCGAGGCCACCCGTGCGACGCTCTGCACCTGCGGACGCTCCCAGCGGCTGCCCTTCTGCGACAACGCCCACCTGGCGGGGACGGACGAGCCGGCCCCGACGCAACCGCCACGCCGGGACTGACGCCCGCCACCCTGCGCCTCGCCCGCGCTCCCGAGCCATGTCAGCGCCCCCGCGCCGCATGCGAGCCGCGCGTCGGCACGAGTCTCCTTTGGTCGGTCATGGCGCGTGCTCGTCCTGCGCGGCGCCGGCCAGCCGGGCGCGGACGGCCGGCGCGACCTCCCGCGCGAAGGTCTCGACCTGCCGCCGCTCGTCTCCGGCGACCGGCCAGAAGATGAAGGTGTCCTGGCGCAGATCCCGGTAGAGGCGGACGAGCTCGTCCACCCACCAGCCGGGCGGGCCGGCGAGGAGGCCGGGGCGCCCCGCGCGCAGCCGCACGTTCCCGTCCTCGATCAGCCCCATCACGTTGTAGCCGCGGCGGATCGCGGTCGGCGGGCGCCTGGCCGCGGCCGCGCCTTCGTCGAGCAGCCGGTTGAACTCCGGCAACTGCTCGGTGCGGACGTAGGTGCTGGAGACGAGCAGGCCGTCGGCCAGGCTGCCGGTCAGGCGCAGCATCCGCGGGCCGAGCGCGCCGGTCCAGATGCGGATCGGGTGGGCGGGCGCGGGGCCCGGCTGCGCGCCGTCGAGCCGGTGGACTTCACCGGCGTACGAGAAGGTCCCGCCGGCGCTGGCCCACATCCCGCGGATGATCTCCAGCGACTCCTTGAACGCCTTGTAGCGCTCGGCCGGGGAGCCGAACGCGCCGCCGAACGAGACGATCCCCCGCTCGAACGCGCCGGCCCCCAGGCCGAGTTCCACGCGCCCGCCGGTCAGCACGTCGAGCGTGGTCGCCGCCTTCGCCAGCATCGCCGGCGGGCGGAGCGGCGTGCTGAGCACGTTGGTGAGGACGTGGACGCGCCGCGTCGCGGTCGCCAGCGCGGCGACCAGCGTCCAGGTCTCCAGGAACGCCGGGTTGTAGGGGTGGTCCTGCACGCCGATCAGGTCCAGCCCTAGGTCGTCGGCGAGCCGCGCGCGCTCGAACGGCTCGCGCGGCTCGCGCGCCGACGGGTCGACGTTCGCGCCGAAGAGCGGCGCGGGCTGTGTCGCGCTCATACGTCCCCCCGAACTAGTATTGGCTGTTGCCACGCCCGCGCCTCTCCCCACGTAGGGCCCGGCCCCCACGTGGGGCGGCCGCCCCGTCGCCGCCGCCCGGCTGCACGCCGGCGCGCGTCGCCTCCGCCCGCACGGCGTCCGTGAAGGCGCGTGCGGCGGCCGGCAGGACTTCCGCGGCGGCGTGGCGCACGAGGGCCAGTTCGCGCGTGAGGCGCGCGCCGCCCGC
>DASSSV010000785.1:0-3521 GCA_035708265.1 Thermomicrobiales bacterium | reverse complement strand
CCGTGGCCGCGACCTACGCCCTCCTGTCGGCGGCGCTGATGCTCGGCGCGCACGTCGGCGGCCACCTCCCCGCGCTGCTCGGCGTAGGCGCCGCGCCCGACGCGGCGGCCCCCTACCGCGCCACGCTGCTGGTCGGGGTGGCGCTGCTCGCGGCCGGCCTGCCGCCCCTGCTGCGCATCGGCCGGCCCGCGCCCGGCGCCCCCGCCCCGGCCCCGGCGCGCGCCGCCGCGTCGCCGCCCGCACGGGACGGGTGGGGGCCGGTAGCGGCCTTCGTCGCGGTCGGGGTCTGCTTCAGCCTGAGCGGGGCGGCGTTCGACCCTTTCGCGGCGGTCTACCTCCAGGCCCTCGGCGCCGACCCCGGCACGACCGGCACGGTCTTCGCCCTCGGCGGGGGCGTGGGCGCGCTCCTCAGCCTGGCGGCGCCCCGGCTGGCGCGGCGCCACGGCTTCCTGCCGACGTCGGCGAGCCTGCGCCTCACCGCGCTGCCGCTCGTGCTGGCGCTGCTGGCGCTGCCCCTGCTGCCGCTGGCCTGCGCGGCGGTGGGGGTGCGGGCGGTCGCGCTGGCGATGGCCTGGCCGGTCGACTCCACCTTCATCGCCGCCGTGGTCCCGCCCGGCCGGCACGCCGCGGTCTACAGCCTCAGGAGCGCGGCCTTCAATGGCGCCTGGGCGGCGGGGAGCGTGCTGGCGGGGTGGGCGATCGTCGCCGCGGGCGGCTACCACGTCGCCTTCGCCGCCAACGGGGCCTTCCTGCTGCTGGGGCTGGCGGTGTACATCGGCGCCTTCGCGCGCGACCAGCGCGGCCGGCCGCGGCGAGCCGTCGCGGTCACGGCGGAGGAGCAGCCCGCCGCCCCGGCGGCGGAGCAGGCGACCTGAGCGCCCCGGGTCGAGCCGCAGTCACGAGGGATACGCGCCCGATCCGGGAGGCGCGGACGAAGGGAGAGGCTGCCGCCGGATCTCAGCGCATGTGCAGCAGCACGGCGTACCGGCGCTCGCTGGCGCGGCCGGGGCGCACGTCCGCCGTCTGCCACTCGCGCTCCACGCCTATCACCGCCTGCCCGCCTCCTTCAGCGCCGTCGCCCCCGAGGTGGCGCTGCGGGCGAGCGCCTACGGCCGCTGATTGCCGGTGCCCTGGGCGTCGATCTTCGCCGGGGGCAAACCCCTGCCACCCGCGGCTGCCCGCAGCGCCACCGCAACGTCGTCACCTCCTTCAAGACGTTCGTCCGGCGCGCGAGGCTGCCGAACGTCCGCTCCCACGCCCTGCGCCACTCCAGCGCCACGATCCTGGCCGCCACGGGGGTGCCGATGAAGGTGATCCAGGAGCGGCTGGGGCACGGCGACATCCGGACTACCCTGAGCACTACACCCCGGCGATGGGCCGAGACGCGGCGCGGTGCCTCGGCGCGCTGCTCTGGAGCGAGGAGTCACGCGTGGGGGGCGCGGGCGACGGGGAGGCGCCGGCTGACCCGGCGTGAAAACTGTCCTGGAAACTGCCCTGGGGGCCGCGGGCGGGCGTGTCGCGCCGGCGGCCTCGGGCCTTTTTTGTTGCGGCAACAGGGAAATCGGTGGCGCCCTTTAGAAGGCGGCTGCTCTGTCCGGGCTCAGCTACACGGGCCGGAATCGCGGATCGGGACCGGAGAAACCGGGTAGCCGATTGCCGGCCCTCGCACTACTTGACCAGCCGTCTCGCCGGCGGGCGACCATCCCTCCGACTATACAAGTGTACCTGGATCCGCGGGGGCGGCACCGGTCCGGCACCGCGGCGTCGCCCGATGGTATCGTCGGTGCGGCGCAAGGGCCTGATACCGACTTAGGCTGAAAGCCTGTCATGCTGGGGCCCGGCGGGGCCACCGGTGAGGGAGCGGAGCCGCGCCGGGTCGTCCGCCAGCGCGTTGAGCCCGCGGCACAGGGCCGCGATTAGGGCGGAAGAGTGCGCCGCGGGTGTGGCGGGCGCGCAGCCAGGCCCAGACCTGCTCGACGGGGTTGAGCTCGGGCACGTGCGGCGGCAGGAACCAGAGGATCACGGTGGGCGGCACCACCGGGTCGCGCGCGGTGTGCCAGCCGGCGCGGTCCACCGCCAAGACGACCCGCTCGCCCGCGTAGGCCGTCGCCACCTCGGCCAGGAAATAGCCGAACCAGCGGGCGTCGAAACGGCCGGCGATCAGGCCGACCAGCCGCCCGGTGGCCGGCTCGACGGCAGCCATCACCGGCGTCCACGAGCGCCCCCCGCTCACCGCCAGCGTCGGCCGCGGCCCGCGCGCCCACACCTTGCCCACCGCCGTCGTCGGGCCCCACCACGCCTCGTCGTCGAACAGCAGGTGGGTCGCGGGCAGCGTCGCCACGTACCGCGCCAGCACGCTCAGTTTTTTCGGGCGGCGGCCTGCGCGGCCGGGTCCGCCTGATCGTGCCGTTTGCGCGGCACGACCCGGCGGAAGCCCCGCCCGCGCACCAAGGCCCAGACCTGCGTCGCGCTCAGGGCGACGCCCCATTCCTGCGCGATCCGCCGGCGCAGCGCGGCCAGCGGCGCGCGCGGCGTCGCGTCGGCCCAGGCCAGTACCCGCGCCCGCTGGGCGGCGGTCAGCTTCGGCTTGGCCCCCGAGCCGGCCTTGCGCGTCGCCAGGCGTCCAGCCCCTCGGTGGCCGCCCGCTTGATCCACTGGCGCAGCGTCTCGGTGGTGATCCCGACCGCCTCCGCCGTGGCGGCCGCGCTCAGCCCCTTCTTGCGCAGCCAGAGCGCCTGAGAGCGCTTGGCCGCCAGCGCACTCTTCGCCGTGCGGTAGCGGCGCTCCAACTCCTCGACCGGCCAGGGGATCGCCAAGGCACGCATCGACGGCGCCTCCTCACCGCCGAATATACCAGATTTCCATCCGAGAGCGGTGTTAGGCGTCGAGCCCATGCTGATGGAGCGCGTCGTAGAGCCCGAGCGGTTTGGTGCAGTGCTCCAGGCCGACGGTGATCGCGTAGGCTTGGGACGCATCGGCCCTCCGTCACCAACCGCGCTCGCTGACGACGACGAGGTGGAGCGGCTCGCCCTCTTGGTGGTCGGGCTTGCGGCGGATCGTCCAGCCGCCGCGCTGCAACGTGCCGGCGTCGCGGTGCGCGGCGCCCGTCATGAGCTGGGTCTTCCACCGGAGCTCCAGCTTTGCCTTCCGGTCTCCGGCGTCGGGCCGGCGGAACGCGGCGACGATCGCGTCAAGGGAGCAGTTGCGCAAGAGGCGGAAGTACATGCTGCTACCGAGATACCTTGCGTTGCGGTGGCGGGCGGGCGGGTCGAAGGCCAAGGTGACGGCGATGCGCCGCCGACCGGGCGTCGTCCGGAAGAATGGCGGGACGAGGACCTCGTAGACGTGGAACTCGTCGAGCTGGATCCTGGCCTCGGCGATCATGACGACGCGATTGTCCGTCGAGTGCAGCGCGCGCTCGGCGCCGGGGCGACCGTACCCCACGAGGCGCAGGCATTCCTCGCCGGACAGGGGCAGGCGCGCGAGCGGCGCGGGCACCTGGCAGCTGTGCGCGATCAGGG
>DASSSV010000784.1:0-3348 GCA_035708265.1 Thermomicrobiales bacterium | reverse complement strand
CGCCGCCCGCTTCTCCCGTCGACACAGGGCACACTCCCCGGCGACGGCGCGCCGCGCGCTCTCCGTCCCACGCCGGACTCCCTGTCACTATCAGCCATTCTAGGAGGCGGCCCGCGGGCCCAACAATAGTCCAATGGTCCTGATGTCCGCGGGACGATCAGCGAGCGTTCCGGCGCGGCCCGGGCTCCCATACGGACAGGCCAATCGCGCGAAGGACGAGGTACGAAGTACGAAGTACGAACCAGGGTTCGGGTAGGCGTTAATTCGTACTTCGTACCTCGTCCTTCGTACTTCCGCGCGGCCCCGCCCGGCTGCTATACTTCCCATGAGTTGTACGGACCCTCGGCCAGCCGTGAATCAGAGTTGCCCGTGAGCGCACCCTCCAGCCCGCCGCCCGACGCCGACGCGGGCGCCGCCTCGCTCGACCGCCTCCTCTACGGGGCGGACCCCGCGCCGGGCATCGTCGCCGTCGAGCAGGCCGGGCGCGACACGATGCGCGTCTACCGCCGCCCCGCGCGCGACGCCGCGGTGACGAGCGCGGTGGAACCGTTCACCCCCTGGCTGCTGCTCGACCACGAGCCCGCCTGGCCCCGGCTCGCCGACGCCCACACGGTCACGACCCTCGCCGGCGACGCGCCGTACCGCTACCTCGTCCGCTTCGCCCACTGGCCCGCCTTCCTGGCCGCACGCGACCTCCTGCGCGACGCCGGGCGCGACTGGCTGGGCTTCCGCGGGCCGGTCGATCAGTTCCTGGCCGCGACCGGCAAGACGCTCTTCAAGGGGCTCGCCTTCGACGACCTGGTCCGCCTGCAGCTCGACATCGAGACGACCGGGCTCGACCCCGCCGCGCCCGACGCCGCGGTCCTCCTCGTCACCATCGCCACCAACCGCGGCCACGAGGAGGCCATCGGCGCGGACGGCGCGGACGAGGCGACGATCCTGCGCGAGCTCAACGCGCGCATCGCCGCGCTCGACCCCGACGTGATCGAGGGCCACAACCTCTACAACTTCGACCTGCCCTACCTGCTCGCGCGCGCCGCCGCCACCGGCGTGCCCCTCACCTGGGGGCGCGACGGCTCGGCGGTCGTCGTTGGCGGCAACAACCAGCGCGTCAAGTTCGGGGCGCGCGCCGTTCCGTACACCCCGCATTACGTGTACGGACGGCACGTCCTCGATACCTACCAGCAGATCCAGCGCTACGACGCGGCCGGGACGATGACCAGTTACGGGCTGAAGGAGTCGGTGGCGGCGCTGGGGCTAGAGCGCGAGGATCGCACCTTCGTCGCGCGCGCGGCGATCGGCGCGACCTGGGACACTGACCGCGCGGCGATCGTCCGCTACGCGCTCGACGACGTTCGCGACGTCGCCGCGCTCGCCGCGCTGACGGCGCCGACCGAGTTCTACCAGACGCAGATCCTCCCCCGCTCCTTCCAGAGCGTCGCCACCGGCGGCACCGGGGAGAAGGTGAACGCGCTGGTGCTGCGCGCGTACCTCGCGGCCGGCGCGGCGCTGCCCAAGCCCGAGGCGCCCCGCGCCTACCCCGGCGGCTACAGCGACGTCCGCGCCGTCGGCGTCTTCCACCCGGTCGTGAAGTGCGACGTGGAGAGCCTCTACCCGGCGATCATGCTCAGCGAGGGGATCGGGTCGGCCAGCGACCGCCTCGGCGTCCTCCTGCCGCTCCTGCGCACCCTGACGGCGCGCCGGCTGGCGGCGAAGGAGCGCGCCCGCACCGGCACGGGCGCCGAGCGCGCCTACTGGCACGGTCTGCAGTCGTCGTTCAAGGTGCTGATCAACTCGTTCTACGGCTACCTCGGCTACGGCCGCGGCATCCTCAACGACTACGCCGCCGCCGAGCGGATCACGCTGCGCGGCCAGGACCTCATCAAGCAGGTCATGGCCGAACTGGAGCGGACCGGCGCGCGAGTGATCGAGGTCGACACCGACGGCGTCTACTTCGTCCCCCCGCCCGGCGTGGCCGGCCAGGAGGCGGAGGAAGCCTACGTCGCGGTGATCGGCCGCACGCTGCCGCGCGGGATCAACCTCGCGTTCGACGGCCGCTACGCGGGGATGATCTCGCTGAAGACGAAGACCTACGCGCTGAAGTCCTACGAAGGCGCGCTGGTCCTGCGCGGCAGCAGCCTCCGCAGCCGGCGCGACGAGCCTTTCCTGCGCGCCTTCCTGGCCGAAGCGGCGGAACGCTTCGTCGCCGGCTCGCGCGACGCCGTGCGCGACCTCTACTTCGCCACGGCGCGGCGGATTCAGGAGCACCGGCTGGCGCCGCGCGAGTTCTGCCGCTGGGAGACGATCACCGACAAGACCTTCAGCAGCGAGAATAACAAGCGCCTGGCGGCGGTGGCGCGCGGGCAGCGCGTCGGGGAGCGGCTGGAGGTCTACCAGCGCGCCGACGGCTCGCTGGCGACGATCGCCGACTACCGCGGCGACGAGGACGTCACCTACCTGCTGCGCCGGCTGCGCGACGCCGCCACCCGCTTCGCCGACCTCTACGAGGATGACCTGGCGTTCGACCACGCCTTCCCGCCGCTGACGGCGACGAGCGACCTGGCGGCGCAGGAGGCGCGCCAGCCGGTCAAGCAGTTGTCGCTCTTCTGACGGCGCCGCCCGCTCACTCGATCCGGTAGTCCACCGCCACCGTCACCGCGAGTTCGCTCTCCCCGGCCTCGATCGGCACGCGGGCGAATGGCGGGGCATCGGCCATCGCGATGGCCGCGTGCCTCCAGCCGCCCGGCTGTGCCGCGCCCTCCACGATCGAGAGCACCCCGCCCAGCCCGACCCCCGCCAGCGATGCGTAGTGCTCGGCCTTCCCGCGGGCCTCGCGCATCGCCGCCTCGCGTGCGCGGCGGAGCGCCTCGTCGCGCCGGCCGTCCGAGAGGTCGAAGGCGATGTCGGAGGCGGCGGTCGCCCCGGCCTCCAGGCCCGCGGCGAGGACGTCGCCGAGCCGCGCGAGGTCGCGCACCGTCACCCGGACGCCGTTGGCCACCCGGTAGCCGTCGTGGCGCTGGAGCTTCTGGTCGTAGCGCGGGGCGACGCGGAAGCCGGCCGTCTGCCGGTCGCGCTCGGCGATCCCGAGCGCCGCGAGTCGCGCGACCACGGCGGCGAGGCGGTCGCCGTTCTCCCGGGTCAGCCGCGCCAGGTCCGGCCCTTCGAGGTCGACGCGTAGGACGACCCGCGCGAGATCCGGCACGGCGGTCGCCCGGCCCAGGCCGGTGACGTGGATCGCCGGCGGCGAGTCGAAGCGGGTGACGATCTGGTTCATGCGCCCCTCCTGAGTCGGGAGTCGGGAGTCGGCAGTCGGCGGTACCGGCCCTGCCATCGTTGACCGGTTGCCCT
>DASSSV010000783.1:0-7297 GCA_035708265.1 Thermomicrobiales bacterium | reverse complement strand
GCCGCTCGGCGGCCGGGACGAGCGTGGCCGGCGCCTCTGGTTCGAGAACCTGCTCGCGATCAAGCGGCTGCCCTTCGAGGAGGTCGTCGCGGAACTGGCCGCGATGAACCCCACGCGCGACCGCGCGACCAACGAGGTCAGCGCCCGCGCGCTGATCGGCACGGCCGACGGACCCTTCCGCGCCTTCCTCGACGGCGAGAACGCGGACGACGATCCGGCCGCCGCGCTCCGCCGCATCGCCGCGCCGACGCTGGTGCTGCGCGCCGACCCGGCGCAGGGCGGCGCGCTGCCGGACGACGGCCGCGACCTCCTCGCCGCCGCGCTGCCCGCCGCGCGGCTGGTCGAGTTCCCCGGCGCCGGCCACCTGATCCACGCCGAGTGCCCGGACGACTTCGTCGCGGCGGTGGCGCCCTTCCTGGCCGGCACGCCGGGAGCGTAGGGAGGCACCCGGCGCGAGACTTCCCGGGCAGCAGGTGAAGAGGCCGGGCGGCGCGAGTGCTCGCGCCGCCCGGCGCCGCCTCACGACCCGACGGCCGGGGAGCCGCCCGCGGGCGTGCCCGCCTGGCCGGCGCCGCCGCGGCGGAAGAACCGCCAGAGCAGCCAGGCGACCGCGGCGAAGGGCAGCAGCCAGAGCGCGAAGATCGCGACGTTGATCAACACCGTCGCCACGCCCTGGAAGACGGCGAGCGAGCGCGCCCAGGCGCGGGCGACGACCTCGGCGAAGCGCCAGCCCGGCGCGGCGGTCGGCAGCCCCTGCGGCTCCAGGTGGACGGCGATGGTGGACATCGCGGCGTGCTGCTGGAGGTAGTTCGCGCGGGCCTGCAGCCGGTCGATCTGGCCCTGCACAGTGCTCAGCTCGCGCTGGATCGCCAGGATGTCGGTCGTGCTGGTCGCGCGGTCCATCAGCGCGCGGAGCTGCGTCGCGCTCGCCTTGAGGTTCTCGATCTGCGCCTGGACGTCGACGTACTCCGCCGTCACGTCCTGGCTGGTCGTGCGGTCCGCCGTGACCTGGACGACGCCGTTGACCTGGCGGAGCGCCGCCATCGCCGCGTCGAACTGCTTGCTGTCGACCTGGATGGTGAGGTCGCCGACGCGCGCGTCACCCGCCCGGCTGACGTTCGATTGGAGGACGCCGCCCCCATACTGGAGCGCGATGGCGCGGACTTGCGCCATGCCGCTGTCCAGATCCTTGACGGTCAGGCCGATGGTGCCGGTCTTGATGACCTGCTGCGCCGTGTCGGGCAGCGCGAGGTCGCTCGACTGCCCCGACGACGCCCCGCCGGCCGCCGCGTTCTGGGCCGACACGCCCGGCGCCGGCACGGCCCCACCCGCGTCGCTGGCCGCGAGGGACGCGCGACTCGCCGCCTGCTCCCGCCCGCCGTCAGAGCTGCCGGGCGGCAGCACGGCCGCAACGATGATCGCCGCCACCACCAGCAGCGCCACGCCACCGAGCAACGCGAAGGCCAGTCGCCGGGATCGGAAACGGAACCGGGGGAAGCGCCGCATGGGAGTCCTCCTCGCGCGATCGATCTGCCGGGCGCGACGCCGCTGCGCCGCGCCCCTCCGAGGTACCTGTTGCCTGGAGTAATGCGCGCGAGGGGGAAAAGTTCTACGGCGAGTGACGAGTGACGAGTGACGAGGGGACGGGTGGTCGAATCCGCCGCGCGCCACGACGCCTGCCTCGGCCGTTGGATCGTGGTCAGGCCGCGGAGGCGGCCTTCGTGCGCCGGCAGGCGCCTCAAGCCGCGGCTTCAGCCGCCCGTCCCTCCCGGCCGATCGCGACGGCCGGCTCAGGCCGCGCGGGCGCGGGCGATGCGCGCCGCCAGCCGGCCGGCGACGTCCTCCAGCAGCGCGCGGTCGGCCGGGCCGAAGGCGCCGCGGTGGTCGCTGTCGATGTCGATCTCGCCGTATACCGCGCGCGCGTCCTTGATCGGCACGACGATCTCGGCGCGCGTGTTGAGGAAGCAGGCGAGGTAGCGGGAGTCAGCGTTGACGTCGTCCACGACGATCGTCTCGCCGCTCGACGCCGCCGCACCGCAGATGCCCTGCCCGAGCGGGATGCGGACGTGCTCGGTCGGCGCCGGCCCGTGCCAGGCGGCCAGTACCAGGTCGCCGCCCTCGACCAGATAGATCCCGACCCAGTTGTGCGTCGGCACGACGTCGTTGAGCGTGCGGCAGACGCCGTCGTAGAGCGCGGCGAGGTCGTCGGTCCCGGCGAAGAGCGCGGCGAGGCGCTCCTCGGCGATGGCGTAGGGGTCCGGCCCCTTGATCGTCGTCACGTTCGGCCCTCCCTGGCTGGCGCCTGTCGGCAATCCGTCTCCGGGGCTAGCATACCATCGCCCGGCCCGCCGCGGCCTCTCCGGGCGGCCGCTGCCTCACGCTCTCACGCTCCACGCCCCACGCCCCACGGCCCCGCGCCGCCCCGCTGGACGGGCATGGTAAGATAAGTGGGCGGGCATCAGGCCCGCACATTGGTACTGACCTTCGACGGCCAGGAGCGGACGGCGCACGATGAGTGAGACGATGCCGCGATCCCCCAAACTGGAAGAGCTCGCCTGGCCGGACGTGCAAGAGGCGCTGGCCGGCACCTACACGACGGTCGTCGCCGCGGCGGGCTCGACCGAGCAGCACGGGCCGCACCTGCCGCTGACGACCGACACGCTGATCGGCACCGAACTGGTCGCCGCGATCGTCGAGCGCCTGGGCGACGCCTTGCAGGGGCCGACGATCCCCTTCGGCTGCTCCGAGCACCACATGGCCTTCCCCGGCACGATCTCGCTGGAGCGGGAGACCTTCAAGGCGGTCGTCAAGGACTACGCGCGCAGCATCGCGCGCCACGGCTTCCGCACGGTCTACTTCGTGCCGAGCCACGGCGGCAACTTCGCGCCGCTGGCGGAGGCGGTGGCCGAACTCGGCGGCAAGATCGGCCGCACCAGCGTGATCGCCTTCACCGACCTCGCCGGCTTTCTCGACGTGATCTACTCCTCGCAGCAGCCCTACAACGTGACGCCAGAGGTCGCTGGCGCGCACGCCGGCAACACCGAGACGGTGCTCGTCCTCGCAACGCGCCCGGAGCTGGCGCGGATGTCGCGCGTCGAGACCGGCTTCGTCGGCGACTTCAACGCGGAGGCCCAGGCGACGGTCTTCCGCGAGGGGATGCGCGCGCTCACCGCCAACGGCATCCTCGGCGACCCGCACGGCGCCGACGCCGCGCGCGGCCGGGACTGCCTCAACGCGCTCGCCAACTACCTGGCCGACTACCTGCGCCAGACGATCTCCGGCGAGCAGGCGGTGGGGACGGGGCCGTGAGCCACGACGCGGCGATCCTGGTCCTGCTGCTGCTCCTGACCGGCGCGCTGCTGGCGCCGCCGCTGCCCCGGCGCACGCGCGTGACGCCGGGCGTCAAGCCACCCGCCCCGCTCGGCCCCTACGTCGGGCCCTACGAGCGCTGGGAGGCCGAGCGCAAGGGTCAGGAACTCCTGCGCGTCGTGCTGTCGCCGGCCGAGCACGCGCAACTGACCGAGCGCGGCTACCTGGAGGTGCCGAGCCCGTCGGTCGCCGGCCGGGTCTACCGCATCCCGCGCCGCCGCGGCGCGGTCCAGCGGCTCGACGCGGGCGAGGCGCCGGTGCGCCTGTGCGTCGTGCCCGACCGCTGGCTGCCCGACGCCGACATCGTCCTGATGCACAAGCTGCTGATCGAGGCCGACGAAGACCGCTACCTCGCGCTCGCCAACGTCCTCGCGCCCGACGCGGCCGAGACCGCCTCCGCCCACGCATGAACCGCCCCGGTCCCGACCACGCTCCGCGTGGGGCCGGCCCCGCGCTGACTCGCCGCCGGCTCCTCCTCCTCGGCGCGGCGCTGCCGCTGCTGCACGCCTGCGGCCGCGCCGCCCGGCCGGCCGCGACGATCCGCGCCTTCATCCCGCTCGAAGCCTACGAGCGGGCGATCTTCACCGGCCGGCTCCTCCCCGCGTTCACCCGCGACAGCGGCATCGCCGTCGAACTCGCGGGCGGCAACGGGAGCGAGGCGCTGGCCTGGCTCCAGGGGGACCAGCAGGCCGGCGACGCCCGCCTCGACCTCGCCGCCATCGCGCTCGAAGACCTCGGCGGGCTGATCGCCGGCGGCCGGGTGGCCGCCCTCGACGACCAGCGGGGCGCGCTGCCGGCGCAGACGATCGCCGCGCTCCTCGGCGCGCTCGAACCGTGCGGCTCGCTCTACGCGCTGCCGCTGCGCCCCTCGCTCTGGCTCGGCTACGCCAATCAGCCCGCGCTCGCCGCGCGCGGCCTGGCCCCGCCCGCGACCTGGGACGCGCTCGGCGACATCGCGCGCACCCTGCACGGCGCCGGCCAGGGCCAGGTCATCCTCCAGGGCGCGACGGGGCGCCCGGCCGCGCAGTCGCTGGTCGAACTGATCTGGGCCTTCGACGGCGACCCGCTGGCGCCCGGCGACGCCGGCTCGCTGGCCGCGGCGACCTACCTGGCCGACCTCGCGCCCGCGCTCTCCCCGCTGGCGCCCGACGCGCAGATCGACACCGTCACCGCCGCGCTCGCCGCCGGCCGGGCGGCGTTCGCGCCGAACTGGGCGCTCGTCGCCGGCACCCTCCTCCAGCACGCGGGGCTGCGCGACCTGACCGTCTACCCGGGCCCGGCCGGGCCGGCCGGCGCGGTCCACCTGGTCTCCGGCCAGGTGCTCGTCGTGCCGCGCGCCGCCGCCAACCGCGACGCCGCGCTCGCCTTCGCGCGCTACCTCCTGTCGCTACCGGTGCAGCGCTCCCTCGCCGGCGACCTCGCCTGGCTGCCGATGCGCGCCGACGCCTTCGACGCCGCGCCGGCCTGGCAGCGCCCGGTCGCCGACGCGGCCGCCACCGCGCTGGCCCACGCCCGCGCCCTCCCCCCCACCGTCGACCGCGACCGCCTCGACGCCACCCTCGGCGACGCCTTCCGCGCCATCGCCTTCGAGCGCGCCGCCCCCCAGGTCGCGCTCGCCCGCGCCGCCGAGCGGCTGCGGCCGTGACGTGGGAGCGTGGGAGCGTGAGAACGTGGGAGCGTAGGCCGTGACCGATTAGGCGTTCCCTCTTGCCCGGTGGTGGCCGGCCCAGGCGATGGCGCGGGGGTCACCCGATTCCGCACCGTGTCACTACGCTCCCACGTCCACCGTCAGGTCCGTCGCGCCGCCGGTGACGCGGATGTCGTAGCGGTCGGCGGCGCGCGCGAAGTCCGGGCTCTCCCAGTGGTGGTCGCCGCCGACCGGGGAGGCGCGGCGCCCGTCGAAGGTCAGGTTGGTGAAGCCGCCCGCCACCGCGACCCGCGCGGCGACGCCGGGCGGGCGATGGAGCGTGAGTTTGGTCGCGCCGCTGGTGACGCCGATCGGGACGGCGCCGCGCGGGGCCGGGAGGGAGACGGTGACGCGGGTGACGCCGCCGATCAGGTCGAGCGCGCGGAGACGGAGCGCGCGCAGGTCGGCCGTGAGCTGGGTCGCGCCGCCGCGGATCTCGATCGTCCAGGGGATCGCGCCGTTGAGCGTGACCTCGGCGGGCGCGACGCCCCAACCGAAGAGCGCGGCCAGGGAGAAGGCGGAGCGGATCGTCACCGCGCCGCCGCGCACCCGCACCTCCGGCGCCGCGCGCTCGAAGTGGGCGCGGTAGAGGTCCGGCAACGCGGGATCGGCGCGCAGGTTGAGCCGGGAGGCGCCCGACTCGAAGACCAGGCGCCCCTCCGTCGCCCCGGCGAGCGGCGTCGAGAAGTCGCCGCCCCCGGCCGGCGTTTCCGCCGCCCCACGCAGGCGGGCGGTCTGCTCCAGCGTCATCTGCACGGCATGGCTGGCGAAATCGGCGAGGAAGGCGAGTTCCTCGTCGCTGTAGCGCGCGTAGAGGTCGACCGACGCCCGACCCATGCCGGCGAAGAGCGGGCCCGCGCGGCGCTCGGCCTCCGCGAGCGGGCGCACGATCACGCGGCGTCGGTCGTGCGGGTCGCGCTCGCGCGCGACGAAGCCGGCCCGTTCGAGCCGATCCACGACCGCGGTGATCGCCCCGGTCGTCAGGCCGGTCAACTCGGCGAGCTGCCCGGCCGTCAGTGGGCCGAGCAGATTGAGCAGGTTGGCGCACTGCACGGCGCTGATGTCGAGGCCGAGCCGGTCGGCGATCGCCTGGAAGAAGAAGGCGTTCGCCGCGTTGAGCTGGCGCAACTCCCGGTTGAGCGCCTCGAGCAGCGCCGCGCGGTCCGCCGGACCCCTTGACATCGGCCTTCCCTCCCGGTAATATCTCAACTGTTGAAACGTTCAATCAGTGAGATGATTGAACGATGAGAGTATAGCCGGCGCGACGCCCGGAGGGAAGGGGCGCGCGGCGGGTGAGAGCGGGAGTGAGGAGGCACGATGGGCTGAGACGCGGCGCCCCGGCCGGTGCGGCAACACCCGCCGGGGCGCGATCCCCGAGCCGGCCCCGCGGCGCGAGGCCCGCCACCCGGAGCGTTCGCTACAAGGATAACCGGGTTGCGCGCCGCGGGCCAGCCCCCACACCGGGGCTGCGGAGCGATCTTCCACCGATGCGGAGGTGTTTCCCGTGACGACCCACGACGGCCGCGCGCGCGTCAACCCCTGGGCGGTGCTGGCGGTGCTCTGCCTGGGCCTCTTCATGACCCTGCTCGACCTGACGATCGTCAACATCGCGATTCCCAGCATCATCGACGGCCTGGCAGCCACGCTCGACCAGATCCTCTGGGTGCTCAACGCCTACAGCCTCGTCTTCGCCGTCCTGCTGATCACGTCGGGGCGCCTGGGCGACCTCCTCGGGCCGCGCAACCTCTTCGCGGGCGGGCTGGCGGTCTTCACCGCGGCCTCCGCGTTGAGCGGCCTGGCGCACGACCCGACCCAACTCATCCTCGCGCGCGCCGCGCAGGGGCTCGGCGCCGCGCTGATGTCGCCGCAGTCGCTGCCGCTGATTACGAGCCTCTTCCCGCCCGAGCGCCGCGGCGCGGCCTTCGGCATGACCGGCGCGCTCGGCGGGCTGGCGGTCGTCGCCGGCCCGACGCTGGGCGGCCTGATCGTCACCCACTGGGGCTGGCGCTGGATCTTCTACGTCAACCTGCCCGTCGGCATCCTCACCCTCGCGCTCGCCCTGCTGGTCATCCCCGACCTGCGCCCCGGCCGCCAGCACCGGCTCGACCTCCCGGGCGTGGCGCTCGCCACCACCGGCCTCTTCGGCCTCGTCTTCGGGCTGATCGAGGGGCAGCGCTACGACTGGGGGACGGTCTGGTCGTTCGTCACCATCACCGCGATCATCGGCGCGGGCGTCGCCCT
>DASSSV010000782.1:0-7881 GCA_035708265.1 Thermomicrobiales bacterium | reverse complement strand
CTGCTGCACGAGTCGGACTACGTCTCGGTCAACTGCCCGCTGACGCCCGACACCCATCACCTGATCGACGCCGAGCGGTTGGCGTTGATGAAGCCGACCGCCTATCTCATCAACACGGCGCGCGGCCCGATCGTGGACCAGGTGGCGCTGACCGCGGCGCTGCGCGAGCGGCGCATCCGGGGCGCCGCGCTCGACGTCTTCGAGCGCGAGCCGGTCGACCCCGCCGACCCGATCCTGCAGCTCGACAACGTCATCGTCGCGCCGCACGGCCTCGCCTGGACCGACGAGTGGACCCTCCTGACCGGCCGGAGCTGCTGCGAAAACATCCTGGCGGTCGCGGCCGGCCGCGAGCCCAACTACGTCGTCAACCGCGCGGTCCTCCGGTCGCCGTCGTTTCGAGAGAAGTTGCGCCGCTACGCGGCGGAAGGCAGAAATGAGAAGTGAGAAGTGGTCGCGGGCGAGGCGTGGCGTGCTGACGACTGACGACTGACGACTATTCAGGGGGAGAGATGAGGCCGAACCTGGTCAAACGGCGGCTGCTGGCGGGCGAAGTCGTGCTCGGCACGATGGTCTTCGAGTTCGGCACGACCGGCATCGCACGGCTCGCCGCCGCGGCGGGCGCGGAGTTCGTGATCTACGACATGGAGCACACCGGCTGGAGCATCGAGACGATCCGCACGCTGCTGGCGACGGCGCGCCCGGCCGAGGTCGCGGCGATGGTGCGCGTCCCCGCGACGCAGTATCATCTCCTGTCCCGGCCGCTTGACGCCGGCGCGCAGGGGCTGATGGTCCCGATGGTCGAGAGCGAGGAGCAGGCGCGGACAATCGTGCAGTCGGCCAAGTACCCGCCCGCGGGCCGGCGCGGCGCCGCCTTCGGCATGGCGCACGACGACTACGCCGGCGGCGCCCCGGTCGCGATGATGCGCCAGGCCAACGAGGACGTGCTGCTGATCGCGCAGATCGAGACGGCGCGAGGGATCGAGGAGGTGGACCACATCGCGGCGGTCGACGGCATCGACGTCCTCTGGATCGGCCACAACGACCTCTCCAACTCCCTCGGCGTCCCCGGCCAGTTCACCCACCCGACCTACCTGCAGGCGATCGAGCGCTTCTTCGACGCTTGCGCGCGGCACGACAAAGTCCCGGCCATGATGGCGGTCGGCCTCGACAACGCGCGCGCCCTGCTGGCCCGCGGCTTCCGCTGCCTCGCCTACGGCGGCGACACCGCACTCTATACCGAGGCGCTGGGCCGCGGCCTCGCCGCGCTGCGCCAGGAGTTGGGACAAGGGTGAACTGGGCGAAGGAACGACTCGCCGCAGAGCACGCGGAGCACACGGAGCACGGATGAAGTACGAGGTACGAGGTACGAAGTACGAATCAACCCGTCCTCTCTTCGTCCTCCGCGATCTCTGCGATCTCTGCGGTGAAAACCTCGTAGGGGGCTATGACGGCACGGCAACGCACGGGCGATGACGAGCGCCCGATCGTGACGGTCTTCGGCAGTTCGCAGCCGCGCGAGGGCGACCCGGACTACCGGCAAGCCTACGAACTCGGGCGGCGGCTGGCGCTGGCCGGCTACACCCTCTGCAACGGCGGCTCCGGCGGGACGATGCGCGCGGCGGCGGAGGGCGCGCGCCGGGCCGGCGGCCGGGCCATCGGCGTGACGATGGACGTCTACCTCAGCGAGCCGCCCGACTCCTGGCTCGACGAAGAGATCCGCGTCGGCGACCTCTTCGTCCGCCTGCAACACCTGATCCTGCCGGCGTCGGCCTTCATCTGCCTGCGCGGCGGCTGCGGCACGCTGGCCGAGTGGGCGCTCGTCTGGACGCTGCTGACCTCCGGCCTGATCCCGAGCGCCCCGCTGATCCTCCTCGGCCGCGAGTGGGAGCCTCTGCTCGCCGCCGTGCGGGACGATCTGCTCCCGCGCGAGCGCGACTGGGCCTTCCTGCGAGTCGCCGCCGACATCGACGAGGCGCTGGCGATCCTCCGCGAAGGCGCGCCGGCGCCGCCGCCGACCGCGGGGCCGGCGGGGTGAACCGGCGGCCCTCACCCCCGACCCCCTCTCCCAATCCTGGGAGAGGGGGAGTGGCGCGGAGAAGTGCCGACTACCCTCCTGGCCCTCAGCCGGGATAGGCTGAACGCTTTTCCCCGCCCGTCGCGCGGGCGAACACCGCGCTGTTGACCGCGGGAGCCCCCTCTCCCAGAATTGGGAGAGGGGGCCGGGGGTGAGGGCTCTCCCCCAAACGAGAAGGAGCAGACCATATGACCCAGGACACCAGCCGCTCGGCCGCGCTCTTCGCCGAGGCGCAGCGCTACCTGCCGGGCGGCGTCGACAGCCCCGTGCGCGCATTTCGGGCAGTCGGCGGCACGCCGCGCTTCATCGAGCGCGCCGCGGGCGCCCGCGTCTGGGACGCCGACGGCAACGAGTACCTCGACTACGTCGGCTCCTGGGGCCCGCTGATCGTCGGGCACGCCGAGCCGGAGGTCGTCGCCGCGGTACGCGACGCGGCCGGGCACGGCACCAGCTACGGCGCGCCGACCGCGAGCGAGATCGAGCTGGCGCGCATGGTCGTCGAGGCGTACCCCTCGATCGAGTTGGTCCGCTTCGTCTCCTCCGGCACCGAGGCGGTGATGAGCGCGCTGCGCGTCGCCCGCGGCGCGACCGGGCGCGAGCGGGTGGTGAAGTTCGACGGCTGCTACCACGGCCACACCGACGCCCTGCTGGTGCAGGCCGGCTCCGGCCCGCTGACGCTCGGGCAGGCCGACAGCGCCGGCGTGCCCGCCGCCTTCGCCGCCGCGACCCTTTCGCTGCCCTACAACGACCTCGCCGCCGTGCGCGCCGCCTTCGCCGAGCACCCCGGCGAGATCGCCGCGGTGATCGTCGAGCCGGTCGCCGGCAACATGGGCGTGGTGCCGCCCGGGCCCGGCTTCCTCGAAGGGCTGCGCGAGGTGACGCGCGAGGCGGGCGCGCTGCTGATCTTCGACGAAGTGATTACCGGCTTCCGCGTGGCCTACGGCGGCGCGCAGGAGCGCTACGGCGTGCAGGCCGACCTCACCTGCCTCGGCAAGATCATCGGCGGCGGCATGCCGGTCGGCGCCTACGGCGGCCGGCGCGACCTGATGGAACTCGTCGCGCCGCTCGGGCCGGTCTACCAGGCCGGCACCCTCTCCGGCAACCCGCTGGCGATGGCCGCCGGGATCGCGACGCTGCGCCTGCTGCGCCGGCCGGGCGTCTACGCGGAACTGGAGGAGAAGGGCGGCACGCTCGGCGACGGGCTGGTCGAGGCCGCGCGCGCGGCCGGCGTCCCGGCCTACGGCACGCGCGTCGGGTCGATGCTGACCCTCTTCTTCACCGGCGAGCCGGTGGCCGACTACGCCGGGGCGAAGCGGTCGGACACGGCGCGCTTCGCCCGCTACCACGCGGCGATGCTGGCGCGCGGCGTCTACCTCGCCCCCTCGCAGTTCGAGGCGACCTTCGTCTCCACCGCCCACACCGACGCCGACCTCCGCGCCACGCTCGACGCCGCGCGCGCGGCGCTGCGCGAGGTCGCGTGAGGACGTGGGGGTAGGCGTGCGGCGCGGCGGGCAGTAGGGGCGACGCCCGGCGAGACGCTTCTGCCCCTCTGTGCGGAGCCGTCCCGCGCACCTCCGCGTCGTCCCGGGACCGAGGGCGGATGGCGACGGCGATTTGAAGCGGGCCACGAGAAGTTGGGACGCGCCGCACCGGGGCGTTGTGCCAGGCCCCGGCCCGTGCATGACGGCGAGGTCCCATCGTCTATCGTCTACCGCCTACCGTCTGCGATACTGCACCCGGCGATTGTCACACGACTCCGGGGAGGGACGAACGGTGGAGCGGGATGTGGGACGGCGGCCGGTGATCCTGGTCGGCGGGAACATGGGGCGCAATGACGGGGTCGATTACTTCGCGAAACTGGCGGCCGATTTCCCGCAGGCGACGTTCATCTCCTACGAGGGCGACCCGGCCGCGCTGGAGCGGTACATCGGCGAGGCCGACGCGGTGATCGGCGAGGTGCCGGAGCGGCTACTGCCGCGCGCGACCCGGCTGCGCTGGGTGCAGACGACCGGCGCGGGCGCGAACGCGGTCAGCACGCCCGCCTTCGCCGCGACGGACATCGTCGCGACCTCGGCCGTCGGTGTCCACGCCGCCAGCGTGCCGGAGCATGTGCTGGCGATGCTCTTCGCCTTCGCGCGCCGCCTGCCCGAGCAGATCCTCAACCAGCACGGCGCGCACCGCTTCTACTGGCCGACCGGCATGTTCGAGGTCGAGGGCCAGACGCTCGGCCTCCTCGGCTTCGGTCACATCGGGCAGTCGCTCGCGCGCAAGGCGCGGGGCCTCGGGATGCGCGTCGTCGCCTGGCGGCGCTCAGACCATCCGGGGCCACCGGGGCTGCTCGACCGCCTCTACCCGCACGCCGACCTCCACCGCCTGCTCGGCGCGGCCGACCACGTCGTCGTGACGCTGCCGCTGACGGCCGAGACGCGCGGGCTGCTCGGCGCGGCGGAGTTGCGGGCGATGAAGCGCACGGCCTACCTCTACAACGTCGGGCGCGGGCCGATCGTGGACCGCGACGCGCTGCTCGCCGCGCTGAGCGACGGGACGATCGCCGGCGCGGGGATCGACACGCCCGACCCCGAGCCGCTGCCGCCCGATGACCCGCTCTGGGGCGCGCCGAACCTGATCCTGCTGACGCACTACGGCGGCCTGACGCCGAAGTACGGCCCGCGCGCCTACGCGATCATCGCCGAGAACGTCCGCCGCTTCCTGGCCGGCGAGGACCTGCTCAACGTGGTGGACAAGGCGCGGGGCTACTGACACGGTCGCGAACCGCCGCAGGCTGGCGGGGACCACGAACGTGCGCGGAGATGGGGATGATGGCCGGGCCGCCAGCATCGGGCGTCCGGCTCGACTGGGAGCAGATCCCCGCGCGCGTCCGCGCCGCCATCGAGCGCTGGCTCGGCGCGCCCGTGGTCGCGGCGACGTCGCAGCCGGGCGGCTTCTCCCCCGGCGTCGCCGCGCGGCTGCGCGCGGCCGACGGCCGGCGCGCCTTCTTGAAAGCGGCCGGTCCACGGCCCAACCCCGATACGCCGGTCATCCACCGCCGCGAGGCCCGCATCGTCGCGACGCTCCCGCCCGCGGCGCCCGTGCCCCGGCTCCTCTGGTCCTATGACGAGGGGGCGACGGGCTGGGTGGCGCTCGCGTTCGAGGACGTCGCGGGCCGCCAACCGGACCTCCCCTGGCGGGAGGCGGACCTGGCCCGCGCGCTCGACGCGCTGGCGGACCTCGCGGCCTGCCTCACGCCGGCGCCGGCCGCGCTGGTCGACCTCGGCGGGCTCGACGGGTGGTACGTCATGCGCCGGCGCTGGTGGCCGCTCCTGCGCGACGCGCCGCCGGATGGGCTGGACGCCTGGTCGCGACGCCACGCCGCCGCGGCGGCCGACCTGGAGGCGACCGCCGCCGCGGCGGCGCGAGGGACGACCCTCCTGCATCTGGACCTGCGCGCCGACAACCTGCTGCTGACCGCCGACCGGGCGCTGGTCGTCGACTGGCCGGCGGCGCGAACCGGCGCGCCGTGGGTGGATGCGGCCTTCTTCGCCCCGAGCGTCGCCATGCAGGGCGGGCCCGATCCCGAGGCGCTGCTGGCCCGCTACCCGCCGGCCCGCTCGGCCAACCCGGCGGCCGTGACGGCGGTGGCGGCGGCCATCGCCGGCTTCTTCACCCACCAGGCGCTCCAACCCGCGCCACCCGGCCTGCCGACGCTGCGCGCCTTCCAGGCGGCCCAGGGCGCCGTCGCCCGCGAGTGGCTGGCGCGGCGCACCGGCTGGGCCTGACCGCTCGCGCCCCGTGTGGCCGCCGATGCGCCCCCCGTCCTCGACTCGGAGCCCGCGTCGACGCGTCTGACGCCTCCTACGCGCCCCGACAACCGGCAATCCGCGCGGGCCGCGGCGACGTAGGGGTGGGTGGTGGCCGGGTCGGGGCCATCCGGCCGGGCCGCCGCCGCGCCGGCCACGCGCGAGGGAATTCCCCACGCCGGCGCGGCCGACCGGCTTACGCGCGGCCACCGCCGCGCAGCGCAGGAGGTATCGCGATGCCGCGTCTCTCCGCCGTCGGCGTGTTCGTCCTCGTCATGCTGCTCGTCGCCGCCTGCGGGTCGTCCGCCACGCCGACCGTCGCGCCGGCCGCCGCGCCGACGAGCGCGCCCACCGCCGCGCCGACCGCCGCGCCCACGCCCGCCGCGACCTCGTCCGCCGCCAGCGCGTCGCCGGGCGCCTCGCCCGCCCGCGCCCTCCCGACTTTCGTCACCGGGACGATCCAGAGCATCACCGCCGATGAGGTGACGCTCGCGGACGGCCAGCACTTCGCCACCACGCCGAAGACGAGTTACGTCAAGCAAGTCGCGATGGCGCCGGGCGACCTGCAGACGGGGATGTACGCGGGGATCACCGCGAAGCGGCAGGGGGATAACTCGCTGCTCGCCAGCGTGATCGACGTCTTCGCGCAGAAGGGCACCGGCAGCCAGTTCCCGCTGCCCGGCGGCGCGCTGATGACCAACGCGACGATCGACAAGATCGACGGGAACACCCTCACGGTCTCGTGGCCGGGCGGCGGCGCGCTGGTGAAACTCGACTCGGGCACGAAGATCTACCGCGACCAGCCGGGCACGGCGGCCGACGCGAAGGTCGGCAGCGCGGTGACGGTCGTCGAGGTCAACGGGACCGCGGCGGCGCTCCGGCTTCCCTGAGCGGCGCACGGGCGGCCGGGGCGCGCCCCGGCCGCCCGCGTCTACTCGCTCGCTCGCCCCTCCGCGTCGAGGTCGCGCAGGACCTCGCGGCAGTAGGCGACGCTGCGCGCGTCGCGGTAGAGCTGGTCGCCGTCGCGGCAGCCTTCGATGGCGAGGTAGCCGTCGTAGCCGGCGTCGCGCATCGCGGCGATGGCGAAGCGGTAGTCGATCTCACCGTCGGGCAAGGGCACCGGCTGGAAGTAGGCGCGCTCGGTCTCCGGGACGTGCAGGCGCTGCAACTGCTTACAGTGCCAGTACTTCGTGTGGGGCGCCAGCGCGATGATGCAGGACTCCGGCGTCTCCTCCGGCTCCTCGTAATGCCAGTAGAGGTTGCCGAGGTCGGGGTTGATCCCGACGTTGGGCCGGTCGATCAACTCCAGCAGGTGCAGGCAGCTCCAGGCATTGTCGGCGATCGAGTGCTGGTGCAATTCCAGCGAGATCGTCACGCCGAGGTCGGCGGCGAGCGCGGCGGCCTCGCGGATGTGCCCCGCCGTGACCTCGAAGTCGGTCTCGCGGGCGACGCGGCTGGCGCCCGGCGAGGTCCGCAGCCCGACGCCCCCGCCGAGCTGGCCGTCAGGACGGCCGGTCGGCGTGGTGAGCGCCATGTTGACGAGGTCCGCGCCGATCCAGGACGCGGTGCGGATGGCCTCTTCCATGCGCTGCCGGTTCTGCGCGGCCAGCCGGGGGGCGGCGAAGCCCCCGCCGCCGCGCAGCGCCGCACAGGGCAGGCCGGCGTCCTCCAGCTCGCGCCGCAGTTCGCGCACGCTGGCCTCGTCCCGCCCGACGCCCTGCCCGAGGCCGACCTCGATCCCCTCGAAGCCGGCCTCGCGCACGCGCCGCAGGTAGCGCGCGCGGACCTCGGGCGGCGGGATCTCCCAGCCGGTGCCGCCCTGGTAGGGGTAGAACGCGGTGCGCCGGAAGGCGTAGGCGATCTTCATCGTGCCCCTCCCCCACTAGACGCGCACGAACTTCTGGAAGCGGTCGTGCGTCGTCACCTCCCCGACGTAGAGGTCGCCGCGCGAGTCGAGCCAGCAGGCGTGCGGCGAGGCGGCGAACTGCCCCGGCGCGTCGCCGCGCTCGC
>DASSSV010000781.1:0-6207 GCA_035708265.1 Thermomicrobiales bacterium | reverse complement strand
TCGCCACCCGCTGCCTCTACGACATCGTCCGGCGCTTCTGCTCCGCCGGGTAGGTACGATCACCGCAGAGGCGCAGAGAGCGCGGAGAACGGGGAGAGAGAAGACGATATAAATTCGTCCTTCGTACATCCAACTTCATTGTTCGTCCTCTCTCCCCGTCCCTCTGCGTCCTCTGCGCCTCTGCGGTGATCGTCCCCCGGGGGGATGGTACAATTGCGCCGGTGTCCGAGCGGCCGACGGAGGTGGGGACGAGCGCGATGCGGGGCGAGATCGAGACACGGCGCCTGGTCCGCGAGGCGGTGGCGCGGCTGGAGGGCGGCGCGCCGCTCTCGCTGGAGCGCCAGGCTGAGGCGGTCGGACTGCCGGTCGAGCGGCTGATCAAGCTCGACCAGAACGAGAACCCCTACGGCTGCTCGCTGCGCGTGCAGGAGGCCCTGGCCGCCTACGACCGCTTCCACCTCTACCCCGACCCCGAGCAGCGCGCCGCGCGCGAGCGCCTGGCCGCCTACACCGAGCTGCCGGCCGGGCGCATCCTCCTCGGCGCGGGGACCGGCGCGCTGGTGGACCTCCTCTGCCGCCTGACGCTCGACCCCGGCGACGAGGTCGTCGTCGCGCCGCCGACCCGCGGCGGCTACCGGGCGGGCGCCGCGCTCGCCGGCGCGCGGGTCGTCGAGGCGCCGCGCCGGCCCGACTTCGGGCTCGACATGGGCGCGCTCGAGCGCGCCGTGACGACGCGCACCAAGCTCATCGCCCTCGCCTCGCCGAACGACCCGACCGGCAACGCCGCCTCGCCCGAGCAACTGGTGCGCCTGCTGCGCCTCGGGCCGCTGGTCGTGCTGGACGAGTCCTACGTCGAGTTCGCCCAGCGCTCGGCGCTGCCGCTGGCGCGCGAGTTCGACAACCTCGTCGTCCTGCGCTCGCTCGACGCGTGGGCCGGGCTGGCCGGGCTGCGCGTCGCCTACGGCGTCTTCCCGGCCGACCTGATGCCCTACCTCTGGAAACTCGCGCCGCCCTTCGGCGTCAGCGCGGCCGCGCTCGCCGCCGTCGAGGCGACCTTCGACGACCTCGACCACGTCCGCTCGGCAGTGATGCGGATCAAGGTCGAGCGCGGCCGCCTCTTCCGCCAGCTCCGCAAACTCAACCTCCTCCAGCCGCTGCCCTCGCAGGGCAACTTCCTCCTCTGTCGGGTGCTGCGCGGCGAGGGGCGCGCGCTGCGCGACCGCCTGGCCGACCTCGGCATCCTGGTCCACTGGGACGGCGCGCTCCCCGACCACCTGCGGATCAGCGTCGGCCGCCCCGAGGACACCGACGTGCTCCTGAAGGCGCTGGTGACGATCGCCGAGCGCCTCTGACGCCGCGATTTCGCAAGCAAGCAGTATCCTGGTAAGATCGGGGCGGGCCGCGTCCCGCCGCGTGGGAACGCGCCCTGCGAGAGCGGATGCGGGCGCTGGGGCGGCGCCTTGCGGGATCGCTTGACGCGCCGCGCGGGCGCGACAAAGGGGGAGGTGGCACGTTGACCCTCACCGTCGGGCCGGACCTCGATCGCCGGCTGACCGAGTACGAGCGGGTCTTCCCCTATTGGGAGAAGATCGGCGACTGCATCGACAACTTCATCGACGTCTTCGAGAACTACCGCCAGAGCGGCCACCCCGGCGGCTCGCGCTCGAAGCGGCACGTCCTGGTCGCGCTGACCCTCGGCGGCTTCATGCGCTGGGACATCCGTCACCCGGAGAAGCGCTTCGGCGACCGCTTCGTCCTCGTCGCCGGGCACACGGTCCCGCTGGTCTACGCCACTCTGGCCGCCTACAACACCGCCCTCCACGCCAAGTGGGAGCGCACCGGCGACGCCCGCTACGCGGTGCCGGAGGCCGACGAGCGGCAACTCCTCTGGCGCGACCTGCTCGGCTTCCGCCGCCACGGCGGCCTGGCCGGCCACGCCGAGATGGAGGGCAAGACCCTCTTCCTCAAGTTCAACACCGGGCCGTCGGGCCACGGCTCGCCGCCCGCCGCGGGCGAGGCGATCGCCCTCAAGCGCGCGGGCGCCGGCGAGGTCAAAGTCTTCGCGATGGAGGGCGAGGGCGGGCTGACGCCGGGCGCGGCGCACGAGACGAAGAACTCGGCCCACGGCCTCGGGCTCGACAACCTCTACTACCTGATCGATTGGAACGACTACGGCATCGACGCGATGGCGGTCAGCCACGTCGTCAACGGCACGCCGACGTCGTGGTTCGAGCCCTACGGCTTCCGCGTCCACGGCACCGAGCAGGGGTCGGACTTCGCCGCGGTCACGCGCGCGCTGCTGGAGACGATGGAGACGCCGAACCCCGAGGGCGCGCCGAACATGACCTGGTTCCGCACGATCAAGGGGCGCGGCTACGGCGTCACCGGCTACAAGTCGCACGGCACGCCGCACAAGCTCAACTCGGACCTCTTCTGGGAAGGCCGGCAGCAGTTCGCCGAGAAGTACGGCGTGACCTGGGAGGGCTTCGGCAAGCCCGCGCCGGGCGACCCGGCCGCGCTGCGCGCGCAGGCCGAGGCGAACCTGAAGGTCATCGCCGACGCGATCACGAGCGACGACGGCCTGGTCGATTACCTGGCCGACCGCCTGGTCGAGCTGGGCGAGTCGGTGCCGCAGGAGATCGCAGGGTTCAAGCTCGACACCTCCCGCAACCCCTTCCACGACAAGCGCTTCTGGGACTTCCGCAACTACCCCGCGGACATGTACGTCAAGCCGGGGACGAGTGTCGCCAACCGCGCCGCGTTCGCCAAGTGGGGCGCCTACGTCAACAGCCTCGGCCGCCAGGACTACGACCGCCCGCTCTTCCTGGCGATGTCGGCCGACCTGGCAGAGTCGACCAACATCGCCGGCTTCGCCGAGGGGTACGGCGAGATGCAGGGTTGGGGGCGCTACGACCGGCGGCAGAACCTCGAGGGCGCGCTGCTGCCGCAGGAGATCACCGAGTTCACCAACTCGGGCATCTGCGCCGGCATCGCCACGGTCAACTTCTCGCCGACGCCCTTCGCGGACTTCGACGGCTTCTACGCGACGAACTCGACCTACGCCTCGTTCTCGTACCTGCAATACCCGCTGATGCGGCTCTTCAGCCAGCTCGCGCAGGACTGCCAGCTCAAGGTCGGCAAGGTGCTCTGGGTGGCCGGACACTCCGGCCCGGAGACGGCCGAGGACTCCCGCACGCACTTCGGCATCTTCTCGCCGGGGGTGACGCAGCTCTTTCCGGAGGGGCGCGTCATCAACGTGATCCCGTGGGAGTACAACGAGGTGCCGGTGCTCCTCGGTGCGGCGCTCGCCGCCGACACGCCGATCGTCATCCTGCACCTGACGCGGCCGGCGATCGCGGTGCCCGACCGCGCCGCGCTCGGCATCGCCTCGCACTTCGAGGCGGCGCGCGGCGCTTACCTGATCCGCGACTACAAGCCCGATCAGCCGCGCGGTGGCACGATCCTGGTGCAGGGCACGCTCTCGACGCGCTACACGATCGACCTGTTGCCGAAACTGGACGAGCTGGGCCTGAACGTCAAACTCGTCGCGGCGGTCAGCGTCGAGCTCTTCAAGCGGCAGCCGAAGGAGTACCAGGAGAAGATCCTGCCCGCCGCCGACCGGCTCGACCTGACCTACATCACCAACGGCTCGCGCCGGCTGATGCGCGACTGGGTGACGCACCGGCTGGCCGACGAGTACGCGATGTCGGCCGACTTCGACAACCGCTGGCGCACCGGCGGCAGCCCGGCCGAGGTCTACGAGGAGGCGCACCTGTCGCCCGACTACCTGCTCGAAGGGATCAAGCGCTTCGTCGCCGAGCGCGACCAGCGCCTCGACACCATCGCGCGGGCGCTGGCGGAGGCGCGGGGGTAAAGGCCCCCCTGTCCCCCCAATCCTGGGGGGCACCTATCTTCAACGCTATAGCGGTGGGGGACGGGGGCATACTGGCCCGACCCGACTGACCGCAGCGCATTTCGCCGCGGCGTGCGGGGTGGGTTCCCCCCAGGATTGGGGGACAGGGGGGCCGCACTCGAAAGGAGAAAACCCATGTCCACCGACCAGGCCGCGCCGCGCGAGGTCGCCACCTTCGGCGGCGGCTGCTTCTGGTGCCTCGAACCGATCTTCGCCGACCTGAAAGGCGTCGAGCGCGTCGAGCCCGGCTACGCCGGCGGCGCCGTCGCGAACCCCTCGTACCAGCAGGTCTGCACCGGGACGACCGGCCACGCCGAGGTCGCGCAGATCACCTACGATCCGCGGACGATCTCGTACCAGGACCTCCTCGACGTCTTCTTCGCCATCCACGACCCGACGACGGTCGACCGCCAGGGCCACGACGTCGGCCCGCAGTACCGCTCGCTGATCCTCTACCACGACCCGGAGCAGCGCGCGGCGGCCGAGGGGACGATCGCGCGGCTGAATGCAGAGCGAATCTGGGACGCCCCGATCGTCACGCAGATCGAGCCCTACACCGTCTTCTACCCGGCCGAGGAGTACCACCGCGACTACTTCGCGCGCAACCCGCAGCAACCCTACTGCCAGATCGTGATCGCGCCGAAGGTCGCCAAGGCGCGCAAGCACTTCCTGGAGAAGCTCAAGCGCTGAGGCGTGGGTTGAAGGTTGAAGGTGGAAAGTTCAAGGCGAGTGGGTTGAGCACCGGTGTACCCCGCCGCCAAGCCTCTGAACCTTCAACCTTCAACACCCGGAGGGGACGATGGCCGAGCTGGCGATCCTGGGCGGCGCACCGGTGCGGACGGCGCGGTTCCCGGCGTGGCCGCAGTACGGCGAAGAGGAGCGGCGGGCGCTGTACGAAGTGCTGGCCGCGCGGGTGTGGTCGAGCGCCGAAGGCCCCAAGAAGCGGGATCTGGAGGCGCGCTTCGCCGCCGCGCAGGACGCCGCCCATGCCGTCGCCGTGAGCAACGGCACCGTCGCGCTGGAGATCGCGCTGCGCGCCTGCGGCGTCGGCGCCGGCGACGAGGTCATCGTCCCCGCCTACACCTTCCTGGCGACGGCCTCGGCCGTGCTCCAGGTCAACGCCCTGCCGGTCTTCGTGGACATCGACCCCGAGACCTACAACATCGTGCCCGCCATGGCGGAGGCGGCGGTCACGGCGCGCACGAAGGCGATCATCGGCGTCCACTTCGCCGGGCAGCCCTGCGACCTGGATGGCCTGCGCGACGTCGCGCACCGGCACGGCCTCCGGCTGATCGAGGACGCGGCGCAGGCGCACGGCGCGGGCTGGCGCGACCGCCATGTCGGCGCGCTCGGCGACGTCGGGACGTGGTCCTTCCAGGCGTCGAAGAACCTGACCGCCGGCGAGGGCGGGATGGTCACGACGGACGACGCGGCGCTGGCGGCGCGCGCCCGCTCGCTCCACAACTGCGGGCGGACGCCCGACGGCGCGTGGTACGAACACGCGCTCCTCGGCGGCAACCACCGGCTGACCGAGTGGCAGAGCGCGATCCTGCTGGCCCAGCTCGGCCGCCTGCCCGCGCAGGTCGCCCGGCGCGAGGCCGCCGCCGAATACCTCGACGCCGCGCTGGCGCGCATCCCCGGCCTCCGTCCGCTCGGCCGCGACCCGCGCGCGACCACCCACGCCTACCACCTCTACCTCTTCCGCTACGACCCGTCCGGCTTCGACGGCCTCGACCGCGACACCTTTCTGCGTGCCCTGCGCGCCGAGGGCATCCCGGCGAGCGGCGGCTACGCGATCCCGCTCAACCGCCAGCCGGTCTTCGTGGAGCGCGCGTTCGACACCGTCGCCACCGGCTACGACCCGGCTTACCCGCCGACGCGCTTCGCCGCGCTGGACCTGCCGGCGACGGAGCGCGCCTGCGCCGAGGCGGTCTGGCTCCCCCAGAACCTGCTGCTCGGCGCCGACGCCGACCTGGCCGATGTCGTCGCGGCGGTGGAGAAGGTGCGGCGCAACGCGGCGGCGCTGCGGCGCGCGGCCGCCTGAGTGGGGGCGGGCGATGGCGAGCGGGCGACCGGGCGCGGAGCACGGCGGCGACGCTGCGGAGCGGCTGGTACTCGTCGAGGACTTGGCGGCGCTGTGCCGCGACGTCCTCGCGGCGGCGGGGCTGCCGGACGCAGACGCCGCGCTGGCCGCCGCCGCGATCGTCGAGGCCGACCTGCGCGGCGCGCCGTCGCACGGCGTCCGCCTGCTGCCGGGCTACGTCGAGCGCCTGCGCGCCGGCGGCATCAACCCC
>DASSSV010000780.1:0-3383 GCA_035708265.1 Thermomicrobiales bacterium | reverse complement strand
GTAGAGCGAGGTCACCACAGGGACAATCGAAGACCCCGCCGCGGGAGGACGTCATGGTGCGCGCCGTTCGCAGACCTCCACTGGGCATCGGCGTGATCGGCTGCGGCACGATCGCCAACTCCGCGCACCTGCCGGCGATCCGCCGGCTGCGCGACCGCCTCCGCCTGGTCGCGGTCGCCGACGTGCGCGACGAGCAGGCCGCGCGGGCCGCGCGCGAGTACGGCGCCGAGGCGTACTACACCGACTACCATCAGTTGCTGGCCCGGCCCGACATCGCCATCGTCGACATCTGCACGCCGGAGCGGCTGCACGGCGAGCAGGTCGTGGCGGCGGCCGAGGCCGGCAAGCACATCCTCTGCGAGAAGCCGATGACCGACTCGCTCGCCGCGGCCGACGCGATGATCGCCGCCGCGCGGCGCGCGGGGGTGAAGTTCATGGTCGGCCACAGCCGGCGCTTCACGCCGCGCTACCGGGTGGTGCGCGCGGCGATCGACCGGGGTGACATCGGCGAGGTGCGTCTGGTGCGCGAGAACGAGCGCCGCCCGCGCGCGATGTACGACGTGCTGCGGCTGCCGTCGAGCCACTGGGCGCCGGAGGGCAAGCCCTGGCTCAGCGCGGCGGGCTACACGCTCGGCGCGGCGATGACCAACGCGGTCCACGAGACCGACCTGCTGCGCTGGTACGCCGGCGCCGAGGCGGCGAGCGTCTACGCCGAGAGCCGCATCACCGACCCGGACGGCGAGGTGCCCGACTTCATCACCATCACGGTCCGCTTCCGCAACGGCGCGCTCGGCGCGACGGAGATCGTCAACCGCCTGCCGCACGGCTACCCCTACTACCACCACCTCGAAGTCTTCGGGACCGGCGGGCTGATCCGTGCCGACGATCCGGCGATGGTGACGTACAGCGAGTACCGCGCCGATACGGGGCTGCGCCAGCCGCTCAACTTCGGCACCCTGCTCCACGTGGACGACGCCTACGTCGAGGAACTGCGTGCGCTGGCCGACGCCGTCAGCGACGACACGCCGGTGCCGCTGCCGCCCGAGGAGGCCCGCGCCGCCGTCGCCCTCGCCCTCGCCGCCGTGCAGTCGAGCGCCGAGGGGCGCGTCGTCCAACTGGACGACGCCGGCGACGAGCGACGAGCCACGAGCCACGAGCCGGGCCAACCTGCGGCAGACGACGGGGAATGACCGGTCCGGCGCCAGTTCGCCGTGCCCATCGTCTCGCTCGTCATTCGTCATTCGTCATTCGTACTTCGTCATTTGCCGGAGGCGACCATGAGCGAACCGGAGGCCGCCCCGCTGCGCTTCGGGTTGATCGGGCTGGGGCCGCGCGGGCAGACGCTGGCGGCGGCGGTGAACGAGCGGCCGGGCGTGCTACTCGCCGCCGGGGCCGCCGGCGACGACGAGGACGGCCACGGCCGCGGGACCTGGTGGGGCCACGCGACGCCGGACGAGATCATCGCCGCGCCGGCGATCGCCGCGGTCATCGTCGCGACCGAGAACCGCGCGCTGTCCACCGACTACGCGCGCCGCGCGCTGGAGCGCGGGAAGGCGGCGCTCTCGCTCGCCTGGCCCGACGACCTCGCGCAGTTCGACGAACTGGTCGCGCTGGCGACGGGCGCCGGCGTGGTCTACAGCCAGCCGAACCTGTTGCGCTACCTGCCGGCGACGCGCGCGCTGCGGGACGCCGTCGCGGCCGGCGAGACCGGGCCGCTGCTCGGCGTCTTCGCCGCGTGGCGTACGCGCCGGGCACCCGGAGACGACCTGCTGCACGACTACGGTCTGCCGCTGTTCGACTACCTGCGCTGGTGCCTGGGCGACGAGATCGTCCACGCGCAGGTGATGGCCGAGCCCTTCTTCGGCCCGGAGCGTCCGGTCGCGCTGCTGACGCTGCGCACCGGCCGGGGCGTCGTCCTGTCGGTCGAGGTGGCGGCCGCGCTGCCGCTCGGCTACCAGCAGGAGGACGAGGTGCTGGTCGAGGTGCTCGGCGAGACGGCGGTGCTCAGCGCCCGGCCCTTCAACCAGGCGATCACGATCGTCGCGGCCACCGGCCGCAGCCGCATCCCCTGGCACCGCGACGGCGCCGACCTGCTGATCGGCGAGTTCGTCGCCGCCCTGCGCGACGGCGCCGAGCCCCCCGGCTCCCCCACCGCCGTCCGCCCGGCGCTCGCCCTGCTCGACGCGCTGCGCGCGAAGTGAGAAGTGAGAAGTGGGAAGTCAGGAGTCAGAAGGACGGGGCGGGACGCCGCCCCGTCCTTTTCTCACTTCTGATTTCTCACTTCTCACTTCTACAACAGCGGCTGGTTCAGGAGCATGTGCGGCTCCAGCGCGGCCATCGAGAGGGCCAGGAGCGCGGCCAGGCCGAAGTACGCCGCCGTGACCGTGAGGCGCTGGCCCAGCGGCAGGTCGTAGTAAGCGGCGTTCTCCTTGCGCGTCTGCCAGCGCCGGTAGACCTCGAAGGCGCCGAGCAGGAGGATGAAGCCCAGGAAAAGGCTGTGGACGCGCAGGAAGATGACCACCATCAGCGCCAGCCCCACGAGCCAGCCGTAGGGCGAGATCGCCGCCATCGCCCGCCCGCCGTCGAGCGGCGAGAGCGGGATCAGGTTGAAGAGGTTGAGCCAGCAGCCGATGTAAGCCAGCGCGACGAAGAGCGGCGCGCCGGTCGCCTGCCACAGCACCAGGCAGGCGAGCGCGCCGAGGCTGCCGACGATCGGTCCGCCGAGCGCGACCTGCGCCTCCTTGTAGGCGTTCGGCGGCATCCCGCGCATCCCGATGACCGCGCCCAAGAAGGGGATGAAGATCGGTGCGGTCGCCGGGATGCCCTGGCGGCGCAGCACCAGCGCGTGCCCCATCTCGTGGATGAAGAGGAGCGCGACGAAGCCGACCGCGAAGGGCAACCCGAACGCCCAGGCGTAGAAGGCCAGGCTGATCAGCATCGTGACGAACGTGCCGAACGCCTTGAACTTCAGCAGCACCAGCAGGTACTTCGCCTTCGCCAGCACGACCAGCACGACCGGCCAGACGCGCCGCAGGAGGCCGACCAGGCCGCCCCGCGGCGGGCGCTTCGTCGGTCGGTCCCAGGAGTCGAACTCGCCCGCGGGGACCGGCGCGGCCGCCTGGAAGGGGTCGTCGACGTGGTAGCCGTTGTACGGGGTGAGCGCGCCCGCCGCGTCGCCGTCGCCGGGCGCCGGCGGCCAGGGGTTCGCCCCCGGCCGGTTGAAGGGGTCCATCGCGTATGCCTGCCTTCGCCGGCCCGCGGGCCGGCCTACCGATGACTCGTTGACACTCGCGCGGAGTCACCACGATAGTATACGTAAGTCGGGGGCGCGGTGCTTCATGGCCCTCACCCCCCGCCCCCCTCTCCCAATGCTGGGAGAGGGG
>DASSSV010000779.1:0-2360 GCA_035708265.1 Thermomicrobiales bacterium | reverse complement strand
GAGCGAGAGCACCACACCCCGGGTCGGCATGTCCGGGGGAGGAGGTGACCGATGACGGCGCAACACTTCGGGACGGGGGAGGGCCTGCTGGCCCGCATCCGCGAGGGGATGGACGTCTTCGACCGCGACGAGCGGAAGGTCGGCACAGTCAGGGACGTCTACCTCGGCGGGGAGGATCTCAGCGAGGCGGCGGTGCCGGAGGGCTCGGCGCTGGCCGCGGCGCCCGCGGCGCTCCGCGGCCGCCTGGCGGCGCACGGCTTCATCGAGATCGGCACCGGGCTCCTCCAGGCCAACCGCTACGCCACCGGCGACCAGGTCGCCACGGTCGGGGAGGACCGCGTGATGCTGGCCGTCGCGCAGGATGACCTGCTCAAGAAGTAGCGCGGCGGGGCGGCGGTCGCGCCCGTACGGTTGCCTCGTCGGCGGCCTGGCGGGGCTCGCCGCGGTCAGCCTGCTCATGCCGGCGACGGCCCTGCGGGCCGATACTCCCTGGCTGCTCGGCGTCCTCGCCGGCGCGGGCATCGGGTTCGCGGCCCAGGTGACACTCCGCCGCCTCGCCGCCGGCCGGCGCCGGCGACAGCCCCTCGCCGAGCGGGCGGCGCGCCCTTCGCTGACCGGTGTGCGGTCCAGTCGAGGCCGTGCCGATAGCGGAACGGCGGCGGGTGGCGGCGAGGAGGATCGGTGAGTGGCGCGCGGGGTGGCGGGGCGATGACCGCGGCGCGGGGCCGGCCGGAGGCGCTGGAGACCGCGGGCGGGCCGATCCCGCTGCAGGAGTACCACCTGCGCCTGGCCGGGCGCGCCTGGGCGATCCTGCACGCGGGGGCGGTCCTGACGCGCGACGACGAGTCGCGCGTCATCGGCGAGTCGCGCGAGCGCCTGCCCTACGGCATCGCCCTCTGGCCCGCGGCCATCGCCCTCGCCCACGAGGTCGCCGCCCGCGCGGCGGACCTCCGCGGCACGCGGGTGCTCGAACTCGGCGCCGGGGCGGGGCTGCCGGGGATCGTCGCCGCCTCGCTCGGCGCGCGCGTGACCCAGACCGACCGCCAGGAGACGGCCCTGGCCCTCTGCCGGCGCAACGGCGCGCGCAACGGCCTGCGGGCGGTCGCCTACCGCCTGGCCGACTGGGGCGCCTGGGACGACGCGGCGCGCTACGCCTGGATCGTCGGCGCGGACATCCTCTACGACGAGGCGGGGCACGAGCACCTGCGCCGGATCTTCGAGGCTAACCTCGCGCCGGGCGGGCGGGTCCTCCTGGCCGACCCCTTCCGCGCCGTCAGCCTCGGACTGCTGGAGGCGCTGGAGGCGGACGGGTGGGCGGTCGCGCTGAGCACCTGGCGCGTGGGCGAGGCGGACGCCGAGCGGCCGATCGGCCTCTTCGAGCTGACGCCGCCGCGCTGACGCGTCGGGGGCCGCGAGGGTGGGCGCGATGACCGACGAGATCCTCTGGGCGATCGGCGCGCCGGACGGGCGCTCGCCGGACCTGGTCGACACCTACAAGACGCCGAATCTGCTCGGCGATGTCGTCTGGACCGTGCCGCCGGCCGGTCAGACGGCGCCGCCTCGGCGCTGGCCCCTCTTCCACCCGAGCGAGGCCGACCCCGACGCCGGCTACCGCCCGCACCCCTATACCGTCGTCTTCCCGCTCGACCACGAGCCGGCCGGGGCCTACCTGCTCCGGCTGGACTACCTGGCGATCGCGCCGCGCCTGGCCTACCTCGAACTCCAGGTCAACGGCGTCTCCGGGCTGGCCTACCTGCGCCCCGCGCCGTCGCGCTCTGGCGAGATCCGCCTGCAGGCCGGGCTGCACACGACGATCTACGCCGAGGGCGTCGCGGAGGTCGTCGTCCCGGCCGCGCTGCTGCGCCGCGGCGAGAATCGCCTGGTGCTGACGGCGCGCGACGGCGGGTCGGTGCTCGCCGTGGAGAACCCCGCGGCGATCGAGCGCCTCGACCGCATGGCCGACGCCGCCGGCTTCGTCTACCAGTGGCTCACCTTCGCGCGGCTGGCGAAGCCCCCGCGGTCGGTCCTCGCCGCGACCGAGGTCGCCCCCTCGGTCGTCTACGTGACGGGGGCCGATGGCGCGTTAGTCGAGCGCTGCAGCCTTTACCTCGAACTGGCGCGCGGCATCGGGCCGTCCGTACTGGCGCTGGAGATCGACGACACCGGGCGCCGGGAGCGGACCGCCTTCGCGGTGCCCGCCGCGGCGTTCGGCCACCTGCGGCTGCCGTTCGACCTGCCCGACGGGCCGTCGCCGGCGGTCGCGTATACGCTCGCCGGCACGCTCGGCGGCGAGGCGGCGCGGCGGGAGGGCACACTGACGCGCCGCCGCAAGTGGACGGTCTACGTCGCGCCCCACGCCC
>DASSSV010000778.1:0-5983 GCA_035708265.1 Thermomicrobiales bacterium | reverse complement strand
CGCGCGGCCGGCTCGGCTACGAGCGGGCGTCCTGGACCCTCGACACCTACGAGGCGTTCACCCGGCGCCTGCCGGACGCCGCGCTCGTCCCGGCCGCGGATGTCTTCGACCACGCCCGGATGGTGAAGAGCGCGTGGGAGGTGTCACACCTCGGCCACGCCGCCTGGGCGACCGACCTCGGCCTGCACCGGGCGTTCACCGAGGGGCAACTCGGCTGGAGCGAGAAGGACATCGGCGACGCGATCCAGGCGACGATGCTGGCCGAGGGCGCCGATTACTCCCCCTTCCTGGTCCTCGCGGCCGGCGAGAACACCCGGCGCGTCCACCACTTCCCCACGCGCGCGCCGATCCCGGCCGGGGCGGTCGTCCACTTCGACGGCGGGGGCTTCTGGCAGGGCTACTACTCCGACCTGGCGCGCAGCGCCGTCGTCGGGCGCGCCACCGACCGGCAGCGCGACGTCTACCGGCGGCTGGCCGCCGTGCAGGCGGAGACGATCGCCGCGGTGCGACCGGGCGTCCGCGCCTGCGATGTGTACGAGCGCTGCCGGGAGTCCTTCGCCCTGCACGACCTCCCGTTCGGCATGACGCTCGTCGGGCACAGCCTGGGCGTGGTGCTGCACGAGCATCCGGTGCTCAACGCGGCGACCGCGGAACCGCTGCAACCGGGCATGGTGCTGTGCGTCGAGCCGGCCACGCAGGACGACGCTGGCGACCGCTACCACATCGAGGACTTGCTGCTGGTGACGGAGGGCAAGCCGGAGATCCTCTCGCGCGCGACCGACTGGAGCGAGTTGCCGGTCATCGGCGCGGCGGGTTGAGCGATTCAGCCCTGGAACTCGCGGTAGGCCAGTTCGGCCGTGCGGCGCAGGTCGACGAAGAAGCGCGCGAGGTGATCGTCGCCGCGCAGGTAGGCGGTCGCGATCTGGTGGTTGAGGTAGGCGAGCAGCGCCAGCAGCCGGCGGCGTTTCTCCTCCTGGCTGAGCGCGCCGTCGTGGAGGATCGTGCGTCCGGCTGGCAGGAGCGGGGTCGCCATCGAACCCTCCCGGCGCCCGTGACCCGGCGCCGCCTCTGTCCCCACTCTAGCAGCGGGCGCGGGGCCGGACCATAGGGAGATCCCCCCACCGACGCGGGCGAAAACCCACTCGCCGCGCCGCGCGACTTGCGGCCGGCCGGCGCGGCGGCTAGGATGCGCCCGCCGACACCGGGCGCGACCGACAGACGGAGGGTGAGCCGATGGCCGAGTGGTCCGAGGGTGACCTCGCGATCGGGGGGATCCCGATCCACTACTACCGCATGGGGCGCGCGGGCGGGCCGCCCGTGGTCCTGCTGCACGGCTTCAGCGACGCGGGGCCCTGCTGGCTGCGGCTGGCGCGCGACCTCGCGCCGGACTATGACGTGGTGATGCTCGACGCGGCCGGGCACGGGCGCTCTGGCGGCCCGGAGCACGGCTTCCGCGAGCGGGCGGTGAGCGACGTGCTGACCGCGATCGACCAACTCGGCCTGGAGCATCCCGCGCTCGTCGGGCACTCGATGGGCGCCGCGACCGCGGCCGGGGTCGCCGCCGAGGCGTCGGACCGCCTGCGCGGCGTCGCGCTGGAGGACCCGCCCTGGCGCGACGGCCCGCCGCCGGCCCCGACCGCGCCGGCCGCCAGCGGCAGCCGCGCGCCGCTGCGCAGCCCGGAGTGGGTCGCCTGGATGCGCTCGCTCAAGGCGATGAGCCCCGAGGAGCGCCACGCGCTGGCGAGCACCGAGCGGGCGAACTGGGACGAGGTCGACCGCGTCCACTGGGCCGACGCCAAGGCCAACTTCAACCTCGCCGTCATCGAGCAGCCACTGGACTTCGGCCGCCCGCCCTGGCGCGAGATCGTGGCGCGCATCCGCTGCCCGGTGCTCCTGATCACCGCCGACCCCGAGCGCGGGGCGATCGTCACGCCCGAGGCGGCGGCGGAGGCGGCGCAGTTGTTGGCGAACGGGCGGGTGGCCCATATCCCCGGCGCGGGGCACAACATCCGGCGCGAGCAGTACGAGCCCTACCGCGCGGCGGTGCTGGGGTTCCTGGCGGATCTGCCGGCCTGAGCACGCCGGCCGGCACGGCGCCCACCCGCGGTTGCAACCGCGGCTAGGAGCTCGCTCCCGCTCGCCGCGAAACCCGCCTGCGCGGGTTGGGACGACGCCCCGTCCCAGTCCACGGAGGCGGACTTCGTGGCACCCACGAGCGCCCTTAGCCGCGGTTTCAACCGCGGGCGCGGCAACCGCGCCATGCGCGTCCCCCGGCAATTAGGACCGCTTGTGCCCGCTTTCGATGCTATCGTGGCGCGGGGGGCGGGCAGCGCCCCGGAGGCCGGGAGGGTAGTGCAGATGGAGTTGTCGCCGGGCGCGGTGCGGGCGCTGCACCTCGCGGCGCAGGGGCTGCTCGCGCCGGGGTGCGGAGGGGCGACGAAGGACGACGTGCTCGCGACGATCCGGCGCATGGGCGCGCTCCAGATCGACGCGATCAACGTCGTGACCCGCAGCCAGTACCTCGTCCTCTGGAGCCGGCTGGGGCGCTACGACCCCGCCTGGCTCGACGAACTCCTGGCGGAAGGCCGGCTCTTCGAGTACTGGGCGCACGCGGCCTGCTTCCTGCCGAGCGAGGACTACCCCCTCTTCCGCCGCGGCATGCTGGACGGCGCCCGCTGGGCCAATACTTGGCTCGCCGAGCACCCCGACGTGGTCGGGCGCGTGCTGGCGCACATCCGCGAGCGCGGCGGCGTGCAGGCAGCCGACTTCGCCCGCGCCGACGGGCGTTCCGGCGGCTGGTGGGACTGGAAGCCCGAGAAGGCCGCCCTCGAAGCCCTCCACACGGCGGGCGAGGTGATGATCGCCCGGCGCGAGGGTTTCCAGCGCGTCTACGACCTGCGCGAGCGGGTGCTGCCGGGCTGGGACGACGCGGCGACGCCCTGCGCCGCGTCGGCGCGGCGGGAACTGGTGCTACGGGCGGTGCGGGCGCTCGGCGCGGCGCCGGCCCGCTGGGTCCACGACTACTACCGGCTGCCCCGCCGCCCGGTCGCCGCGACACTCACGGCGCTCGCCGCGGAGGGCGCGCTCTGTTGCGCGCGGGTGGCCGGCTGGGACGAGCCGGTCTATCTGCACCCGGACCATCTCGCGCTGGCCGAAGCCGCCCACGAAGGTGCGCTGGCCCCAGGGCGGACGACGCTCCTGTCGCCGTTCGACCCGCTCGTCTGGGACCGGGCCCGGGCGGAGGAACTCTTCGGCTTCGCCTATCGCATCGAGGTCTACACGCCGGCCGCGCGCCGGCGCTACGGCTACTACACGCTGCCGATCCTCCACGGCGACCGCCTGGTCGGCCGCGTCGATCCGAAGGCCGAGCGCCGCCAGGGGCGGCTGGTCGCGCGCGCCGTCCACCTGGAGCCTGGCGTCGCGACTGACGACGCGCTGCTAACCGGCCTGGCCGGCGCCCTGCGCGACCTGGCCGGCTTCCTCGCGACCCCCGAGGTCGTGGTGGAGCGCACCGACCCCGCGGGCCTGCTGCCGGCGCTGCGAGACCGTCTCGCCCGTTGCGAGTGACGATGGTCGGCGACATCTTCCCACGCGGCGATGCCCCACTACCCTCCTCTATTCGGCCGTTGTAGTGTTGTACTCGGGGCCGGACGACCGAAGCCCACGTACCAGCCCGCGCAGGCGGGCTTCGTGCCGCGCCAGCGGTCCCCAGCCGCGGCTTCCGCCGCCCGTCCCCCCGCCCGGCCCTCGCGCACGTGGCGCGCGGTTTGCGGGAGAGGCTACAATCGCGGGGATGGGACCATGCCGGCGGGCGCCCGGCCGCGAGGGGTCGGGCGGGCCGCCGCCAGCCGCCCGCGGCCGGCCGCCCTGCCGGCCGCGGCCGAGAAAGCGAGCGTGCCATGTCGGAGCAACTACGCGAGATGATCCGCGAGTTCGTCGCCGGGCCGGACTTCCAGCGGGCGGTCGCCGACGCCGAGCGCGACCCCTACGCCGTCCCGACCGCGTTCCTGCGGCGCTGCGTCGAGCTCGGCTGCCTGGGGCTGGACGTGCCCGACGAGTACGGCGGCAGCCTGATGGGCCCGGTCGAGCAGGCGGCGATCCTGGAGGAGCTGGCGCGGGGGCACGCGGGGCTGGCGCTCTCGGTGCTGGTCCAGAACTCGCTGACGGCCTTCCCGATCCGCCGCTTCGGCACCGAGGAACAGAAGCGGGCCTACCTGCCGCGGATGGCGAGCGGCGAACTCTTCGCCGCGTTCGGCCTCAGCGAGCCGCTGCACGGGTCGGACGCCAAGGGCATCGAGCTCAGGGCGACGCGCGACGCGGCGGGCGACGGCTGGCGCCTCAAGGGGACCAAGCGCTGGATCACCAACGCCGACCGCGCCGGGCTGGTCGTGCTGGCCGCGCGCACCGGCACGCCGGAGAGCCGGGGGCGCGGGATCACCGTCTTTCTGGTCGAGGTCGGGCCGGAGGTCGCCGGCTTCAGCGTCCCGAAGCCCTACGACAAACTGGGCCAGGCGGGCTCGACGCTCTGCGAGCCGGTCTTCGACGACGTCTTCGTGCCGGACAGCGCGATCATGGGCGAGGTGGATGGCGGCTGGGAGATCGTCAACAGCACGCTGGAGCACTCGCGCATCTGGATCGCGGCGCAGGGCTCCGGGATCGCGCTCGGCGCGCTCGACGAGGCCGAGCGCTACACGGCCGAGCGGCTGCAATTCGGCCAGCCCTTGCGCGACATCCCCGCCGTGGCCGACCACCTGGCCGTGCTGCGGCGGCAGGTGGCGCTGGCGCAATTCCTGGTCGAGAAGGCGGCGCGCCACGAGGCCGACGGCGACCCGCTCTTCTTCGTCTGGGCGTCGCTGGCGAAGCTGATCGCCTCCGAGACCGCGCTCGCGGTCGCCGCCGACGCGATGCTGCTCCACGGCGGGATCGGCTACGTCAAGGAGATGCCGATCGCCCGGATCTACCGGGACGCGGCGGTGCTGCGGATCTACGAGGGCGCGGCGCACATCCAGGTCAAGATCGTCGAGCGCTACCTCGACCGCGACGGGATCATGGCGCTCTTCCCGCCGTCGGCGGCCCTGATGCGCGACCCGGATGCGCTCACGCCGCTGCCGGAGTTGGCCGCCGAGATCGAGACCTGGCAGCCGCGCCCGCTCGCCGCCGTCTAGCGGCCGCGCCGCACGATCCGCCTGCGCCGGACTGGGACTATGCGCAGCCCCAGCCGGCGCGGGTCGCTGAACGCGCCGGCAGGTACTCCGCGTCCCCACCTTGAATAGTTTCCCTCGCGCCACATGGTGGCCGACCGCATAGGGGAAAGGTCCGGGGGCATGCACCACCCCGATGTGCTACCATGCCCCCACGCCGGGCGCACCCAGTGGCGCGGGCGGGCGGGGAGGGAGCGGCGGTGCAGCGGCTCAGCGAAGTCCGAAGAGCGGCCGGCGACAGTCGGGGGGAGACACCCCCGCCGGTCGCGCGCGCGCTGGCGGCGATGCAGGGGCCGCTCGATCGTCCGCTCCCGCTGGCGACGCTGGCCGAGATCGCCGGGCTGAGCCCCTTCCACTTCGCGCGCACCTTCCGGCAGGCCACCGGCAGCCCGCCCGGCCAATTTCTGGCCGCCCTGCGGCTGGAGCAGGCCAAACGCCTGCTGCTGACGACCGACCTGCCCGTGACCGAGATCTGCTTCGCGGTCGGCTACGACAGCCTCGGGACCTTCACGACCCGCTTCACGCAACTCGTCGGGCTGCCGCCCAGCCGGGTGCGCCGCCTGCCCGACGCGCTCGCCGCCGCGGTCGCCCGCCTGCCCGACGATAGCCGCCCGGCGTCCGCGCCGCACCCGGTCGGCGCGGCGCCCGGCGTGACCGGTTGGGTCGGCCCGGCCGTGGACGCCGACGCGCTGATCTTCGTCGGGCTCTTCGCGGACCCGATCGCCCAGCGCCGGCCGGTCGCCGGCATGGTGCTGGCCGGGCCCGGCCCGTTCCACTTCCCC
>DASSSV010000777.1:0-7519 GCA_035708265.1 Thermomicrobiales bacterium | reverse complement strand
AGTGCGCGCCGATCGCGCCGGCCGGGTACACCGGCTGGCGCTTCGTGGACGGACCGTTCGCCGATCGCGAGCGCTGGGAGGAGTTCTACCTGACCGGCTACCGGGGCTACGCCGCCGCGCGGGCGACGGCCGCTCCGGGGGCCCGCGCGCTCGCGGAACTCTGGGAGTTCACCGGCGACACGACGAGCGCCGCCGCGGCGACGCGCCGCCGGCTCGGCGACGCCGTCGTCGCGACCGGGCGGACCCTCTACGTGGCGAACCAGGCGCTCGAATACGTCGGCGGGGCGCTCCAGGCGCAGGTCGACGTCGACGGGCTGCGCGGCTGGTACCACCCGACCCACTACCTCGACACGCTCGGCTACCTGCTGCGCGCGCTCCTCCGCGACCTCGGGCTCGGTGACCTCTTCGCGACGCAGCTCCGGAGCTTCGGGACCTACGACGGCGCGCTGGTCCTCCGCCACGACGCCGACACCGGCCACGACGAGGCGCTCGACCTGGCGATGCCGGAGTGGGAGATCACCAACCAAGCCCCCGCGACCTACGTCGTGCTCGACCCGGCCGTCTCGGGCGAGCACACCACGCCGCTGGCGAGCCGGACCTGGGTCGCGGCGGCCGGGCGCAGCAACCTCCTCGAAGTCGGGCTGCACAACGACGGCTACGCCGGCGCGCCGCCGACCTACGTCGCCGGCCGGGCGATGTACGAGCACTTCCGCGACGGCGACCGCGCGCTCGGCATCACCAGCCGCACCGCCGGCCGGCACTACGGCTTCCACCGCCACCCCGAGACGCTCGACGCGATGGAGTACCTCTACGACCGCGCGCCGGCGCTCCTCGGCCTCTGCACCTTCAGCGTCCTCCAGGTGATCGAGTACGGGGTCGAGGACCCAGCACTGACCTGGCTGGGCCGGCCGATCACCTACTCGACGCGCTTCCGCGCCGGCGCCTGGACCAGCGGGGCGGTCTCGGGCTGGTGGTACCCCTTCCACGTCGTCATCGCCACGGCCGAGTACCGCCGCACGCTGCGCGGCTGGGACTCGACCAAGGAGAGCGACTGCGATTACGCGCGCGCCGACGAGCTCCTGGCCGGCCGCAACGGCAGGGATCCGCGCGTGCCGGCCCGCCTGCCGAACGGGGTCTACACCGTGCAGTACCACCCGCAGCACGCCACCGACCCGGCGCTCAACGACGGCCGCGGCTCGCTGCCGTGGGTGCGCTACCTCTGCGCGCTGGCCGAGCGGCGCAACCTCTGGCTGGCGAACAAGCGGATGGTCTACGCGCGGCTGAACGACTACCAGGACCTCCGCTTCCGCGCCGAGGCGGGCGGCGAGGTCGTCGTCGCCAACTCGACCGACCGGGCCATCGCCGGGCTGATGGTGCGGCTGCCCGGCCCGGTCGGCGCGGTGCTGGCCGGCGACGACGCTTGCGCCCACCTCGTCCCGCTCGCCGACGAGGACGGTGGCGTCGCCTGCACCCTGCCGCCGCTCGCGCCCGGCGACGAGGTGCGGCTGCGCGCCCTCGCGGATCAACCCGGCTACCCGGTGATCGCGCAGCCGAACGGCAAGACGCTGGAGCTCGTCGCCGCCCTCTACCGGCCGGCGCGCGGCGAGCTCGCCGTGACCGCGCGGGCGATCGCCCGAAGCGCGCTGGTGGTGGAGCGCCTGGCGCCCGGCCGGTGGTACGAGATCGCGCTGGCGGGCCCGGGCGTCGCGCCGGCGCGCCTGCGGGCCGGGGCGGACGGCCGGCTGGCGATCCCACTGGAGGCGCCGCGCGAGATGGTCGTCACGCTGGAGCTGACCGCGCGGGAGGCGCCGTGAGCGCGCTCTTCGACCTGACCGGCCGGGTCGCGATCGTCACCGGCGGTGGTAAGGGGATCGGCCGCGAGCTGGCGCTCGCCCTCGCCGGCGCGGGCATGGACGTCGCCGCGGCGAGCCGCACCGCGGCGGAGAGGCAGGCCGTCGCGGCCGAGATCCGCGCGCTCGGTCGCCGGGCGCTGCCCCGCCACCTCGACGTGACCGACCGCGCGAGCATCGCCGCGCTGATGGACGGCACGCTGCGGGAGCTGGGGCGGCTCGACGTGCTGGTCAACTGCGCCGGCCGCGTCGGCCTGCGCCCCTCGTTCGAGCTGACCGAGGCCGAGTGGGACGCGATCGTCGACACCAACCTGAAGGGCCTCTTCTTCTGCTGCCAGGCGGCCGGGCGGATCATGGCCGCGCGCGGCGGGGGCACGATCATCAACATCGCCTCGGCGCTCGGCCTGGTCGGACTGGAGCAGCGCGCGGCCTACTGCGCCAGCAAGGGCGGCGTGATCCAGCTCACCCGCGCGCTCGCGGTGGAGTGGGCGCCGCACGGCATCACCGTCAACGCCATCGCGCCGACGACGACGCTCACCGGCGAGACCGCGCACCTCTACGCCGACCCGGCCGCCCACGCGGCCAAGGCGCGCGATATCCCCCTCGGCCGCCTCGGCCGCGCCGCCGACCTCGCCGGCGCGGTGGTCTACCTGGCCGGCCCCGCTGCGGCCTTCGTCACCGGCCACACCCTCGTCGTCGACGGCGGCTACAGCGCCCACTGAGGGCGCCGGGGCGAAGACAAGAGGACCCGCCGCTCGCCACCCGCCGCGCGCGACAGGTCGGGCAGTCGGGCAACCAGCGTGGCGAGCGCGACCTTCTCCGAAGGCGAGGCACGCGGCTGCTTCGCGCGGCGCTCGTGCAGGCGTAGCTACTGGCAGAGCAGCAGCTCCACGGTCCGGTCGTGGTCGGAGCGCGTCAGGACCACGGCCAAGTCGAGGGAGAAGCCGGCGCAGATCCGGAGGGCGAGGAAGGGCAGCGGCACGTTCCCGTGAGGGCGCGAGCGACCGCGACCAGTCGTTCGGGACGCATCGTACCTCGCCCGTGCGTCAACGCGCGTCTACCCGGCCTGGGAGCCAGGGCCTGAGTATTGACACCCTACGGGGCGACAGCTTCACCGGACAACAACATAGCGCAGCGAGAGGGTTGACAGCGAGGGGGCTTCCGGGTATGATGTGGCCAGACAGACAGTATACGCCATGAGGGAGCAGTGGTTACCTCGCCCCTTCGATACCGTCGGACGCGGAGCCGATCTGCCATCCGCTGCTCGTCCTCGTCCGGCTGAGGCCCGCTCGAATCCGGGCATCGGCCCGACAGGCGTGACGCCGTGCAGCGCCGACGGGCATCGTGGCCGAGTGCGACGCGAGGGCGGTTCGGGCGGGCTCGGTGAGTGGGATGCGCCCGGCTCGGCGCGCCGGTTCCGCGACGGCGACTTCGTCGCGGCGTGAGTCGCGCTGGCGGTTCCCCCCAATCGGGAGACGGAGCGCGGGAGGGAAGGCGACATGGCGACGCCGACGGGCGGAATCGCGCACAGACCGGCGGTCGTCGGGCGCCGCGGCGCCGTGGCCGCGGCCCATCCGCTGGCCTCGCTGGCCGGGCTGACGATGCTCCAGCAGGGCGGCAACGCCGTCGACGCCGCGGTCGCGACCGCGGCGACCCTCAACGTCGTCGAGCCGTACATGTCCGGCGCCGGCGGCGACGGCTACATGGTCATCGCCACGCCGGGCCGGCACGCGCCGATCGTGCTCAACTACATGGGCCCGGCGCCTGCGGCGGCCACGCCCGAGCGCTTCGGCGTCGAGGGGGGCAACGACGACGGCATCCTCTCGCCGCTGGTGCCCGGCGCGCTCGGCGGCTGGCTGACGGCGCTGGAGCGCTACGGCACGATGGACCGCGCCGCGGTCTTCGCCCCGGCCATCGCGTACGCCGAGCAGGGCTTCCCGCTCACGATCAAGAACAACGCGTTCTTCGCCCTCTCGCGAGACCGGCTGCGCCGGTGGCCGACCTCGGCGCGCGCCTACCTGCACGACGGCGAGGTGCCGAGCGTCGGCGCGATCCTGCGGCAGCCGGATCTGGCGCGCACCTTCCGCACCGTCGTCGAGGGCGGGATCGACGCCTTCTACCGCGGCCCGATCGGCGCCGAGATCGCCCGCTTCTCCCGGGCCCACGGCGGCCTCATCACCGAGCAGGACCTGGCGAACTACGAGCCGGTCTGGCAGGAGCCGCTGTCGACCACCTATCGCGGCGTGCGGGTCTTCTGCCCGCCGCTCCCGTGCAGCGGCATGCAGTACCTCCAGACGCTCAACATCGTCGAGGGCTTCGACCTGGCCGCCATGGGCCACAACACGGCCGACGCGATCCACCATCTGGCCGAGGCGATGAAGCTGGCGGTGGCCGACCGCACGACCTACTCCGCCGATCCCGCCTCGCCGATCGCCGGGCTCCTCTCCAAGGGCTACGCGGCGACGCGGCGTGCCCGGATCGATCCGCGCAAGGCCGGCTACAGCGGCGGCGAGCGCTTCACCTCGACCAAGCGGCCGGGGGAGATCCTGCCCGGCAGCGTCGAGAGCATCCTGCGCGAGAGCACGACCCACTTCGTGGCCGCCGACGCCGCCGGCTACGCCGTCGCCTGCACGCAGTCGCTCGGCGGCGGCTTCGGCTCCGGCGTCGTGCACGGCGACACCGGCCTGGCCCTGAACAACCTGATGCGCTGGTTCGATCTCGACCCGGCCAGCCCCAACGTGATCGCGCCGCACAAGCACATCGAGATGTGCATGTCGCCATCGCAGGTCTGGCGCGAGGGACGGCCGTATCTGCTGGTCGGCACCCCCGGCTCCTTCGGCATCCTGGAGACGACGCCGCAGATGATGGTCAACGTGCTCGACCACGGCTTCGGCATCCAGGCCGCGATCGAAGCGGCGCGCTTCCGCACCGGCACCGGCACGGAGCTGCCGGTCGAGAACCGGATCACCACGGAGACGGTCGCGGAGCTGACGCGGCGCGGCCATGAGGTGCAGCTGCTCGAGCCGTGGACGCCCTTCTTCGGCGGCGGCCAGGGGCTCCTGATCGACCCGGACACGGGCGCCTTCTCGGCCGGGGCCGATCCGCGCCGGGATGGGTACGCGCTGGCGCTGTAGCGGCAGCGCCCCGCGGGGAGACGCAGAGGACGCCGTGGCACGGTCGTCCGCACCGACCATGAGCCGCCCCGATCCGCCGGCCTGGGGGTGCCACCTCGGCGCGCGTCCCGATCGCCTGCCCCCCGACGCCGCTCGCTGCGGCGCCCTGGCGGTAGCGGAAGCGTTGCAACTGGCCGGCCGGATCGCCGGGATCGTCATGCCGTGTAGCGGCAATCGCCGCGTGGCTCACCGGTGAGACGCGAGGAGTGGAGCATGATGGCCGATGGTTCCGACGAGTATCGCGACAAAGTCCGCCGCGTCAACCTGCGCCTGACGCGGCGCTCGGTCGTCGGCCTGGGCGCCGCGGCCGTCGCGTCGGCGCTGCTCGCCGCGTGCGGCGGCGGCAACGGCGGCGCCAACCCGCCAGCCACTTCCGGGGCGAACGCGGCGGGCGGCAACGCGCCGGCCGCCTCGCCGCAGGGCACCGCCGCGGCGGTCCGGGGCGTCACGATCCCGGAGTACGATAACCCGGCCCCCGGGAAGCCGCAGGGGAGTCAGCCGAGCGAGCTGGTGATCTCGTTCGGCGTCGACCAGTTCGCCGCGCACGGCATCGACCCGCAACTGCACTCGGCGAACACCAACGAGGCGAAACTCCGCCACATCTACGAACCGTTGGTGAAGTTCGAGCGGGACCTCCAGACGATTTCGCCCCACCTGGCCACGGAGTGGAAGCAGGTCGATCCGACCACGATGCAGTTCAAGCTGCGGCAAGGGGTCACGTTCCAGAATGGCGAGCCGTTCAACGCGGAAGCGGCCAGGTACAGCATCCTGCGCCCGTTGAGCCCCGACACGCCGACCGATCTCATCAGTTTCTACACGACGATCAAGGGCGTCGACGTCGTCGACGACCACACCATCAACGTGATCACGCATCAACCGGATCCGGTGCTGCTCGCGCGGATGAGCGGCTTCTCGATGGACATGGTGCCGCCCAAATGGGCCGCGCAGGGGCCGAAAGTGGTCGCCAGCGAGGCCTACGGCACCGGGCCGTACAAGCTGGTGAGCTGGAAACCGAGCGAAGACCTCGTCCTCGAGGCCTGGGACGGCTACTGGGGCGAGAAGCCCGACATCAAGAAGGTCCGCTTCCACACCATCACCGAGGCGGCCACGCGCGTCGCCGCGCTCAGTTCGGGCCAGGTCCACGTCGCCAAGGACATGCCACCCGAGGATATGGCCGGCATCAATGCTGGCGGACGGGCCCGGATCAGCCGGGCGGCGAGCAACCGCATCCCCTTCTACTTCATTACCGTCGCGGTGGACGTCTACAAAGACAAGCGCGTCCGGCAAGCCATCAACTACGCGGCGAATGTCGACGGCGTCATCGCCGCGGTGCTCGTCGGCAATGGCTACCGGGTCGCCACCGTCCTGCCCGTGTGGACCTTCGGCTACGACCCCAGCCTGAAGCCCTATCCGAACGACCCGGACAAGGCCAAGCAGTTGCTCAAGGACGCCGGCCATCCCGATGGGATCGACATCGACATCTGGTACATCCAGGGGCGCTACACCAAGGACAAGGAGGTCGCCGAGGCCATGGCCCAGGAGATGGCCCAGGGGGGCATCCGGTGTAAGACGCATCTCCTGGACAATAGCGTGTTCAATACCATGGAGATGAAGAGTCAGACCCCGGGGTTGAACTTCGCTTCCTGGGGCAACCCCTTCTTCGACGCCGACGGCAGCCTGCTGCCGCTCTTCGGCTGCGACGTGGCCAAGCAATTCCCCGACTTCCGGCGGCCGTACGGCTGCAATCCCCAGCTCGACAAGCTCCTCAACGACGCCCGCGTCGAGCTGGATACGGAGAAGCGCAAGCAGCTCTATGCCCAGGCGCAGCGCCTCATCTACGACGACGGCGCGGCGCTCTTCATGTATCAACTCGTGGACATCTACGGGGTCAACAACTGGGTGCAATGGCAGGCGCGCCACGACGAGATGATCTGGGCGTGGGAGATGAAGTGGAACAACGCGTAATCAACGCGCGCGTTTCCACTCGTCGTCAAACCGCTAGCGCGGGGAGCGGCTAGAAGGGCGGCCGGAATGCAGGGCGTGGTGGCCATTCCGGGCGGCAGAGGCCGAGCTGGGGCCGACACGGCGGAGAGGCCGACACGGCGGGCGCGGGGACACGCACGAGGTGGTGAATGTTGAAAGCCTCGGCCACGACAGCGATCGATGACCAGCCCTGCATACAGAGGTGTGCGTGCCCCCCGTCACTTCCGCGATCGCTCCCTTGACACGGGGGTCGCTGGCTCGCGCGCGCGGCTGGCCGGGCCAAGCCGCCGGTCATTGGCCTCCCGCGCCGGCCGCTCCGCCCCGACCGCGCGGGGCCGGCGCCCGTTGACGACCTAGCTGACGACCTATCGCCCCTCCCCGACCCTCCCCGACCCTCCCGGCCGCTGCCGGCCGCTGCCCGGATCCCGCACGGATCCCGCGTCACGGCCGGGCATCCTGGCACCCGCCGAGAGGGGTGGGGAGCCGCGGGATGGATGGTGCGGTGATTCGTAA
>DASSSV010000776.1:0-6015 GCA_035708265.1 Thermomicrobiales bacterium | reverse complement strand
GGCGGCTTCCGTAGGCCGACCCGGTCAGCAGTGGCGAAGCCGGTACTGTCGACTGCCGACTGCCGCCTAATCCGCGTTGAGCGCGGCGGTGCGATAGGAGCGGCGGAAGCGCCGGGCGCGGACGCGGAGGAGGCCCTTGATGTCCTCCAGGGCGGTGGCGGCGATCTTGACCCGGCTGTCGAGGTCCTCGATCCAGTCCACCGGCACCTCGTAGATGCGCAGGCCGCGCTCCTCGGCCAGCAGCAGCAGCTCGGTGTCGAAGAACCACGCGTCGTTCTCGACCAGCGGCAGCAGCCGGCGCGCCACGCTGCCCTTGACCGCCTTGAAGCCGCACTGGGCGTCGGAGAAGCGGTTGCGGAAGAGGAGCCTGATCAGCAGGTTGTAGCAGCGCGAGATGGCCTCGCGCTTCCACTGGCGCGTCACCGAGGCGCCGCGCAGCAGGCGCGAGCCGATCGCCAGGTCGGAGTGCCCGGTGATCAGCGGCGAGACCAGCGGCAGGAAGGACTGCAGCGTGGTGGAGAGGTCCACGTCCATGTAGGCGACCACGTCGGCGTCCGACTCCAGCCAGGCGCGGCGCAGCGCGCGGCCGCGGCCCTTCCGGTCGAGGTGCAGGACGCGGACCTGCGGGTGGCGCGCGGCCAGGCCCTCGGCCACCGCCAGCGTGCGGTCGGTGGAGGCGTTGTCGGCGATGACGACGCGCCAGGAGTAGGGGAAATAGGTCTCCAGGTAGTCGCCGAGGGTGGCGACGGCGGCGGGGAGCGCGCGCTCCTCGTTGTAGACCGGGATGACGATGTCGACGCTCACCTGCCCGTGCGGCAAGGCGTCCCGCCGCCGCTGCTCCTGCCTCGCCATGGCGCCCTCGCCGCTCCTCTCCGGCCGGACTCCCCGGCCGGCATCCGCGCACACCGCCCGATAGTAGCCTAGGCGACCGGCCGGCCCGCGGGCAATACGACTTCTGTCCTAATTTCGCGCCGCACGGCCGTGCGGCGCGCATCCGGCCGGCTCTGCTGCTATCCCCCTAAGTATAGCATTCCCGGCGCTGACACGGGCCATTCGACCTGCTCGCCAGAAATATGACAGGGCCGTCAGGGCACGCGCAGCGGCCAGTAGCGCTCGGCCGGCGCGCCTCCGCCGGCGCGCCGCGCGTCGGCCTCGACGGCGCCGGCCACGCTCGCGAAGAAGCGGAAGATGACCGCGACTTGGGTGCGGTATGCCTCGATCGCGGCGATCCGGCGTGCCAGCGTCGCCCCGATCGGGACGACCTCGGGCGCGCCCACGTCGTCCGCCAGCGCCGCGAGCCGGCGGTCGAGCGCGTCGTCGAGCGCCGCGTAGGGGAAGTCCGCGTAGGCCAGCACGCGAGCGCCGCGGGCCGCGACGGACTGCCCTACTCGGTAGACTATCTGGTGGTCGACGTGGTTCCCGACGGCCAGCGGCACGTAGAGCGTCGCGCCGTCGCGCAGGCCGGGCAGGGCCAGCACGTCCGCGGCGACGCGCTCGATCAGCGGCGCCTCGTCGGGGGCGAGCGGGCCGAAGAGGGCGTCGTCGGAGAGGTAGCGGTCGCCGCGGTAGATCGCGTCCAGGTAGGGTAGCCAGCGGGTCGCGCAGCCGAGGATCGCCGCCGCCGCGCGGTCCTCCGCGCGGCGCACCGCCAGCGTGTCGGCCTCCGCCGTGCCCCAGCGCTCGTGCTGCCAGCGCGCGAAACCGGTCAGCGGCGCGCCACCCGGCTCGCCGCCGAAGACCGTCACCACCAGCGGCCGCGCCCCGGCGTCGGCCAGCGCCGCCACCGTGCCCCCGCAGGAGAGCGCGACGTCGTCGTAGTGCGGCGCGAGGAAGATCGGCGCGGTGGGCTCGCTCACTCCTGATCTCCCGACAAGACGAAGCCGGCGGCGCGACCGGGGGCATCATAGCATCGGCGTCCGGGTGGGCGTCACCGTCGGTGGGGGAGCCCGGGCGGCTGAAGCCGGGGCTGGGGGCCGCTGCGCGACACGAAGCCCGGCCTGCGCCGGGCTGGGGCGTGATCCGGGCCGCGCCGGCGGCCTTCGTGGCGGCGATAGCCGTCTTCAGGCGCGCCTTCAGGCGCCAGCCTCCGCGCCGGTTGGCGCGCCGCCGCCCGCACGGCTACAATCGCGGCCGCCGCCGCGGGAGCAGCGAGCCCGGCCGCGACGAGTCGCCAGGAGGCCCGCCATGCGCATCGTGGATCTCTCGGCCACGATCGGCCCGAGCCCGGAGACGACGCCCGCGTCTGTCCGCACCGACCTGGCCTATACCGACCACCGCGCGGGCGCGCAGCAGATCCGATCTCTCTTCGGAGTGCCCCCTGAACTCCTGCGCGACGGCGAGGGCTGGGCCATCGAGACCTTCACCCGCTTCGGCACGCACGACTCGACGCACGTCGACGCGCCCTGGCACTACAACAGCGCGATCGGGGGCGCCCGGGCGCAGACGATCGACGAGCTGCCGCTGGACCTCTTCTTTCATGACGGCGTCGTGCTCGATATGCGCCACAAGGCCGAGGGCGACCCGGTGACGGCGGCCGACGCCGCGGCCGAACTCGACCGCATCGGCTACACCCTCAAGCCGCGCGACATCGTCCTGGTGCGCACCGACTGCGACCGCTTCTACGGCCAGCCGGATTACCTCTTCCGCGGCTGCGGGGTGACGCCGGAGGCGACGCGCTGGCTCTTCGAGCGCGGCATCCGCGTCATGGGCATCGACGCCTGGGGCTGGGATGCGCCGCTCGACCGCCAGGCGCGCGAGGCGCTGGCCCGGCAGCAGCCCGGCATCTTCTGGTCGGCGCACCAGGCCGACCTGCCCTACCTGCAAATCGAGCGGCTGTGCAACCTGGGCGCCCTGCCGCCCTTCGGCTTCACCGTCGCCTGTTTCCCCCTCAAGATCGCGGGCGGCAGCGCCGGCCCGACGCGCGCCGTCGCCATCCTGCCGGACTGAACGGAGGCGGACCATGCAACTCCGACGGCTCGACACCGCCGCCGGCCCGGCCGTCGCCGCGCGGCACGGCGACGGCTGGGTGCCGCTGCCCGCGGCGCTGGCGTTATACGAGGCGCAGGGACAACCCGCCTTGCCGGACTTGGCCGCGGCGTCGCGCGACGTCGTCGCGTTCCTGGGTTGCGGCGCGGCGGTGCGGGAGCAGGCGGCGACCGTGCTGGAGTACGTCGCGGCGACGGGCGCGGACGTCGGCCAATCCGCCGACCCCGCGCTTCTCCTGCCCTTCGTGCCGCGCTCCTTCCGCGACTTCATGCTCTACGAGCGGCACGTCATCGACGCCGGCCGCGGCATGGTCAGGCGCTTCATGCCGCGGCAGTGGGAAGCGCTCAGCGCCTACGAGGCCGCGCACGGCGAGCCGCACCCCGACCTCCGCCCGCGTCCCCTCTGGTACGAGCGGCCGATCTACTACGTCGGGAACCACCTCAGTTTCATCCCGGACGGCGCGACCGTCCCCTGGCCGGCCTACACCCGCGCCCTGGACTACGAGCTGGAACTGGGCGTCGTCATCGCCCGGCCGATCCGCGACGCCGCCCCGGACGACGCCGCGCAGGCCATCGGCGGCTTCGTCGTCGTCAACGACTTCAGCGCGCGCGACGTCCAGTATCCCGAGATGACCAGCGGCTTCGGGCCGGTCAAGGCCAAGAACTTCGCCACCGGCCTGGGCGCGGTCGTCGTGACGGCCGATGAGATTCTGCCCCACGTCGAGGATCTGCGCGTCGAGGTGCGCGTCAACGGCGCGGTCTGGGGGGAGGGCCGCACGGCCGGCGCGCGCTACTCGCTCGGCGAGATGGTCGCCTACGCCTCGCTGGGCGAGCAGTTGCACCCCGGCGAACTGCTGGCGACCGGGACGATCCCCGGCTGCAGCGGCCTGGAGACGGGCCAGTGGCTCTCGCCCGGCGACGAGGTCGAGCTGCGCATCGAGCGCGTCGGCGCGCTGCGCAACGTCATCGGCGCGCCGCCGGCCGCGTCCGGGCGCTGACCGGCGCGGGGACGAGAGTATCGCCGTGAGGCGCGGTATCGGCCGCGTTCAACGCCGGCCTTCTCCTGCCGGCGATGCCCCATTCAGCAGCGCGTCGGCCAGATCGAAGAAGCGGTAGGCCTGGGGGACGACTTCGGCCGGCACCTCGGCGCCCATCGCGAGCGCCCGCGGCGTCAGCGACTCCATCTCCCGCGCCAGGGCGCGCAGGCCCGCCAGTTGCGCGGCCGGCTCAGCGGGCGGCGAGTCCGAGCGCCGATCCTCGTAGCCGGCCTGGCCGGCATCGTCGCCGAGCAGCGCCCGGACACCGTCGAGCGTCCGCGCGACCGTGCTGAGCAGCGCCAGCGCCGCCCAGGGCTGGCCCCGCGCGATCTTCTTCGCCGTGATGGCGGCCATCGCCCAGAAGAAGGCGACCCGCTCGCTCACCCTGGCGGCGCGCTCGTGCTGCGTCAGGGGCGCGGGCGGCTCTTCCTGTGCGAGTCCCGCCCGATCGAAGAGGACGCGGGCCTGCCGAGGCATGCGCGCGGTGGACCGCGGCTGCCAGTACCAATCGACCTGCAGCGGCCCGGCCTTGCCGCCATACAACGTCAGCAGATAACCCCCGCCCGCCGGCGCGTTCTGCGGCGCCTCCAGCACCAGCAGCGGCCTCCCGAATCGGGACGCATACTCGCGCCGCCCCGCGACCACCGTGGGGCAGTCCTCGTCCGCGACCGCCACCCACAGGTCCAGGTCGCTCAGGTCGTCGGCCTCGCCGCGCCCGAGCGAGCCGCCGAGCCAGGCCGCGACTACGCGCCGATCCGCGGCGAGCAGGTCGGTCGCGCGCCAAAGCAATGCCTCGCGCTCGGCGCGCCGCGCGCGCAGGAGGTCGTCAAGCGACGGCATTGCAGCTCCAGAGAATTCCCACGCCCTCTTTGGCCGATAGCCAGTTGCGCAGGGGCGACGCGCGGTGTCGCCCGCGTGGCGGCTGCCGGGGCCTGCCCTGTCCCGATGCCGATATCAGCGCAGCCGCGTCGCCACGATGACGACCACCCGCGGGCCGACGAGGAGTTCCGTCGCGGCGAGGCGCGGGTCGTTCAGCCAGAACTCGCGCACCGGGTCTGGCTTGCCGCGCCACTCCTCGGGCCACTGGTCCTCCGGCGTCAGGTCGTCGAGGACCAGCAGGCCGCCCGGCCGCAGCGCCGTGACGAGCGCGTCCGGTTCGTGCTGCTTCGCCTTGCCGCCGTCGGCGAAGAGGAGCGCGAAGGGACCGTATGGTAGCAGCTCGCGCCAGTCGCCGTGCAGCACGCGGACGCTGGGCACGTCCGCGAACAGTTCGCGCGCGGCCGCCGCCCGCGCCGCATCCAGCTCGATCGTCACCAGCGACACGCCGGGCGCGAGCGCGCTCGCCAGCCAGGCCGCGCCGACGCCACAGCCGGTCCCCATCTCGCCGACGACGCCCTCCCGCACCTGCGCCGTCAGGACGCGCAAGAGGCGCCCCGTCTCCGGACGGCAGGATTGCGTGAACCCCAGCCGCTCCGCCAGCGCGGTCGCCTCCCGCACCAGCGGCGGGACTTCGGTCGTCGCCCGGTAGTTCGTCACCGTGCCGCGCCCCACGCTGCGTCACGCTCCCGTTTCATACTTCTGACTTCTCACTTCGCGGCCACGCCGCGCACCCGCGCGTCGCCGACCCGCCGCGTGAGATGGGCCTGGTCGAAGTGCTCCAGGACGGCCTGGGCGTACTTGCGGCTGGTGTCGAAGCGGTCGCGGAAGCGCGCCAGCGTGATCGTGCCCTCGGCGTCGATCAGGCGCAGCGTCTCCGCGACCAGCTCGTCGTAAGCGGCGGGGGCGAAGACGACGCTCTCGTCCACGCGCACGACCGCGCCGGTCTCCGCCAGCGCGGCAAGGACGTCGGGCGGGATGCCGAACTCGGCCGGGGAGGGCGGCGCGTAGGGCTGCACGGCCAGCGCGGCGAGATAGCGGTCCACGAGCGCCTGCTGCGCGGGGGTGAAGGTGATCCGGTGCGTCGGGAGGCGGAAGGTGGCACCGTCCTCGGCGAT
>DASSSV010000775.1:0-4497 GCA_035708265.1 Thermomicrobiales bacterium | reverse complement strand
GAGCGCCTGCGGGACGACCGGGCCCTGGCACCAGGGGCCGCAGGCGTAGACCGTGTAGTCGCGGTAGGCGACGCAGACCGGGGGCTCCTCGCCGACGCGGAAGCGCGCTAAGTCGTCGCCGGTCAGGAGGCCGCCCTGCTCGGCGCTGAAGCGCGCCATCTCCTCGGCGATCTCGCCCTCGTAGAAGAGCGCGCGGGCCGCCTCGATCCCGGCCTCGCGGTTCGCCGCGCCGCGCTCGGCCGCCATCAGCCGGCGGAAGGTGCGCGCCAGGTCGGGCTGGCGCCAGACCTCGCGCACGCGCGGCGGCCGCCCGCCCGGCAGGAAGGTCGGCGCGGCCGAGGGCCAGGCGGCGACCTTCTCCGCCTCCGCCTCGAAGACGTGGGCCAGGCGGGGGTAGACCGGGAAGCCGCGCTCGGCCAGTTCGAGCGCGGGCGCCGCGACCTGGCTGAAGGCCATCGTGCCGTAGCGGGCCAGCGCGCGCAGCCAGGCGCCGGCCGCGGCGGGCGTGACGGTGCGCGGGATGCCCTCGGGCATGTCGCCATCGAAGTTGTCCTGAAACCAGCCGATCGAGGCGCGCATCGGCCAGCGCCCCAACCCGCTGATCGTGCCGACGTGGCCGGTGGCGGCTTCGTAGACCATGATCGGGGCGACGCCGCCGATGTTGGTCAGGTGCGGCTCCAACACGTTGATGCAGAGCCCGGCCGCCACGCCGGCGTCGACCGCGTTGCCGCCCGCCTTGATGATCTCGAAGCCGGCGGTCGTCGCCAGGTAGTGCGTCGAGGAGACCACCGCCTGCACGCCCATCACAGCCGGCCGGTGGGCGCCGTACCACGTCACCATCGCGTGCCTCCCTTCGCTCGGGATTGAAGATTGAAGATTACAGATTGCAGATCGAAGGTCCGAAGGTCCGCTGGCGAAGCCATGATAGCACGGGGGCGCGGGTTACGAGGGCGGCGAAATACCGCAACCCACGTTGCTCCGATATGGCTAATCGCAGGGTCCGGTATACATGCCACCGTCGTATCCGATGGCAACTACTGGCAGGTCGTCGGGCCGGTGGGCACGGTCAGTTACTCGTGTGCAGCGTCCGCAGAATCCTCTCGTACTCCACTTGCGCCTCCGCCGGGGTCAGCATCCCGGCCTCCATCCGTTTGCTCGGGTCAATGTCGGCCCACATTTCTCCCCACTTATCGGCGGTCGCCTTGACGAAGAGCGCGCTGGCGAGCGAGGGGATGGCGAAGGCGAGCTGCATGCTGGCCTCCTCGTCTGTTGAGAAGCCTCGTACGAACTGTATCTGGCCGCCGTCCGGGGCAAAGCCCCAATAATAACGCGTCTGCCTCGCTTCCTGGCGCTCGGTCATAGCGAATGGCACTGCCGGCCGGCTGACGTCGCCCTCGAAGTGGACGACGCTGTGAAGCATGACCGTCTGCGCTTCGTCCAGCCAGTTGCCGTAGAAGCGCACGGTGAACATGCGCTGCTCACCGTGGAAGGCCGGGATGTGAGTGAGGAACGGCGTGGTCTCGGGTGTCCCGATGGAGACGGCCACGGCGATCCGGAGCGCCCGAAACCAGGCGTCCTGCCGCGCCGCCGTCGGGTCCGGGTAGGCCACCCCTTCTATCGGCGTGCTCCCGACGATCACTTGGTAGGCCGTCCGCTTGGCGCGGAGCAAGCCTCCTGGCCGCGCGACTGGCAGGACACCCATCGGCAGGTCTGGCAGGCGCGCGCTCGGGTGGAAGTGGAGGACCGCGTGCAGGCGGCCCGGGGTCGGGCGCGTCTCGATCGTCCCCACGGGAAAGTAATCTACCCAGCACGACGCCTGGTCGTACCAGCCGATCTCCACGTCGATAGCTGAGTCACTGGCCACCGCCGTTTCTCCTGCGCGCACTATCGGCTAACGATGGGCGGATTATAGCCCCTCACCGCTTGCGCTCGATCCGGCACTCCGGCACCCCGTCGGCGTTCCGCTCCACCCGAATGACAAAGGACGCGGTCCCGGGCGTGCCCCAGCGGGTCCGGTAGGTGACCTCCAATGGGCGCTCGGGCGCGTTGAGCACGTACGGGACGGGGATATTCACTTGTCCGCCTGGTGGAACAACGCCGTGCGAGGCCAAGTTCAGGTACGAGGTGCCGCAGGTGATCGGGTTTTCGTCGTAGCGGATGCGTTCGATGATCGCGACCCCGAAGCCACTGTTGTAGAGGCTGAAGGTGAGGTTGACCGCATTGGTCTTCCGCAATTTATCTACCTCATCGCTTGCGCTGGGCATCGCGACCATGGTCATTTGCGGGCTCACCACCCAGTCTGGCCGCGCTGACTCCTGGCGATCTTCAAGCGCAAGCTGGATAGTCCGGCGGGCCAGGATGATGCCCACAACCGCGAAGAGCGTCGCCAGAATCTGCACGACCCCGGCAACCCCCTGCCACCAGGGTTGGGCCAAAACACCACTCACGCTCACCATGCCTCGCGCATCCTCCTGCTCATTCCTATCCGCGGCTCATCTCCAACACAATCAGGATGACGTAGGTGAGGGCTGCCAGGGCCAGACCGAGAACCGGAATGCCGAGGACTGCGCGGGAAAGTGTTGACGGAGAGTCGAGCAGGGATCCGAGGGGATGATGGCTAAGGTTCCGATAAGGAACCTCATCGTTTTCCCTAGACCGATCTCCCTTCTCGGAACAGGCCGGCTGCCGTTCGCGGTGCGGGCGTGGGGAACGGTAGGGCGTCCATTAGGCACTGCCCTCGCGCTCAGCCGCCGAAGAGGTCGTCGAGCGCGGCCTTGCCGCGCGCGCGGTGCTCCTCCAGCGTGCGCGGTTTGGCGCGGCCGCCCATCGCCTTGAAGAAGTCTTCGTCGTAGGCGCGGGTGCGCAGGACCATCGGCATCGGGATGGCGTGGCCGAGGACGAGGCACTGGCGCTGCGTCTCCAGGCTCGCCAGCACGCCCCGCCAGTGCGACCGCCCCCCCACGCCGGTGAGCACCGCGTCGATGTCGTGCTCCTCGGCCAGCAGGCCGGTGATCTTGGTGCCGAGCTGCGAGAGGACCTCGGCGTCGATCCCGCTGGGGCGCTGGTCCACGACGAGCAGCGTGACGCTGTATTTGCGCATCTCGCGCGCGATCGTGCCGAAGATCGTCTGTCGCGCGACCGCGGGCGAGAGGAACTTGTGGGCCTCCTCCAGCACGATCACCAGCGGGTGGGGGCGGTCGGCCGCGTCACCGCTCTGGTCGAACTTCAGCACCTGCTCGGTGTAGGCGCGGTGCAGGCGCCGCGTCAGGATGTTGGCGACGAGGGTGTAGTCGAGCAGCCGGCTGTGCCGCCCGAACTGGAGGACGACGTGCTCCTTGCGCCGCTGGAGGCGGCCGATCAGGTCGTCCACGACCGAGGTCTGCGCCCGGTCCACGATGTAGTCGCGCCCCTTGAGCTGGGCGAGTTTCTGCTTGAGCGCGTCGACCGCCATCTGGCTCGCGCCGGTGCGCGCGCAGAAGTCCTTGACACCGTCGGCGTCGAGCGCCAGGAGGCGCGCCAGCCAGTCGCGGCCGTACTCGGCCTGAAGGCTGAAACTGGTCGCGGCGAAGGTCGGCGTGAGGTTCAGCTCGTCGGTCAGCAACTCGATGTCGCCCGGCTCGATCTCGTTGAGGCCGATCTGGAGGGTGTCGGCGCCCTGGACCTGGTCGCGCTGGTCCATCGAGTAGAGGACGACCTGGGCGCCGAAGAGGTCGCGCAGGCCGCGCAACTGCGCGCCGCCCTCGCCCTCCTTCTGCCGGGCGTACTCGCTGTGCATGTCGAAGATCAGCGTGGAGGCGAGGCCGCTCCTGATGACGCCGCAGAGGAGCAGGCGCGTGAGGACGCTCTTACCGGTGCCCGACTGGCCGAAGACGCCGTTGCTGCGCTCGACGAAATGCTCCAGGTCGATCGGGATGGCGTGCGCCATCGTCAGCGGCGTGCCGAGCGCGAAGCGGCGCTCGTCCTCGCGGCCGAAGACGAAGTCGAAGTCCTCCCCCGCCGCCTCGCGCATCACCGCGAAGTGCATCGGGATGGTGCGCACCGGCTTGGGCTTGTCGGTGCGGGCCAGGTCGTCCGCGCCCTCCAGCATCAGGCTCGGTTTGACCTCGGCGGTGGCGTAGGTGTGCGTCCCGGCCAGCGCCGCTCGGACGAAGGGCGAGCCCTGCGCGGGCGGGTCGGCGGCGAGCGCGGGGTCGGTCAGCCGGAGGCGCAGATCGGCGATCGTGCTGAAGTAGCGGTTGCCCGCGCCCTCCACCACGACGAAGTTGCCGACCTGGAGCGCCTCGGTCGACTGCGCGGCGTCGAGCCGCACTGTCAGCCCGTCCTTGAAGCTCCCCTCCGTGACGACGCCGAGTTGCCTGGCCATCGTTGTGTGCCCTTCCGGTTCGATCGCGCCCCGGCCGTGTGCCCGCGGTTGAAACCGCGGCGAAGGGCTCGCTCACGCTCGCCGCGAAACCCTCCTCCGCGGACTAGGACGCGGGCGTTCGTCCCAACCCGCGC
>DASSSV010000774.1:0-6371 GCA_035708265.1 Thermomicrobiales bacterium | reverse complement strand
ACCCGGTCATACGCCGCCGCCTTCGCCGCCAGCAACGGGTCCGGGGGCGCCGGCCCGTCCCCGAGGAGCCCGAGGCGGAACCCCGCCGCGACCGCCGCCGGTGTGGAATGGACGCCCAGCCGCTCGCGGATGGCGGTCACGTAGTGCTCGACCGTATCCTCGGCGAGCCCGAGCCGCCGCGCGATGGCCGCCCGGGTCAGCCCATCGGCGATGAGGGCAAGCATCTCGCGTTGCCGGCCGGTCAACGGCACGCCCAGCGGCTCGACATCGCGCCGTGCGCGCCGACAACGCGCGGCGGCCAGGCGCACCGGGCGCTCTTCCGGCAGTGGGCGGCGCTTGGCCATCGCTCAGCCCTCCCGCCGTCCCGCCCGGAGCCACGGCGCCATCGTCCGTGCCCCGCGCAGATAGCGATAGCATGCCGCGAGGAACGCGATGTCCTCCGCGTACCGCTCGGCACCGTGCAGCACGAGGAGCATCGCCAGCCCCGCCGCCACCGCGCGCCCGCGCTCCTCCTCGCCCATCGCTCACCCCTCCCGCCTCGGGTCGTAGCCGCCCCATGTCCACCACACGCCGTGGTAGCGCAGGTGCCGACGCAAGCCAGTCAGGACCACGAAGCGCCGGCCGCAGTAGCCACAGTAGAACGGCTTGCGCATCCCTCACCCCTCCCCCGCCAGCCGCCGCGCCACCTCGCCGGCCAGCAGCCCGACCAGCGCGCGCCCCAACGCCCGCCGCTCCCAGCGAGCGAGCCAGGCGTCCGCCCACGCCTCGTGGGCCGGGCAGGGCCAGGGCAGGCAGCAGTACAGGCAGCAGTGCCCCACGTAGCGCTCGCCCGTGTCCGCCCGTGCGCAACTCCCGTCGACGCGGACGTGCCGCGCGTCGTAGTCGGGCCCCGGGTCGATCAGCTACCGCCGCTTGACCGGCGGCTCCGGCTCGGGCTTGGGCCAGTCCCAGAAGGCCACGAAGCGCAGCGCGTCCTCAGTCGCCATCGCTCAGCCCTCCTCCCCGGCGCGGAAGCCCGCGAGCACGGCCTTGGCCTGCTCGCCCATCTCGCCCTCCTCGACGGCCGCGACGAAGGCGATCCACGCCGCGGCGGGGGACGGGGCGAAGGGCTCGCGGACGTAGGCCAGCGCCGCCGCCGCCTTGCGCTCGGCGGCCTCCAGCCGGTCGTACCAGCCCGTCGTCTCGTCGAGCAGCGCCGTCGCCTGATCGACCCGGCGCTCGGCCTCCGCGTAGACGGCCTGCGCCGCGTCGTGCTCGGCGTCCAGCGCCGCCAGCGGCCGCGCGGCGTCGCAGGGCCAGTCGGTGCGACACGCGCGGCAATACTCGGCCGTCAGGGCGACCGTGCGGACGTGCCGCGCGCGGATCGCGGCCAGGTCGGCGGGGGCGATCGGCGCTTCACCATGCGCCATAGACCTCATCCTCCTTCCCGAGATCCGTCCGGCTCGGCGTCGTGCGCTTGACCACCACGCGGCGATAGTCGAGGCACCGTTCGCAGAAGAAGACGTCGGTGTATTCGTACCGCGGGGCATTGGGCGCGCCGACGTTGCGCTTCTCCTGACGCAGATGGACATACCGGTGCTCGTGGGCGTCGGCGCTCGGCGCGTCAGTGCTCATCGCCAGCCTCCCGCTTCTCGCGCCAGGCGCGCAGTTCCCCGACGAGCCGGGCGGCCTGGCCGTCGTCGCAGTCCAACTTCTCCCGCGCCCACGAGAACAGGAAGGCGTCCTGCTCGGCGGCCTCCGCGGCTTCGATGAGCATGACCGCGATCTCCCGCGCTTTGGCCGGCGGCAACTGCTCGGGCTTGCGGTCGCCGATCGGCAACTCCACCGGCGGCTCGTGCGTGCGCCCGCTCACCAGCGAGCCGACCTGCCGACGGATCTCCGTCACCTCGGGCATTGGGCAGTCCTCCTCAGTCGTACGGGATCTCCGGCAGGGGCGGACCGTCCTCGTCGTCCTCATCGTCGTCGAGCGGGTCGTCGCCGAACTCCACCCGGAATGGCGCGAGCGTCGGCTCCGGCCGCTCCGGCGCCGGCAGCTCCCAGCGGGCGACCGGCTGGGGCAGATTGGCCGCGGCGACGCCGCGCGCGATCGCCTCGGTCGTCGGGGTGAGGCAGTAGACGCTGGCCGGGTTGACGAACTGGGTGAGCGCGGGCCGTTCGTCGGTGCCGTCGGCCGGGGCGACGCCGTAGACGTCGAGGCGCAGCATCCCCGCGCCGGCGACCTCCACCTCGGTGACGTAGGCCGCCAGCCGGCGGTGCCCCAGGAGCTCGATAATCGCCCACTCGCGGAACGGTTTGCGCTCATAGCTCATCGCGTCGCCCTCCCGTTGTGCCCCGAGACGTACCGCCGCGGGCGGCCGTGGTTGTCCGGCGTCTCGATCTGCGCCCCGCAGCCGCAGGCGCAGGCGACCATCGTCCGCGGCTTGCGCCGCGCCGCGACCATCTGCTCGACCGTCGCCGGGCGTAAGCCGATGCGGTACGCGTGGCGGTTGTTCTGCGAGCGGGTCACGTACTCCAGGTTCGCGACGTGGTTGTGCTGCTTCTGGCCGTCTCGGTGGTTGACCTCATGGCCCGCTGGGCACGGCCCCAGGAAGGCGGCGGCGACCAGCCGATGGGCCAGCCGGGGGAAGTAGCGCCCATCCTGCCAGAGCTGATACCGGAGATATCCGCCGGGCAGCCGCCCAGGCCGCAAGACGCGGCCGATCCTGGCGCCCCCGCCGCGGCCGGCGCCATGCCGGGCAGCTTGCCCGATGCGCCGAACACGACCGTGGCTACTGACCTCGTAGGTCGCCTCGAAGCCGACGGCCGGGCGCCATTCCTCCACCACCATCCAGCCGAGATCCTCGCGTTCGGTCATGATCGGTCCCTCCTCAACGCCTCACGTACTCGCGGGCCGGGTCGCCGTCCGGCCGGCGCCGCCCCGTCTGCGGGTTGCGGAACCAGCCGGCCGGCTCCGGCTCGCGCTCGGGCTCCCAGCGCGCCAGGGCGGCGACCGCCGCCTCGGGCGTGGCGTATCACCAGCCGTCCTCGTAGAAGGGCCGGTCGGCCGGGCCGATGCAGAGCCGCGCCCGGCCGAACGTGAGCGGGATGACTTCCGCCACCCGGCCGTCGGCCAGGCTGCGCCGCGCGTAGACGAAATATTCCGGCGCGGTCGTCTCGGCCATCGGTCACTCCTCCTCGCGCCGCCCGGCGCGCGTGTCGGCGTAGGGATCCAGCGACGGCGGCAGGAAGCCGGCCGCCACGAAGAGCGCGTCCCGCTCGGCGGGGTCCAGCCCCAGCCCCGCGGCGAGGTGGGCCACCGCCCGGCGCGTCGGCTGCCGCTTGCCCGCCTCCAGCCGGCTGATGAGCCCGTGGTCGAGGTCGGCCGCCTCGGCGAGCCGCTCCTGCGACCAGCGCCGCGCCGTGCGATACCCGCGCAAGCGCGTCGGGAACGCGCACGTCGGCGTCAGCGCCCAGAGGCCGGCGCGCACGCGGGCCAGCCCGCGCGCCAGGGCGTCCAGCTCGGCGGCCAGGTCGGCGAGCGTCGCGACGCGCTCAGACGGGCGCTGAGCGGCCGGCGGGGCCGGGATGGCGCCGTGGCCGTTCGTCGGCGTCTGCGGGGCGTGTGGGCCGCCACGCGCGGTGTACGGACGGTCGCGGGCGGTCATACCCCACCCTCCCGCCAGAAGCCGAACGGCGAGACGCGCCAGATGTGAACCGGGCACTGGCCGTCGCGAGCCCGGCGGAGCATGTCGGCAGTGCCGGGCGTCTCGCGTCCGACGTACTTGATCGCAATAACGAGATCGGGATCTTCCGCGCGCAGCATCGCCTCGTTGCGGATCGGCCCCGCCCGCCGGCCCCACTTCGCCCAGTCGGCGCGATAGGTCTTGCGCTCGATGCCGCGATCAGCGGCCCAGGCGAGCGCGAGCGCATCCACCCCGCGGGCATCGCCCGCGACGATGCGCGACGGGCCGGGGCGCAGGGCGTCGAGGATGGCGAAGACAGCGCCGCGGTCGGTGAAGTCGCGCGGGCCGCAGACCAGCACCGTCGTCATCGGTCCGCCGCCTCCTGGCCGGCCGGCGCGTGGAGATACCACCCGGCCAGCGCCCCGCCGGTGCCATACTCCGCCAGGTAGCGGTCGTGGAGTTCGCGGCGGAGCAGCACGCCCAATCCCAGGCGGAGCACCGTCGCCGGCGGCAACTGCGCCAGGGCGCGATAGTGGCCGCCGTGGTCGGGGTCACGGTCGAGGTAGACCTCGGCGTGCAGCCCCTCGGCGGCGCAGGCGTCGCGCACGGCCGCGGTGTGGCCCTCGTTGCCGAGCCCACTGCGTAGGATGGATGCGACGAGGACGACGAGCTCGCGCGGGCCGGGCGCGGCGAGGTCCGCCAGCGCCGCGGTCAGCGCGGCGACCTCGCCCTTGTGCCGCTCGCGCTTGGCTCTCTTCTCCGCCTTCGTCTGCGCGGCCTGGAGCTGCCGCCGGCGTTGCGGATCGAGGCAGACCTCGACCACGCCGCCGTCCACCTGCGTGCGCAGTTCGTAATCCCAACGGGAGGCGATGGCGCGCGCCCGGCAGGGGCAATCGGGCGAGCAGCCGACGGGCAGCGCCTCGCCGGCCTGGAACTGGTGATAGGCGTCGTAGCGGAGGTCGGCCAGGCGCACGAGGCCGGGCGCCGGCTCGCCGTCGACGGTCGCGTCGTGCGCGCCGGTGGCGGCCTGCGCGGCGCGCGAGGTGGCGACCGCAGCCTCCCGCGCGGCGGCCTCGGCCGCGTCGTGCGCGGCGGCGAGTTCGTCGTAATGCGCGGGCTTGAGACAGTACGCGATGGTGTAGGGGGATGAACGGCGCGCGCCGAAGGGGCAGGCGGCGCAGGTGTCCTTCCACGGCGTCTGCCAGGTGATCTCGCGCACCAGGCGCGCTTTGACGAGGGCGCTCGTGTGCGGCAGCTCGCCCTCCAATTCCCGGCTCGTCGTGTGGTGCTCGACGGCGAGGCCCGCCAGCGCCGACGCGACGGCGGGGAACTCCTGGTAGCGCAGGAGGGCCAGCCCGTGCGAGACCGTCAGCGCGCCGGCGCCGATCCTGGCGCGCACGTCCTCCGGCAGCTTCAGCAGGCGCATGGCGTTGGCGATCGCCGGCTGGGAGCGGTTGACCGCCGCGGCGATCTGCGTCTGGGTCAGGCCGACGACGCGGTTGAGCCGCGCGTAGCCCTCGGCCTCCTCGATCGGGTCGAGGTCCTGGCGCTGCAGGTTCTCGACGAGGGCGAGCCGCAGGGCCGTCCGGTCGTCGAGCGGGCCGAGGTTGCGCACGGGCACCGCGTCCAGCCCGGCGAGTGTCGCCGCGCGCCGGCGCCGCTCGCCCGCGATCAGCTCGTAGGTGGCGCGCTCGGAGGTGTAGCCGGGCTCGGGGTGGGCGATCGACTCGCCGGCGACCTCGCGCACCACCAGCGGCTCCAGCAGGCCGTGCTGGCGGATGCTCGCGGCGAGCTCCTCCAGTTTGTCCTCCGCGAAGCGCTTGCGCGGGTTGAGGGTCGAGGGCCGGATCAGGTCGAGCTCGCAGACGAAGCTCTCGGCGGTATTCGGCGCCGAATAGGGCGGCGCGATGGCGGTCATGAGGCCCTCCGCAGGTGGCCCGCCGTGCGGCGGGTGGTCTCGATCGTCCGCTCGGCGGGCGGGAGCACCGGCAGGTCGAGGTGCGCGAAGAAGGATTCCTCCGTCGGCGAGGCGAGCCGCACCGCGGGTCCGACCTGGTTGCCGCGGAGGTCGGTCGGGTAGCGCCAGAGATAGCCGTCGCGGTGGAACATCGAAGCGGGCATCGCCCCGCCGTACGCGCGCGGCGTGACGAGCCGGTGGGAAAAATCCTCATCGCCTGTCCGCACGACGAGGGTGTCGCCCCAGTTCGCGGGGCCATCGGCGATCCATAGCTCGATCGCTATGGCCTCCGCCGGGCAAAACAGCCGCTTCAGGCGGGGGCCGTTCGCCGGGTTCTCGGGGTGCCAGGTGAGCCGCCGGTCGGCGAGCGGGGCCGCCAGCGCATCCGCCAGCAGGTCGAGCCGCGCGAACCAGTCGCCGAAGAGGTCCGGCTGGCCGATCGGCAGCACGGCGAACTCGAGATCCTTCACTCCGGGCTTCTCGCGCCTGACCGAGCCGACGACCTCGATCTGGGCGCAGCCGGGCGCCAGCCAGGCGGCGACGTCGGCGGCGAGGCGGCGCGCGTGGGCGAGCTTCACGGCCGCACCGCCGGGGTGTCGAAGAGCGCGAGCTGGGCGAACGTCTCGCCGGCGCGGGCCAGGTCCGGCCGCCAGGGGCCGTAGACATCCAGCTCGGCGAGGAAGCCCTCGAAGTCGTGGCCCACGAGCACCGGCGGCGCCTGCTCGCCCGTCTCCTCGTCCTCCTCGCCCGGC
>DASSSV010000773.1:0-3960 GCA_035708265.1 Thermomicrobiales bacterium | reverse complement strand
TGGCGCCCCTCCTTCCCCTCCGGGGGAGGATGCACCACGCGGCCCACTCGGGCGGAGGCTGGTCAATTATCGCGATCAATCCGGTCACACCAAGTGATCAGGAAGGCCGCCCACCTGGCCATTTACCACGATCAACGACACCGCATGAGGGTCGGGTCGTTCCGGGCGAAGGCTTGCTGCTCCGCCGCGTTGGCCTGCTGGATCACGGTCTCGATGGCCTGGATGGTCGCGCCGTCGGGCGTCGCCGCGGCGGTGGTCGCCGCCGCCGGTGTCGCCGTAGCCTGGCTCGGGCTAGCGGTCGCGCTCGTGGACGCGACCGCGACGGCGGCCGGCGCCGAGCAGCCGACCAGCATCAGGGCGCCGATGAGGACGGCGCGGAGCCGCGTGGGAATCTTCATCGTCATCGCCGAACCTCCGGCCCGCCGCGACCGGCGCGGCGGGGTGCACCGCGCCGGTCGCGACAGGGTGTCGTCATCGTCGTACCTCCGCGCTCACCGGGACCGGTCCCCACCGGTCCACGATCCGAGCGTAGGCGGCCCGGATTGGAAGTCGCTGAGAGCGAGGTGGTTGGCGGTTGCAACCGCGCCCGCATGGCCGGCCCGCGGGCGGGTTCGCGGCGAGGTCCCCGCCCGCGCGGGCTGGGAGGAGGCCCTGGCCACGACGGCGGGCTCAGCCTGAGCGCCACCGGGGCGGCGGATGCCGTCCCAAGCCCGTTCCAAGCGAATGCACCTACCCTCGAACGATGACGCCGCCGAGCGGGCGCTCGGCGGCACGATCGGCGGGGCCGTTCAACGCTGCGGCCCGCCGGCCTCCGTATCAGAGGGCGGGCGCGTATCCTGCGGCGGCCCCGCCCGGGAGGCGGTACGAGGCCCCCGCGAACGGGGCGCGGTACGAGAAGGGGAGGGAACGATGGACAACGACGACCAGCAGCTCGGGCGAATCCTCAGCCGGCGCGAGGTGCTGGCGCTGCTCGGGGCGGCCAGCGCCGCCGCGCTGGCGGCGTGCGGGCCCGGCCAGGGGACGGCGACCCCGGCCGCGACCGCCACCGCCCTGCCCACGACCGCCGAGGCGGCGACGGCCACGGCCCTGCCCGGCAACCCGACGGCCGCCGCCCAACAGCAGGGCCAGGCCGCGACCGCCGCGGCGGCCAATACCAGCGTCGCCACCGCGGCCGCCGCGACGGGCGCGACCGCGGTCCCGGCCTGCGTGGTCCGACCCGAGGTGACGGAGGGGCCGTACTACGTCGACGAAGACCTCAACCGCTCGGACATCCGCTCGGACCCCGGCACCGGCGCGGTGAAGGCGGGCGTCCCGCTGACGCTGACGTTCAACGTGTCGCGGGTGGGCGGCGGCTGCACCCCGCTCCAGGGCGCGAAGGTCGAGGTCTGGCATTGCGACGCGACCGGGGTCTACTCGGACGTGGCCGACCCGGGCTTCAACACGAAGGGGCAGAAGTTCCTCCGCGGCGACCAGATGACCGACGCGAGCGGCAAGGCGACCTTCACCACGATCTATCCCGGCTGGTACCGCGGCCGCGCCGTCCACATCCACTTCAAGGTGCATCCCGACGCGAACGCGGGCTTCACCTCGCAACTCTTCTTCGACGACGCGCTGTCGGACCAGGTCTTCGCGCAGGCGCCCTACGCCGGCCGGGGGCAGCGGGATACCCGCAATGGTCGTGACGGCATCTACAAGGAGCAACTGCTGCTCACCGTCAACAAGTCGGCCGAGGGGTACGCGGCGACCTCCGACATCGGCATCCAGCAATCGTGAGCGGGTGGCGCGCCGGATGCCGGTCGGCCGGGATCGCGGGCCGGCAGGGGGGCCGGCCCTACGAGTGGGGTGGTTGAGGCCAGGACCCAGGCCGCGCCGGCGGCCTTCGTGCGCCGTGAGGCGCCCCCAGCCGCGCCTTCAGGCGCCAGCCCACCCGCCGCGCACATCTCCAAGCAACCTCCAAGCCTCCGGCCCTATACTTTCCATGGTACGGTGACGAGCGACCGGGGTGGGGGAAGCGACCGATGAATCTGCTGGTGGTGGAGGATGACCCGCGCGTGGCCCGCCTGGTGGGCCGCGCGCTGGAGGAGGCGGGGCACCGGGTCGAGCTGGCGGCCGACGGCGTCGCCGCGCTGACGGCCGCGGAGACCGGCGCGCACGACCTGATCGTCCTCGACGTGATGCTGCCCGAGATGGACGGCCTGGAGGTCTGCCGGCAGTTGCGCCGCCAGGGGCTGCGCACGCCGATCCTGATGCTGACCGCGCGCGACGCGGTCTCCGACCGCGTGCGCGGCCTCGACGTCGGCGCCGACGACTACCTGATCAAGCCCTTCGCGCTGGAAGAATTGCTGGCGCGGGTGCGCGCGCTCGGGCGGCGGGTGGGCGACGGCGACGCGGACGAGGTGCTGCGCGTCGGCGACCTCACGCTCGACCTGACCGCGCACGAGGCGCGGCGCGGCGACCGCGAGATCCCGCTCACCGCCAAGGAGTTCGCCTTGCTGCGCTACCTGATGCGCCACCCCGGCCAGGTGCTGAGCAAGGACCAGATCACCGACCACGTCTGGGGCTACGACTCGGAGGCGACCTCCAACGTCGTCGAGATCTACGTCCACTACCTGCGCGACAAGATCGACCGTGGCTTCCCGCGGCCGCTGCTCCGCACCATCCGGGGCGCCGGCTACACGCTGCGGGCGTGAGGGCGAGGGCGCGATGGCGACGAGGCGGCGGGATCTGTTCGCGCGCATCCGCTGGCGGCTGGTCGGCTGGAACGTCCTGGTCGTCGCCCTGATCCTCGCGCTGGTCGGCGGGGCGGCCTACGCCGCCGCCGCCCAGCGGCTGCTGGCGGGGGTGGACCTCGACCTCGCCCAGCGCGCCGCCGCGCTGCCGGGGCCGCCCCGCGGGGGCGACGGCATGGCGCTCGGCGAGGACCAGCTGGGCGACCGCGGCGGCTTCTTCTTCCTGCTCGTCGACGGCGGCGGCCAGGTCCTCGACAACCCCCAGCAGGTCGCCCTCCCGACCTCCCTGACCCTCCCCGCGGCCGGCGACCGAGCGCTCTACGAGACGGTGACGGTCAATGGCCAGGCGACGCGGCTCTACATCCACCAGATGCCGCCGTCGCCCGACCACCGGTCATCCCTGGCCGCCTATGCCGTCGTCGGCCAGAGCCTCGCGCCGACGCAGGCGGCGCTGCGCCGGCTGCTGCTCGGCCTCGTCGCCGCCGGCCTGGTCGGGCTGCTCCTGGCGGTGGCGGGCGCGTGGTTCCTGGCCGGGCGCGCGCTCGTGCCGATCGCCGCGGCCTTCCGGCGCCAGCAGGAGTTCGTCGCCGACGCCTCGCACGAATTGCGCACGCCGCTGACCGCCCTGCGCGCCGCCGCCGACCTCCTCTCGCAGCACCGCGACGAGCCGCTGGCCGCCAACGCGGACCTGCTCGACGACCTGCGCGCCGAGCTGGCCCGGCTGGAGCGACTGGCCGGCGACCTCCTCACCCTCGCCCGCGCCGACCTGGAGACGCTGGACCTCGCGGTCGCGCCGGTGGACCTGGCCGGGCTCGCCGCCGAGGTGGCCCGACGCGCGACGCCGCTGGCCCGCGAGCGCGGCGTCTCCCTGACCGCCGCGGAGGGGGAGGGGGAGGTCGTCGCGGAGGTCGACCCCGACCGGCTGCAGCAGGCGCTGCTGATCCTCCTCGACAACGCGCTCAAGCACACCCCGACCGGCGGCAAGGTGACGGTGGCGGCGCGGCGCGAGGGGGGCGAGGCGGTGCTGGCGGTGCGCGACACCGGCGCGGGCATCGCCGTCGAGCACCTGCCGCGGCTCTTCGAGCGCTTCTACCGCGCCGACCGCGCCCGCGCGGGCGCCGGCGCCGGCCTCGGCCTGGCGATCGCCAAGGCTATCGCCGACGCGCACGGCGGCCGGCTCACCCTCGCCAGTACGGTCGGCCAGGGCACGACCGCGACGCTCCGCCTGCCC
>DASSSV010000772.1:0-2604 GCA_035708265.1 Thermomicrobiales bacterium | reverse complement strand
TGGATTGTCGGTGTGGGCAACCCACACCTCGCGCGAGACCAGTTTAGCAGACGGCGGGCGCCGTGGCATCCGTAGAAATGCGGAAATCGCCGGGATCGCGGCGGATGACGGGCCGTCGTGCGGCGTCGGCCGATGGGGCGTGCTAAGCCTTCCGGCGCCGGGGCGCCTGGGGGGGGGCCGGCTGCCGGTCCAGCCCGTGCTGCACGGCCCAGAGCGCGACCTGCGTGCGCGACGAGAGCTCGAGCTTGCGCAGGAGGCTGCCGACGTGGCTGTGGACGCTCCGCTCGCCGATCAGCAGGGTGTCGGCGATCTGGCGATTCGTCAGCCCGCCCGCGATCAGCCGGGCGACGTCGTGTTCCCGCTCGGTCAGGCGCCGCGCTGCTTCCGTGTCGCCGGCAAGCGCCGCCTCGTGGTCGCTCCGGGCCGGTGCGATCAGCCGCAGCTTCGCGGGGGGGCCGTCCGGCCCCTGCCCGGCGTGGACGCCGACCGCCCGGCTCCCGCCGTGGCCGGGCGTCGCCGCGGCCAGGTCCTCGAGGACAGCGGACGCGCCGCGGGGATCCGCACACGCGCGATAGAGCGCCAGGCTCTCTTCGAGCAGGCCGCGCGCTGCCACGTCGTCGCCCTGCGTCCTCGCCAGGATGCCGGCCCCGTGCAGGGCTCGCGGGCGGGCGGCGGTGTGCGTGTCGGCATCCGGCAGCGCGAGGAGGTCCATCAGCCACGCGCGTCCCTGCGCGATATCTCCGGCGTCGCCCCCGAGGAGCCAGAGGGGCCAGAGGGTGCCGCCCAGGCGCAGACCGACCTCGGCCGCGCCGCGCGCGAGGGCCCGGCGCAGCGCTTCGTGCAGGTTCTCGCGCTCGCGCCCCAGGCGCGCGAGCCAGGCCGGCCGGTCGGGACCATCCGGGGCGGCGGCGGCCGCCTCGGCGAGCGCCAGGTAGTGCCGGGTGTGGGCCTCCTCGAGCGGTTCCGCCTCGCCGCTCGCCAGGAGCTGCTCTATCGCGTAGGCGCGGGACGTCGCGAGCATGCTGAAGCGGCGCTCGCCGCCGGGGGCCCACTCCTGTCGTAGCAGGTTCTGGTCGACCAGCGCGTCGAGCCCGTCCTCCAACGGGAGCGGCACGTGTCCGGACGTGGCGACTACCGCCCACGCGGCGTCGAGGGTGAAACTGCCGGCGAACACCGCCAGGCGCCGGAAGAGGAGCTGTTCGGGCGGGGCCAGCAAGTCGAAGCTCCAGGCCAGCGAGTGGCGCAGCGCCTGCTGGCGCGGCGGGAGATCGTGCGGCCCGCCCGCGAGGAAGCCGAGCGGATCGTCGAGCCGGGCGAGGAGCGCCAGCGGGGCGAGGTGCTTGGCGCGCGCCGCCGCGAGCTCGATGGCCAGCGGGAGGCCGTCGAGGCGGGTGCAGACCTCCGCGAAGGCCACGGCGTCCTCGGCGGTCGGGGCGAAGTCGGGCGCGACCGCGCGGGCCCGCGCGAGGAAGAGGGCGACGGCCGGGGCCTCCGCCAAGGCGGCGAGGCCCGGCCACGAGCGGCCGGGCACCGCCAGCGGCCGGACGGGGAAGAGGTGTTCCCAGCGCAGCCCCAGCGGCGCGCGACTGGTAACCAGCACCGTCAGCCGCGAGCACGCGGCGAGCAGCGTGGCCACCTGGGGCGCGGCCGCGAGCAGATGCTCGAACGTGTCGAGGGCCAGCAGGAGCTGCCGGCCGGTCAGCGCGCGGCTGAGCGCACCCACGTCGGGCTCGCCCCGGTCGCGGAGGTCCAGGGCCCGGCCGATCGCCGCGCCGATGCGTGCGGGGTCGGCGAGCGGCGCCAGGTCGACGAAACAGGCGCCGTCCTCGAACGCGGCGTGGACGGCCGAAACAACCTCGACGGCGAGGCGAGTCTTGCCGACGCCGCCTGGCCCGGTCAAGGTGAGCAGGCGCACCTGGCCGGAGAGCAGCAGCTGGCGCACCTCGGCCAGGTCGTCTCCGCGGCCCACGAGGCCCGGCGGCTGGAGCGGGAGGTGGCGGGCCGGCGCCGCCCGCTGTTGCGACGGGGCGGCGCTCGGCCGGTAGCGGCGGGGCCGTGCGCGGGGCGGGAGGGGCCTGACGATGGCGTCGCGGGCCGCGTCGCGCGGGCGCAGGCCCTCCCCCCGCGCGGAACGGTGGCCCTGGTCATCGGGTCTCATACAGACACCTGTCACTGGCCGGCGATACTGAGGCAGCCGCCGGTGAGCCGTCGAGTCGGCGGTCGAGGCCGCGCACCGGGACGCGGCGGCCAGCCGCCGTGCCCACTGCCCGCAGCATACCGTGGCCCCGTGCAGAAACTGGCGCCGAGCGGGTAGAGGACTCGTTGAGGCCGGCGGGCTGGCCGGCCTACCCGGTTTCTCCACCGGAAACCGACCCTTTGCCGACGGCGTTTCGCTACCGTTGAGGCATGGATAGGCGAACGGCAAAGGGTGAGAAACTGCGGCGTGCGCTCAGCCTGGGCCGCCCGCTGCGGCTGGTCTGGCGGAGCGGGCCGGGCTGGGCCGCGGCGAGCGGGGCGTTGATGCTCGTCCAGGGCTTGCTGCCCCTGGTCGGGCTCTACACGCTCAAGCTCGTCGTGGACGTGGTCGCGGCCGACCTCGCGGCG
>DASSSV010000771.1:0-9419 GCA_035708265.1 Thermomicrobiales bacterium | reverse complement strand
CCTGCGGGCCATCTCCCTTCCGCCGGAGGGGCTTGCCCTGGCGGCGGCCTCCTCTCCCCGGCCTCTGCGCCGCATTTGGAGAGGCGGCGTCGAAGCCCGCGCGGATAGCCCTTTCGGGTGGGTTTCCGCCGGCGCGAGGCGTGGTATAGTGTCGGCAGCCGACGATTCAACCCGAGCATGGGCGCGGCCGGGCGGGCACCGGCCGGGTCTCGACGACAGGGAGTGGCCCGCGGTCTGTACCGGTCACCGGAGGAAGACCATGCGCGCACGACGTCCCGGCACCTCGCGCCCCTGGCGGTGGGCGGCCGCGCTCTCCGCCATCGTCGTCACCCTGGCGCTCGCGCCGCTGGCCGCGCTCGCGGCGCCCCCGGCGAGCCCGCCCGGGCAGGCCGTCGCCGCGGCCCACGTCTGCCAGGCCGGACCGCCTGACACGGCCCGCTGCCACGCGCTCGTGCGCGTCGGCCCTGACGGCAAGCCAAGCACCAGCTCAACGCCGTCGGGCTACATCCCGGCCGACCTGCAAGCGGCGTATGCGCTACCGTCGGCTACCGCCGGCAGCGGCCAGACCGTCGCCATCGTTGACGCCTACGACGACCCGCGGGCCGAGAGCGACCTGGCGACCTATCGCTCGACGTTCGGCCTGCCGCCCTGCTCGACGGCGAACGGCTGCTTCCGTAAGGTGAATCAGTACGGGGGCACGACCTATCCACGCGGGAACACCGGCTGGGCCGAGGAGATCTCGCTCGACCTCGACATGGTCTCGGCGATCTGCCCGAACTGCCACATCCTGCTCGTCGAGGCCAGCAGCAATAGCTTCGCCAACCTGGCCGCCGCGGTCGACGAGGCGGCCAAGCTCGGCTCCAACGCGATCAGCAACAGCTACGGCGGCGGCGAGTACAGCGGCGAGGTTGCCGACCAGGCACACTTCAACCACCCCGGCATCGCCATCACGGCCAGCTCGGGCGACAACGGCTACGGCGTCGAGTTCCCCGCCTCCTCGCAGTACGTGACCGCGGTCGGCGGCACGAGCCTGACGCGGGCCAGCAACGCGCGCGGGTGGTCCGAGACCGTCTGGAGTGGAGCGGGCAGCGGGTGCAGCGCCTACATCGCCAAGCCGAGCTGGCAGAAGGACACCGGGTGCAGTAACCGCACCGTCGCGGACGTCGCCGCCGTGGCCGACCCCGCGACCGGCGTAGCGGTCTATGACACCTATCGCGAGGGCGGCTGGCTGGTCTTCGGCGGCACCAGCGTGGCCTCGCCGATCGTCGCCAGCGTCTACGCCCTGGCCGGCAATGCGAGCACCATCAATTACGGCTCCTACCCCTACGGCCACACCTCGTCGCTCAACGACGTCACGAGCGGCAGCAACGGGAACTGCGGCGGCTCGTACCTCTGCACCGCCGTCCCCGGCTACGACGGCCCGACCGGCAACGGCACGCCGCACGGCACCGGCGGCTTCTGAGGCCGCGGTGTTCGGACGCCCCCGCGGGAACCCGCGGGGGCGTTCTTCGTCCCGGCTGCCGCGCGGGCGCGATTCCCCCGCGCGTGGTCATCGGACGGATCGCCGCCCGGCGCGCCCGCGGTACGAGCGAGCGCGAGGTGGCCGGTGGCCGGCGTCGCGCCCGGCCGGCGTGCTGGAGGTCTCGATGCCGCGACGCGACCTCGGCTCCGGCCTGGTGCTCCGCGACGCCACGCCCGACGACGTCGACGCGCTGGCGGCGTTCAACGCGCGCTTCCATGAGGGGCCGGGCGAGCTCATCGCCGCGTGGACCCGCGATCTCTTCGACGGGCACCCGGCGTGCCGGCCGGAGGACTTCACGGTCGTGGAGGACACGGCGGCCGGGCGGATCGTCTCGTCGCTCGCGCTGATCGCGCAGACGTGGACCTACGGCGGCGTGCCCTTCGGGGTGGGGCGGGTAGAGCTGGTCGGGACCGACGAGGCGTATGGCCGCCGCGGCCTCGCCCGCGCGCTGCTTGACGTCCTGCACGCGCGGAGCCGGGCGCGCGGCGAGCCGGCGCAGGCGATCACCGGCATCCCCTGGTACTACCGCCAGTTCGGCTACGAGTACGCGCTGCCGCTCGACGGCGGCGAGCGCGCCCCCCGCCGCCTGCTCCCCGCGCCGGCGACGGACGCCCCGGGCGCCTACCGCGTGCGCCCGGCCACCGCCGCCGACGCCCCGTTCATCGCCGCGACCGACGCGCGCGGGCGGGCGCGCTACCTGGTGGCGGCGGCGCTGTGGCGCTACGAGATCGCCGGCCGGGGCGAGCGCGCCCGCCCGTGGACGGTGGAGGTGATCGAGCCGGCCGCGGGGGGCGGGCCGGTCGGGTTCGTGGTGTGCGGGCGGCTGATCCAGGGAGGAGCGCTGACGGTGCGCGCCTGCGAGCTGGCGCCGGGCGTCGGCTGGCTGGCGGTGAGCGGCGACTTGCTGCCAGCGCCGCGCCGCCCCTCCAGAACCGGGGCCGGGTAGCCGGAGGGAGCGCCCGGGCGGAGATCTCCCCCTCGCCCAGGATTGGGAGAGGGGGACGAGGGGGTGAGGGCGAACGCGCCTACCGCTCCGTCAGCCGGTCGAGCAGGGAGCGGCGCTCCTGCTGGCGGGCGGGGGCTTCGGCGCGCCGGGCCGCCGAGGCCCGCTTGTGCTCGTACATCCGCTGGTCGGCGGCGGCGACCAGCGCGGCGGCGCGGGTGCCGTCGGTCGGGTAGGACGCCACGCCGACCGAGATGGCGAAAGGCCCGATCAGCGCGCCGTCGGTGGTCGTCCGCGCGAGCAGCAGTCGCGTCTGGAGCCGGTCGAGCAGGCGCTTGGTGTCGTCGGCCTGCGCGTCGGGCAGGATCACCGCGAACTCGTCGCCGCCGTAGCGCGCCACGATGTCCACCCGGCGGGTGCATTCGCGCAGCAGGCGGCCGATCGTCCGCAGCGCGGCGTCGCCGGCCAGGTGGCCGTGCGTGTCGTTGAGCGCCTTGAGCCCGTTCACGTCGAGGATCATCACCGCCAGTGGGTGGTCGCCGCGCGCGGCGCGGTCGAGTTCTTCCTCCAGCCGGTGATAGAAGTAGCGGTGGTTGTAGACCCCGGTCAGCTCGTCGGTGATCGCCGCGCGCTTCTCGCGGTCGTGCAGGCGGGCGACGGCGATCGCAGTGGCGAGCTGGTTGGCGATCGTCTCCAGCGTCGCCTCGTCGTCGGCGTTGAAGGCGTCGGGTCGCTCGCTCTCGATGTTGATCACGCCGATGCGCGCGCCCGCGCTGATCAGCGGCGCGGCGATGGCCGAGCGGCTGCTCGGCCGCCAGGCGGCGTGGCGCGGGTCGCGCTGGAGGTCGCCGACCGCCTGGGCGCGGCCCTGCGCCAGCACCAGGCTGGTGAAGCCCTGCCCGGCCGGCTGGCGCCGCCCCTTGAGCGCGGGGTCGAAGCCGCTGACCGCCTGGGCCACCAGGTCGCCGGTCGTGTCGTCCACCAGCAGGAGCGCGCAGTCGTGGTCGCCAAACTCCTTGCGGATCACTTCGAGCGTGCGCTTGAGGAAGCGAGGCAGGTCGGTGATCGCGCCGACCTCGCGCGCCAGGTAGTGCAGCACCGCCAGCTCGCGGAGGCGCTGCGGCCGGATCTGGCCGGCCTCCTCCTCCTGGTTCGCCTCCGCCAGCGTCGGCTCGTCCCACAACTCGGTCGTGTGCAGGGCCTGGAGCCGCGCGACGTAGGGCGCGTGGGTCGCCTCGTCGCGCCGCAGCCGGTTCAGGAAGGCCGCGACGACGCGCGGGTTGAACTGCTGGCCCGCGCTGCGCTCCAGCTCGGCGGCGGCCGTCGCCAGGCTGCGCGCGCGGCGGTAGGAGCGGTCGGTCGTCATCGTGTCGAAGGCGTCGGCGACCGAGATGATCGCCGCGCCGAGCGGGATCGCCTCGCCGGCGAGGCCGTCGGGGTAGCCGCGGCCGTTGTACCACTCGTGGTGGTGGCGCACCAACGGCACCAGCGGCGCGAGCGACTGGTTGGCCGAGAGGATCGCCGCCCCCTGCGCCGCGTGCGTGATCATGATCGACATCTCGTCGGTGGAGAGTTTGCCCGGCTTGCTGAGGATGGCGTCGGCGATGCCGATCTTGCCGATGTCGTGCAAGAGCGCGGCCAGCTCGATGTTCTCCACCTCGGGCTGCGGGAGACGCAGTTCCTCCGCCATCTCGCGCGCATAGAAGGCGACGTTGCGCGAGTGGCGGTAGGTGTAGGCGTCGCAGGCGTCGACCGCCGCGCTGAGGCTCTGGATACTCGCCAGGTAGAGCTCGCGCACGCGGCTGAAGAGCCGCGCGTTCTCGATCGCCGCCGCCGCGTAGTTGGCGTAGGTGCGGACGATCTCGACCTCTTCGTCGCCCGGCTCGTGCGGGGCCGACCAGGTCGCGAAAAGGACGCCGAGCGACTGCTGCCCGCGGCCGACGATCGGCACGACGCAGACGGCGGCGATGCCCTCCTCGGCCAGCAGCGCGTGGCGCTCCCAGGCGGCCACGTGCGTGACGTCGGGGATCGCGGTGAAGCCGGACGCGGCCAGGGCGCAGTCGGCGTCCGGGCCGGCCGGCGCGGGCGTGCGCGCCAGCCGCTCCGCCAGCTCGGGCGAGAAGCCGTAACTGGCGGCGAGCGCCAGCCCGTCGCCGCGCTCGTTGAGGAAGTGGACGCCGGTCCGCTCCGCGTCGAGGAGGTCGGCCAGCGTGCGGCAGATCCGCGCCAGGACGGCGTCGAGGTCGAGTTCGGAGACGAGGTCGGCGGTCAGCCCCTGCAGTTCGCGGATCCGGTGTACCTGCTGCTCGGCGCGGCCGAGGAGCCGCGCGTAGCGCCGCGCGTTCTGCAACGCCGCCGCGGTCTGGTTGACGAAGAGCCGGGTCGCGTCGAGGTCCTCGTCGTCGAAGGGCCGGCCGGCCGGGCGGTAGATGTCGAGGACGCCGAGGAGGACCCCGCCGGCGACCAGCGGCAGGCTCAGGACCGAGAACCGGCCGGTCGCGCCGGCGCCCGCCGCCTCGCCGCGCTGGTCCTGCCGCAGTTGGGGCCGGCGCAGGCGCGCGGTCTGCGCGGTGATGCTCTGGGCGTCGGGCGGGACCGACACCGGCGACAGCAGCGCCGAGGTGGCCGGGCCGCGCCGCCAGCGCAGGTGCAGCTCGCCCGTCGCCTCGTCGGCCAGGTAGCAGCGGATGCCCGGCTCGCCGTCGAGGACGTCGCAGAGCACCTCGGCGGCCAGCGCCAGGATCCCGAGCTCGTCGTCGAGGGTCTGGCCCTGGAGGAGCGCGCCGCCTTCGAGCAGGCGGCGCTGCAGCCGCACGCGCCGCTCCAGCCGCGACTCGTCCCGCCCGGGCGCGAGTTCGGGCGCGGCGCTCACGCCGTCAGGGGCCGACAACCTGTCCTCCATCATCGAACGTCCCGTGTGCCCTGGACGCGCGTGGCGCCGGGCCGTGTAGCACCAGTTGACCCATGACCGGTCCCCGCCTTGAGTATAGGGGCGCCCATTGTCCGGTCCTATAGCCCAATCTGCCCGCCGCGGGCCGGCATTCGTCCGAGACGCACGTCCCCGCGCGGCGGGAAAAGCGTACCGGCCGGGTAGGGGGTTTCGCCCCTTGCCGCGAGGGGCTGGTGACTGAAGCCGCAGTCTCGACCGCCACGCCACGGCGGTCAGCGTGCCGGGGCGTGGTAGAATACGCCGCGAGGGACGGCGCGCTCGGGGCGAGGGCCGGTCCCGAGCGGCTCATCGAGGCTTCGCCCTGGGGAGGTATCGGGATTCCGAAGCCGATTGACCGCAACGGCCGCACGGAGGACGACATGGCGACCGAGCTCTCCGGGGCGCTCCTCGCGCGCATTCGCGACCCCGAACGGCTCGCCGCGGTCCGACGACTGGAGCCTCCCGCGACATCCGTCGAGGAACCCTTCGCCCGCCAGGCGCGCCTGGCGGCGCGGCTGCTCGCCGCCCCCGGCGTGCTGATCAGCCTGATCGACGGGGGGCGCCAGGTGCTCGCCGGCGGCCTGGGCTTGCCCGACGGCTGGGGCGTCGGGCGCGAGGCGGCGCTCGGTTTCGGCCTCTGCCCCTACGTCGTCGCCGGCGGCGCGCCGCTGCCGGTCGCCGACGCCCGCGAGCACCCGGCCTACCGCGACCTCCCCGCCGTCGCCGAGTTCGACATCGCCGGCTACCTGGGCGTGCCGCTCGAGACCGACGACGGCCAGGTCGTCGGCTCTTTCTGCGTCTTCGATCACCGGCCGCGCGAGTGGTCGGTGGACGACGTGGCGGCGGCCGAGGACCTCGCGGCGACGGTCGCGACCGCGCTCGATCTGCGCGCGGCCGCCGCCAGGGCGCGCCGCCAGGCGGAGACGGCGGAGGCGGCGATCCGGGCGCGCGACGAGTTCCTGGCCGGTGTGTCGCACGATCTTAAGACTCCCCTCAGCACGATCAAGGGCTACGCCCAACTGCTCAGGATGCGGGCGAGCCGGGAGGTGACGCCCGAGACGCTGCCGGGCATCGTCGACGGCGCGGCGAAGATCGAGGCGACCGCCAACAAGATGACCGCGCTGATCAACGAACTGCTCGACGTCGCCCGGTTGGAGGCCGGCGAGCCGCTGCGCCTGGAGTGCGCGCCGACCGACCTGGTGGCCCTCGCCGCCGAGGCCATCGCCATGCACCGGGCGAACAGCGAGGGCCGACGGATCGACCTGGTCGCGCCGGAGGCCGAGTTGGTCGGCGACTGGGACCAGGTGCGCCTGGAGCGCGTGCTGGACAACCTGCTCAGCAACGCCCTCAAGTACAGCCGCGAGGGCGCGGTGACGGTGCGCGCGGCGCGCGACGGCGACCGCGCGGTGCTGGCCGTGCGCGACACGGGCGTCGGCATCCCGGCCGACGACCTGCCGCGCATCTTCGAGCGCTTCCACCGCGGCGGCAACGTCGAGGGCCGCATCGCGGGCACCGGCCTCGGCCTGGCGGGCGTGCGCCACATCGTCGAGCAGCACGGCGGCACGATCGACGTCGCCAGCCGCGAGGGCGCCGGCACGACCGTCACCGTGCGCCTCCCGCTCGCCGGGTCGGAGGGGTAGCGGAAGGCCCTCACCCCCCCCGGTCCCCCTCTCCCAATGCTGGTAGAGGGGGGTGACTCCGCTCCAACAGGGTGCCGCTCTTCCAGAGCATCGACTTGGAGGAAGCAGGCAGCGCCCGCTTGGAGATCTCCCCCTCTCCCAGGATTGGGAGAGCGGGTGCCCTCTGGGCGTGGGGAGTGAGGGCGAATCCACGAAGAGGAGGAGCGCATGACCGCGAAGGGCTATCCCAACGAGCGGTTCCTGGTGGACGCGGCCTGGCTGCGCGCGCATCGCGACGATCCCGACCTGCGCCTCATCGACGCCCGCCCGGCTGCCGAGTACGCGCAGGAGCACATCCCCGGCGCGACCAACGTGGACGTCAACGCGATCGGCACGCAGAACACCGACCCGGAGGGCGTGGAGGACTTCAACCGGCGGCAGGTCGCCGCGCTGCGCGCCGCGGGCGTGAACGACGGCTCGCGCGTCGTCGCCTACGACGCGCTCTCGGGCGCCAGCGCCGCCCGCCTCGTCTGGGTGCTCGACTACTACGGCCACGACCGCGTCCACCTGCTCGACGGCGGCCTCCGCGCCTGGCTGGCGAGCGGCGGCGAGGTCATGGCCGAGACGTCGACGCCGCCGCCCGGTGATTTCACGCCCCGCCCGCGCCGGGAGGCGGTCGCGACCTACCGCGACATCCTCGACCGCCTCCGCAACGACGACACGGTGATCCTCGACACGCGCCGCCGCTCGGAATATCTCGGCACCGAGGTCCGCGCGAAGCGCGGCGGCACGATCCCCGGCGCCGTCCACCTCGAATGGCTCAACCACCTTGATGCCGACGGCGCGCTGCGCGACGCCGACGCGCTGCGCGACCTCTTCGCGGCGCACGGCATCACGCCCGACAAAGAGGTCATCCCCTTCTGCGGCGGCGGCTACCGCTCGGCGCACGCCTACCTCGTGCTGACGATGCTCGGCTACCCGCGCGTGCGCAACTACCTCGGCTCCTGGGGCGAATGGGGCAACCGCGAGGGACTGCCGATCGAGGTGCCGGAGGAGTAGGCGTTAGGCGTTAGGCGTTAGGCGTTAGGCGTTAGGAGTTGCGGGGTTGAGCGTATGGCGATCTGACCGGTCGCTGCCCGGGCATAGTCCCCTAACGCCTAACGCCTAACGCCTAACGCCTGCGAACGGAGTGAGCCATGCCCGATACCCGCGACCCGCAGCGCGTGTTCCGTTCCTGCACCCGCTTCCTGATGCACCACTACCGGCAGTCGCCGCGCGAGGCGCTCGGCGAACTGGCGGAGGCGACCGACCCGGACGTGGCCGCCGACATGTACGGCCAGGGCGAGCTGATCGCCGGCTTCGAGGCCGAGGTCGCCGCGCTGCTCGGGAAAGAGGCGGCGGTCTTCATGCCGAGCGGGACGATGTGCCAGCAGATCGCCCTGCGCGTCTGGACCGACCGGCGCGGCCGCCCGAACGTCGCGCTCCACCCGCGCAACCACCTCGACGACCACGAGCAGTACGCCTACCAGCGGCTGCACGGCCTGCGCGGCATCCCGGTCGGCCACGAGGACCGGCTGATGACGCTCGACGACCTGCAGGCGGTGGCCGAACCGCTCGGCGCGCTGCTGCTCGAACTGCCGCAGCGCGAGATCGGCGGCCAGTTGCCGGCCTGGGACGACCTGGTCGCGCTGACCGGCTGGGCGCGCGAGCGCGGCGTCGCCGTCCACATGGACGGCGCGCGCCTCTGGGAGAGCGGGCCGTTCTACGGCCGGCCCTACGCCGAGATCGCCGGCCTCTTCGACTCGGTCTACGTCTCCTTCTACAAGGGGCTCGGCGCCATCGCCGGCTCGGCGCTCGCCGGTCCGGCCGACGTCATCGCGGAGGCGCGCGTCTGGCAGCGGCGCCACGGCGGCAACCTGATCCGCCTCTACCCCTACGTCCTCTCCGCGCGGCTCGGCCTGGAGCGGCACCTGGGCCGCATGGGCGCCTACCACGAGCGGGCGCGCGAGATCGCCGCCGACCTCGCCGCCTTCCCGCGCATCGAGGTCGTGCCCGACCCGCCGCAGACCAACATGATGCACCTCTACCTTCGCGCCGACCCCGACCGCCTCCTCACCGCCGCGCTCGACATCATGGAGGAAACGGGCATCGGCCTCTTCACGCGCGTCGCGCCGTCGCCGCTGCCGGCCTACCAGAAGGTCGAACTCACCGTCGGCGACGCCACACTCGACCTCTCACGCGACGAGATCCGCGACCTCTTCGCCGGTCTGCTGGAACGCGCGGGGTAGAGGACGTTCACCGCGGAGGCGCAGAGGGCGCGGAGGACGAGGAGAGAACGAGGGAAGGACGAGATACGAAGGACGAAGGACGAATTGATTCTCGGTCATTCGACCTTTCTTCGTTCTC
>DASSSV010000770.1:0-7048 GCA_035708265.1 Thermomicrobiales bacterium | reverse complement strand
CGGCGGACGCCCACCTCGAGCTGCTGGCCATCAACCGCCCGCTGCGCGCCGAAGACTGGGTGCCGCGCCACCTCGCGCAGTACCGGCCGCCAACGCCCCTGCGCGACTACGTGGGCCTGCTCAGCGACGCCTACAGCCGGGAGCTGCGCGGGCGCTCGATCCCTGACCTCCGCTTCTACGCGGTGCTCTCCCTCCCCGGGCCGCCCGCGCCAAGGCGCGGCGCGGCGCGAGCCGCGCGCCGCCAGCGCCTGCTGGCGCGCGACCGGTCCCGCTACCAGCGCGCGCTGGGCGATCTCGAGCAGGCCGTCGCCGGGCTTGGTCAGGCACTGGCGGAACTTGCGATCCAGACCACGTCGCTGGGTCGCCAGGGCATGATCGACCTGCTCTGGATCTGCGCAAATCCGGACTGGAGCCGCGACGCCGCCCCGCCCCGCGCCGGCGCGCCGGGCGACCTCCGGGCGCTGCGCGACCGGCTCGCCCAGAGCCGCCTCACCCGACGCGCCGACTACCTGCGCCTGGACTGGGGCTACGAGACGACGCTCGCGCTCCGGGCCATGCCCGAGCTGACCTTCCCCGGCTGGCTCGGCCGGCTGACGGCGTGCGGCGTGCAGTTCCGCCTGGCGATGCACATCGTCCCCCTCCCGAAGGTCGACGAGCGCACGACCCTGAACCGCCGCCTGCGCCAGCGGCACAGCATCCTCCAGGAACGCGACCGCAAGGGGCTCGCTCCGGACATCGACCAGCGGCAGGCGTACGAGGAGGCGGAGCGACTGCTGACGGCGATGAGCGCGGGCGACCTGCGCACCTACCGCACCGCCATCTTCGTGACGGTGCGGGCGCCGTCGCCGGAGGCGCTCGCGGCGGCAACCGGCCGCGCGGTCCGCGCCCTCGGCGACGCCGGCGGCACGAGCATCGACCGCTGTCAGCTTTGGCAGGTTCCCGCCTGGGGCGCGACGCTGCCCCTGGCCGAGAACCCGGCCGGGCAGCAGTACCGCACGATCACGCCCAATCTGGCCGACAGCCTCCCGTTCCTGCGCCACGGCGCGGGGACCAGGGGCGGCCCGCTGATCGGCTTCGCCCAGCCGGGCCAGGAGGTGGTCACGCTCGACATGTTCGACCCGGCGCTGACCAACGGCAACATGATCGTCGTCGGCAGGGGAGGCAGCGGCAAGACGCTCTTCGCGCAGTCGTTCGCCCTCAAGCACCTCGCCCTCGGCGGCCGCGTGATCGTCCTCGACCGCTCGGAGCACCACTGGGACGACCTGGTCAAGGCCGTCGGCGAGCGGGACGGCTACGCGCAGGTCCACGACGTCGGGCTCGACGGCGCCTACCGCATCAACCCCTGGCAACTGCCGCCCGGCGTGGCCGCACCGTCCCAGGCCAAGCTCGACTACCTGCTCGACTTCCACACCCTCCTGCTGGGCGAGCTCCGCGGCGGCAGCCCGCACCTGACCGTGGCCGAGCGCGCGGTGCTCGAAGCCGCCTGCCGTGCCGTGTACAGCCAGACGGCCCAGCCGCGGGAGCGCGACCTGTATCGGTGGCTGCTGGAACAGGCGCAGGCGCCCGGCGACGACGCGCTGCGGGAAGCCCGTCACCTGGGCCTCGCCGAGCGGCTCTCGCCCTACGTGGAGGCGGGCACCTACGCGCGCCTGCTCGACGGCCCGACGACGGTGCGCCCCGACGCCCTCCTCGAGGTCTTCAACTTCAAGCACCTGGCCGATCACCTCGTGCCCATCGCGATGCTGCCGCTGATCGAATACCTCTGGGCGGCGATCGCCGACCCCGCCAGGCCGACGCTGCTGGTCCTCGACGAGGGCTGGAAGCTGCTCGAGCACCCGGCGAGTGGCCGCTTCCTGGCGGAGGTGGCGCGCACGGGGCGGCACCACGGCATCGTGACGCTCAACCTGAGCCAGTTCGTCACCGACTACACCGGCGACCTCGGCGACGCCGTGCTGAAGAACTCCTCGGTCACGTTGCTCCTCAATCAGCACCCGAAGCTGCTGCCGGAGGTCCAGGCGATCCTCGGCCTCACCGACGACGAGCGCGCCGCGGTGGCGAAGCTGCGGACGGTCAAGCGCGAGAAGGCCGGCGCCTACCTGCACGCGGACAGCGGCGCGGACAGCGGCGCGGTCGACCTCTACGTCACCCCGCTCGAATACTGGCTCTTCACGAGCCACAAGGCCGAGCGGGACCTGCGGCAGGCGGCGATCGCGCGCCACGACGGCGATGTCTGGGCCGCCGTGCGCGACCTGGCCGCGATGACGCCCGAGCAGCGCGACCGCTTCCGCGACCTCGCGGACGGCGTCACCGCGCACGAGCGGCGCGCGGACCTGGCGGCGATCGGGTAGGGGGACGCGATGCGCTATGCGGCGGCCGCGGGCGGCCTCGGCGCGCTGGGTCTGCTGGCCCTGCCGGTCGTGCTGTGCCTCGTGATGGCCGCCGTGGTCGTCGGCCTGTTGACGTCGCTCGCCGGGGCGCTCACGGGGGCGCCCGGCGCCCCCGGTGGGGCGGTGATCGGCCCCGGCCCAGCCACCGGCGAGATCCCGGCAGCGATCCTGGCATTGCTGCCACGCGCGGCCGGCGCCTGCCCGGGGCTCCCCTGGCCCGTCCTCGCCGCGATCGCCGGGGTCGAGAGCGGATTCGACGCGCGCGCGGTCGGGCCGTACCTGCCGCAGTTCGCCGACACCCCCGACGAACACGCGCTCGGGATGATGCAGTTCCTGCCCTCGACCTACCGCGGCTACAGCGCCAGGGTGGACCGGCTGACCGGCAAGAACCTCGGCGCCGACGGCATCTGGGATCCGGAGTCGTCCCTCGCCGCCGCGGCGCTCTACCTCTGCGACAACGGCGCGCCCGGCGACCTCCGCGCCGCGATCTACGCCTACAACCACGCCGGCCGGTACGTCGACGAGGTGCTGGCCCAGGCCGCCGCCTACGGCTATCTCCAGCCCGGCAGCGCGGGCACGGCCGCGGTCATCCCGGTCGCCGAGCGCTACCTCGGCTGGCCCTATCTCTGGGGCGGCGCCTCGCCGCAGGACGGCGGCTTCGATTGCAGCGGCCTGGTCCAGTACGTGTTCGCCCAGGTGGGGATCCAGCTCCCTCGCACGGCTGCCGAGCAGTATGCCGCCGTCACGCTGCTGCCGAACCCGGCCGAGCTGCGGCCAGGCGATCTCTTGTTCTTCGCCCAGACCTATGCCGACCCCAACGACTGGATCACCCACGTCGGCATCTACCTCGGCAACGGCCAGATGATCAACGCGCCGGATGAGGGCGAGCGCATCGAGATCGTCGACGCGTTCACCGGCTTCTGGGGGCAGCATTTCGTCGCCGGTGGCCGGGTCCGGGCCGCGACGTTCTCCCGGCAGAGCGGCGCGCTCGCGCCGGCGGCCGGGATCACCCCGGCCGTATCGTAGAGGAGCAGACTGATGACAGACGCCGTTCGCGCTCTCAGATTCCGGTGGTACCACGGCCTGCTGGCTGGACTGCCGCTCATGCTGCTGCTCGTGCTGGTCCCCGCCGCGGCCGTGGCGGCGCCCCCGACCGGGCCGGAGCCCGGCGCGCCGGCAGTGACGCCTACGCCCGCGTCGCAACCGGCGCCGGGGGCCTCGTGTGCCCCGACCGACCCGACCTGCGTGTCCGGCGCGCCGGCCACCCCGCCAGCCGGCAATCCAGGCGGCGTTCCCATTGGTATCGCCCTCCCTTCGCCGGGCGACCTGGTACGCCAGTTGCTCGACGCATTGGACTGGCGCAAGGTGATCGGCGGCGTCATCACCGGCGCCTACGACACCCTCTTCAACGACCTCCTGGAGCGGCTCGGCCGGCAGCTGGCGGCGATCCTGACCTGGACGCCCGACCCGCGCGCATTCGACGGGGCCATGGGCAACCTCGGCGGGCTGGTGGAGACATTCCGGCTAGCGGCCGTGGCACTCTGCACCGCCGTCTTCGCCTTCACCGCCGCCCAGTTCCTCCTTGGGCAGGTGCGGGAGCCCCAGGCGGCACTCGGGCGGCTCGTCGCCGTGCTCTTCGTGCTCGGCTTCTACCGCACCCTCATCGGCTACCTGATCACCGGCACGAACGCGCTGGCGCAGGCGGTCGTCGCGAGCGGCAGCGACCAGACCGGCAACATCGTCGCCGCGCTGCGGCCGGCGGCGCCGGTGCTCGCGCTGCCCACCTACCTCGTCATGGGCGCCATCGCCGGCACGATCCTCGTGGTCGTGCTGGTCTGCCTGAAGTACGTCGGGTTCCTGTTCCTGCTGGTCACGTACATCGCGGGCCCCCTGTTGCTGCCGCTGGCGATCTATCCGCCGACGGCCGGCTTCGTGGCGAAGTGGGGAGAACACCTGGCGAAGGCCATGATCTGGCCGGTAGTCTGGGCGATCGAACTCCGCCTCTTCGGCGCGCTGGTAGGCAACGTCGTGCCGATCGATCCGCGCGCCCTCGCCGCCGACTCGGCGCTCCAGTCGATCCTGAACATGATCACGGCCTTGAGCCTGCTCGGCCTGATGGCGGCCACCCCGTGGGGCATCCACACCCAGTTCACGGTCAAGCAGGGGGTGGACGTGGTGGTGCGGGCCGGGCAGCGGGTGGGTCGCCTGGCGGCCGGCGTGGCGGCCGCGGCATAGGCGCAAGGGGGTAGTGGAGGAAAGGGGAATGCGTCGACTGGAGACGGACATCGGGCGGAGGGTGCGCAACGCGGCGCGCGGCTACTGGCTCGCGGTGCTCCTGGTCATCGTGCTGGCGCTCTGCGTTGGGACGCTCTTCGCGAGCCTCGCGATCGCCGGCGCGCTGGCCGGGGTCTTCGGCCGCCCGCCGGTGCCGTGACCCTTGTGGGCCGGAGAGGGGTAGGCGTCATGCGTCGCTTCCTGCTGCTGCTCGCGCTCGGCGGCGTGCTCGCGCTCGGCGGGCTGCTGGCGATCCGGCACATCGCCCCGGCCGCGCTCGCCGCCGAGCGCCGCGCGGAACTGATGCTGGCCTATCCCGTGGCCAGGAACGTGTCGGCGCTGCGCTCCTGGGGGGCGGCGGCGCGACGTGCCAGTGCAGCGGGGCGCGGCGGCCAGATCTCGCTCCCTTCAGTGGACGGCCTGCCCGGCCTCGACGCCTGGCCGGCGTTGCCGGCGTCCGGTCGCTGGGCGCTCTATACATCGACCGCGTGGCGTCCCGTGCGGCTCACCACCCGGCTGGCGGGTGCGATCGCCGCCGGGATCGCCGGCTTGCTGTTGCTCAGGGTGCTGGGCCGGCCGCTGCTGCGCGCGGCCTGGTTCGCCGGCGCGCTGACGATCATGGTCCGCGGCCGGAAGCCTGGCGACAGCCACGGCAGCGCGCGCTGGGCGACGGGCGCCGAGGTGCGCCGCCGCGGGCCGCGGGCCGGCCGGGCGGACCTCGTCGTCGGTCGCGTCGGGCGGCGCCCGGTGGCCATCCCCGAAGAGCGGCTCTTCGAGCACCTGCTGCTCGTCGCGCCCAACGGCGCCGGCAAGACGTCGGGGCTGATCATCCCCAACCTCTTGCGCGAGCCGGGGAGCCGGTCGCTGATCCTGCTCGACCCGAAGCGCGAGCTCCTGAAGCAGACCTCGCCCCGGCTGCGCCGCGTCTACGGCGACGACCGGGTCTGGGCGCTCGACCTCCTCGACCCGGCGATCTCGGCCGGCTACAACCCGCTCGCCGGCGTCGTCGACGCCGCCTCGGCCGACCTCTTCGCCGAGACCTGGGTGAAGAACACGGGCACGTCGAAGGAGCCGTTCTGGGACAACGCCGCGCGCACCCTGATCGGGGCGGCCGCGCTGCACCTGGTCGCGACGGAGGAGGTGCTACCGCCGCTCTCCGCCCTGCTCGACTTCCTCTGCGGCCTGCCGGCGGAGACGATCAAGGCGACGCTGGCGAGCAGCCCGGTGCCGGAGGCGCGCCGCTTGGCACGCGGGTTCCTGGCGAACATGGAGAAGAACGAGCGGCTCCTCGGCAGCGTCTTCGCCGAACTCCCGCCCCGCTTCGCCTGCCTGAACTTCGCGGCCGTGCGCCGGGTGACTTCGATGCACGAACTGGACCTGGCGAGGCTCGCGCAAGAGCCGGCTGTCCTGTACCTGCCGCTCAATCTCGACTACGCAAGGAGGCTGGCCCCGGTGCTGGCCTGCTTCTTCCGCGACCTCTTCACGGTCCTGACCCGGATCGCCACCGACGCGCCCTCGGGGCGTCTGCCGGTGCCGGTGCTCGCTTACCTCGACGAGTTCGGCACCATCGGCCACATCCCGGAATTCGCCAGCCGCATGGCCACCGTACGCAGCATGGGCCTCGGCTGTCTCCTCGTCGTGCAGAGCCAGTCGCAGATCATCGAGACCTACGGGCGCGAGGACGCCGACACCATCCTGGGGAACGCCAACACCAAGCTCTGCCTGGCCGGCGTCGGCAAGGGCATCACCACCAACGACGCGCAGTACTTCTCGGAGCTCGCCGGGACGACGACGGTCCACAGCCGGAACCAGGGCAGCACGCGCGCGCTCCTGTCGCCGTGGGCCGACCGCGGCAACCGGGGAGCCAATGAGGTGGCCCGACCGCTCATCACGCCCGACGAGCTGCGCACGATGCGGGGGCGGGTGCTGGTGATCGCCGGGCAGGAGCACCCGCTCCTCGCCGGGCAATGCCGCTACTACGAGGATCCGGCGCTGCAGGCACTCCTCCCCGATCCGAGCACGGCCGACCCGCTGGTGCCCCTGCGCCGGCGGCGCGACGCCGCGCCGCTGCCGGACCCGAGCGCGGGATACGACGGTGCCGCCGGCGACGATGCCCCCGGCGAGACGCTGGAGGAGCAACCCGCGGGGGAGCGCGAGGCCGGCGTCCCCGCCACGAAGGAGCGGCCACTGGAGGTGGTCTTTGATTACTGAGGTTCGCCTGGCTCTCACCAAGGGGTTCTCGACGCCGGTGCGGCCCCCGCGCGGGCGGCGGGGTTCCGCCCACTGCACGCGGCGATTGCCCGCGTCGCCGCGCCGCGTGCCGACGTCGGTAGGTGCCGTTCTGCCTGCGGCGAACGGATTGCAAGATAAGGCGTCGCCGACGCCGC
>DASSSV010000769.1:0-7260 GCA_035708265.1 Thermomicrobiales bacterium | reverse complement strand
CCACCCGAGCGCCGGGGAGACGACCGTCGGCACCGTCCTGTCGATCATCGCGCGCCACGAGCGTGGGCACGCGCAGGATCTTCGCGCGGCGGGCGGGGAACGGGGGGCCGGCGCCTGAAGGCGCTCCTGAAGACGCCCGCGGCGCCGCGAAGGCCGTCGGCGCGGCCTGGTAGCCTGTCGCGCTGATCGGCCGGCCTGGCGGTCGCGCGGCATGCCGCGTCAGCGCTCGTGCGCAGTCCCGTCCCCCTCAATGCTGCTCGCCCGAGACGGCGACGTAGAGCCCGAGGCCGACCAGTGCGCCGCCGGAGGCGAAGCGCTGGCCGTGGCGCAGGCGTGGGCTTCGCCGGAGTTTCGAGCCGATCGGGCCGGCGAGGAGCGAGACGACGACGTCGGCGCTCGTGTTCAGCGTCACCGAGATCGTGCCGAGCAGGAGGAATTGCGGGATCGCGGGCGCCTCCCGGTTGATGAACTGCGGCAGGAAGGAGAGGAAGAAGAGCGCGGTCTTGGGGTTGAAGACTTCGGTGGTGATCCCCTGGCGCAAGGCGCTCCAGGCGGCGCCGCCCGCGCCGGGTACTTCCTCCGCAACTCCCTTGCCCGCGACCAGCGTGCGGATGCCGAGATAGACCAGGTAGGCCGCGCCGGCGTACCTGACGACGCTGAAGGCGGTGGCGGAGGTGGCGAGGATGACCGAGAGCCCGAACGCCGCCGCGACGACGTGGCCGCAGCCGCCGATCGCCGTGCCGAGCGACGAGGCGAGGCCCGCGCGCCGCCCGCCGCGCAGGCTGCGCGCGAGGACGTAGAGCATCCCCGGCCCCGGCGATGCCGCCAGCACGATTGCGGCGGTCAGGAAGAGTCCGAAACTGGTCGCGCTGGGCACTTGCTACCCCTTCGATACCGATGTGGACCGGTGGACAATCGTCGGTCAGCGCGGCAACGTCGCGCGGCTGGCGGTGTCGGCCATCGCCACGGCCGCGGGCTCCCCGGTCGCGCGCCATCGCCCCGCCACGTCATCAGCGTACCGCGGGATTGGACCGCCGACCAGCACCAATATCCGCCAAAACCGGGGTACCACTTCGTCATGCGCGCGGAGCGGGGGGCAACCGCCGGCGCCGGCCCCCGCGCGCCGCCCGCGCTTGACGTTGACCGACCGGTCAGATAGAGTGGCGGTAGCCAGAGGACAGTACGGAGGCTAGGCCGGGGCGCGAGGAGGACGACGATGGCCGCGGCGACCGAGGCCGACCTGCTGGAGCGGATCAGGAGCGGCAAGCTGGTCGAGGGGCCGGAGCACGCGACCCCGGAATACCTCGCCGGGCTCAAGCGCACGCTGATCGTCTCGGCCGACACCGAACTCGTCAGCGCGCCCGCCTACCTGCGCGCCACGCAGGACGCCGCCAGCCTGCCCGGCATCAACAGCTACATCTCCGCCATCGGCATCATCCAGGACGAGCTCGGGCACGCCCACATCGCCTACCGGATGCTGCGCGACCTCGGCGTGGACACCGACGAGCTGATCTACGAGCGCCGTCCCCGCGAGTTCAAGTACCCCTACGCCTTCGACGTGCCGCTCGATACCTTCGTCGAGCTGGTCGTCGCCAACGGCTTCTACGACCGCGCCGGCTTCGTCCTCCTCAGCGACATCTATCGCCACACTACCTACGGCCCCTGGAAGCGCGCGCTCGCCAAGGTCGACCGCGAGGAGACCTTCCACCTGCGCCACGGCGAGAAGTGGATGCGGGTCTTCGCCCAGGACCCGGCGCGCAAGCCGGAGTTGCAGCGGGCGGTGGACTGGATGTTCCCGCTGACGCTGGAGTGGTTCGGCCTGCCGGACGACCTGAAGAAGCACACCGAGCAGATCGGCTACGGGCTCAAGGGCTACTCCAACGACACGCTGCGCCAGCAGTGGATGTCCACCGCGGTGCCGCTCTGCGAGAGCCTGGGCCTCGACGTGCCGGCGCACCGCGACGCCGAGCGGGACCGCTTCGTCATCGACTGCCCCTTCCCCGCCCGCTTCGACGCCGCGGCGAAGCGCTGGGCCTTCGAGGAGGGGCCGGTCAGTTGGGACGACGTGCTGGCCCGCTGGCGGGCGCGCGGCCCGGCCAACGAGGAGTACGTCCGCCAGCTCCAGCGCGGCTACCGCCAGCTCTACCGCGGCGCCGCGGCCTGAGCGCCCGGCGGAAGGAGGCGATCGTGCCGACGGTCGAAGCGATCCGCGACGCGCTGCGGGAGGTGCCGGACCCGGAATACCCGGTCAGCCTGGTGGACCTGGGGCTGATCCGCGGCATTGCCGTCGAGGGCGCCGCGGTCCAAATCCGCCTCACCTACACCTGCATGGGCTGCCCGGCACACGATCTGATCCAGGACGACATCCGCGAGCGCCTGCTGCGTCTGCCCGGCGTCGAGCGGGTTGACATCGAGGTGGTCTGGGAGCCGTGGTCGCGCAAGGACATCTCCGCGGCCGGGCTCGCCCGGCTGCGCGCGGTGGGGGTGGTCTGATGCCCCGCGCCGAGGAGCACGAGACCTACGAGGTCTTCACCGCGCGCGGCGGCGGGCAGCCGCTGCGGCACGCCGGCAGCGTCCGCGCGCCCGACCCCAAGGTCGCCGCGGTCTTCGCGCGGACGATGTACGACGAGTGGCGCTGGCGGGAGATGTTCGTCGTGCCGCGCAGGGCGATCGTCCGGGTGATCCGGCCGGCCTGACCGGGAGGGCGCCGCATGGGCCGCATGGACCGCTACCTCGTCTTCGCCCGCCGCCAGTACGACGAGCCGCTGGCCCACCAGGGCGACGTCGAAGTCGCGGCCGGGGAGGACCCGGCCGGGCCGGCGCTCGCGCGCTTCGGCGACGACTGGCTCGAACTGGTGCTGATCCCGGAGGCGGCGATCGAGCGGGTGCCGCTGGAGGCCGAGGCGGAGGCGCGGCCGTGAGCGATTCCATCCCGGCGCCGTCGCGCGGCGCGCTGCCGGCCTTCGCGATCGAGGACGACCGGGCGCTGGCGGCGCTGGTCAACCTGATCGCCGTGCTGGCGGACGGCGAGTACTTCTACGGCAAGCGCATCTCCGAGTGGTCGATGGGCGCGCCGAGCCTGGAGCTGGGCGTGGCCTGCGCCGCCATCGCCCAGGAGAAACTCGGCCACGCCCGCGCGCTCTACCCGCTCCTCGAAGAACTGCCCTGGCCGAACGCGCCGGGCGTACTTGAGCGCGAGGGTGACCGCGCGCGCCACTACTGCGTCAGTTGCCTCGACGCGCCCTTCCCCGGCTGGGATCACGTCGTCGCCGCCTTCGCCCTGGTCGGCCCCGCCCAGGCGGTCGTCTTCGAGGCGCTGGCGGCGTCGGCCTACGAGGCCCCGGCGCGGACGATCCGCCGGATCGTCGAGGAGGAACGGCTCAACGCGGGGCTCGCCGGGGGGCTGGTGCGCGACCTCGTCGCCGCGCCGCCCGGCGTCGCGCTGTTGCAGGCGCGCGTCGACGAGGTCCTGCCGGAGATGCTCTGCTGGTTCGGACCGCGCGGCGAGCCGGGGGTGGAGGCGCTCACGCGCGCGCGCATCCTCGCCATGGACAACGAGACGATGCGCCAGACCTACCTGGACCGCGTCGCACCGCCCCTGCTCGACGCCGGGCTGCGGCTGCCGGTGCGGCGCGCGGCGGGCGGAGGCGCCTGGGAGTACGGGGAACTGCCGTGGAACCGCTGGAACGGCCTGCAACGCCGCTTCGGGCCGAGCGCGACGACGGGCCAGACGACGACCGGCGCGTGACCTGCCCCTGGTGCGGCTCCGCGCGGGTCGAGCGGGTCGGCGAGTTCGGCTCGCACCTGATGTGCGCGCAGTACCTCTGCCTCGCCTGCCATAGCCCGTTCGAGCGCATCCGGGCCTGACGTGGGCCGTGGGCCATGGGCCGTGGGGCGTGGGGGCCGGGCGGCTGGGGTCGCACGCGACCTCGTCCCAACCCGCGCAGGCGGGCTTCGCGGCGAGCGCCAGCGAGCCTCCAGCCGCGGTTGCATCCGCGGGCCATGCGCCGAAGCCGGGAAGGGAGAGGAACCATGGCGCAGATGTTGATCGCCGGCGAGGAGACCGCTGCGGCCGACGGCGCGGCGATGACGATCGTCAACCCGGCGACCGAGGAGCCGGCCGATACCGTCCCGCAGGCCGGCCCCGCCGACGTGGATGCCGCGGTCGCCGCGGCCGAGCGCGCCTTCCCCGCCTGGTCCAGGCTCGACCCCGATCAGCGCGCGAGCACGATCCGCGCGGGGCTGGATCTCGTCAGGGCCCAGGCGGGCGAGATCGTCGATCTGCTGGTGCGGGAGCAGGGCAAGCCGACGTCCGAGGCGCAGGGGGAGTTGCACCACTTCCTGCACGGGATGGCCTTCTACGCCGACCTGGCGAGCAAGGTGCGCGGCGCCTACGCCCAACTGCCCTCCACGCTCGGCGCGAGCTTCGGGATGGTCATCAAGCGCCCGATGGGTGTCGTCGCCGCGCTCGTGCCCTACAACTTCCCGCTGACGCTCATGGGCACCAAGGTCGGCCCGGCCCTCGCCGCCGGCAACACGATCGTCGTCAAGCCGGCGTCGACGACGCCCCTCAGCACGCTGCGGATCGCGGCGCTGCTGCACGAGGCCGGCCTGCCGCCCGGCGTGCTGAACGTCGTCACCGGGCCGGGGCGGGTCGTGGGGGAGGCGCTGGCCGCGCACCCGGCCGTCCGCCGCGTCGCCTTCACCGGCGGCAACGCCGCGGGCGAGCGGATCATGGAGATCGCCGGGCCGCGCCTGAAGCGGGTCACGCTCGAGCTGGGCGGCTCCGACCCGGTGATCGTCTGCCCCGACGCCGACGTCGAGTCGGCGGTCAAGGGCGTCCTCATCGGCCGCTTCTTCAACGCCGGGCAGGCGTGCCTCGCCGCCAAGCGGGTCTACGTCTTCGCCGAGGTCTACGACGACTTCATGGACTCGCTGTTGAAGCGGGTCGCGCGCTACGACCTCGGCGAGGGCTGGACCGCGCCGCCGCGGCCGAAGATCCGCATGGGCCCGCTGAACAACCCGCAGGTGCGCGACGAATTGGACGCCCAGGTGCGCGACGCGGTCGCGCGCGGGGCCGGGGTCGCCCACGGCGGCGGGGCGCCCGCCGACCGGGAGCGCGGCTACTTCTACACGCCGACGGTGCTCGAGGGGGCGTCGCACGACAGCCGGGTGGTGCGCGAGGAGGTCTTCGGCCCGGTGCTGCCGGTCTTCAAGGTGCAGGACTTCGACGAGGCGATCCGCCTTGCCAACGACTCGATCTACGGCCTCGGGTCGAGCATCTGGACGTCGAACATCGCCTGGATCCACCGCGCGGCGCAGGAGCTCGACGCCGGGATGACCTGGGTCAACCAGCTCCACTACGGCTACGACGAGCTGCCCTTCGGCGGCATCAAGGCGTCTGGCCTGGGGCGCGAGCACGGGCCGGAGGCGCTGGAGGAGTACCTGGAGCCGAAGTCGGTGGTCATCGGCGGGCTCGACGCCGCCGGCGGCCGCTGAGGCGCGGGGAGCGAGGGAGGGAGGCAGGCATGACGACCAGCGGGCAGACCGTCGCCTACAGCCGCGAGGGCGCGATCGGCTACATCACGCTCGACCGGCCGCCGGCCAACAGCTACGACTACGCCTTCATGGAGGCGCTCGGCCGGCAGATCGAGGCGGCGGCGGGCGACGGCGAGGCCCGCGTGGTGATCGTGCGGAGCGCGCTGGAGCGCTTCTTCTCGGCCGGCGCCGACGTCAAGGCGTTCGCGGAGAACAGCGTCGAGCGCAACCTGGCGCTGATCGAGCTGGCGCACCGCACCCTGGCGCGGATCGCCGAGATCCCCAAGGTCTTCATCGCGCAGATCGCCGGCAACGCCCTCGGCGGCGGGCTGGAGATCGCCCTGGCCTGCGACTTCCGCTTCGGCGCCGAGGGCGCGTATTATCTCGGGCTGCCGGAGGTGACGCTGGGGCTCCTGCCGGGGAACGGCGGCACCCAGCGGCTGCCCCGGCTGATCGGCGCGGCGCGGGCACTCGACCTGATGGTGACGGGGCGGCGGCTCTCGCCGCAAGAGGCGCACGACCTCGGCATCCTCGACCGCCTCTACCCGGCCGGCGAGGCGGCGGCGGAGACGCGCCGCTACGCCGAGGGGCTCGCGGCCGGGGCGACCGGCGCGGTCGGCGCGATCAAGCTGGCGGTGCAGCGCGGGCGGGAACTGCCGCTCGCCGAGGCTCTGGCGGTCGAGCGGGAACTGGTGGCGGGCCTCTTCCGCAGCGAGGACGCGCGGGAAGGCCTGCGGGCGTTCGCCGAGAAGCGCAAGCCGGTCTTCACCGGCCGGTGAGCGGCGGACGTCGGAACGGACAGGAGCGGAGGGGACACGGCGGAGTGCAGACACGAGTCGCGGCCGGCGCCAGGGCGGACGCCGGCCTCACGGCGAAGGAGATCCACCTGATCCGCAGCACCTACACGGTGCTCGGGGCGAAGGGGATGGACCGCCTCGCGCTGCAGGATGTGGCCGACGAGGCGGGCGTCAGCAAGGGGACGGTCCTCTACTATTTCGAGTCGAAGCACAACCTGGTCATGCAGACGATGCGCTGGGCGATCGACCGCGTCGCCCGGCGCGCGCGCCGGGCGCTGATGACGGCCGCCACGGCGGAGGGCCAGCTCGCGGCGGTGATCGACGCGATCGCGATCGGCGCGGAGGCCAACCGGCGCTTCTACCTGACCTTCTTCGACCTGCTGGTCTACGAGGCGCGCGAGGACCGCGCGAAAACCGACGACCTCAGCGCGATCTTCTACCACGCCTGCGACGAACTCTTCGCGGAGATCATCGCGCGGGGCCTGGAGGAAGGCGCGTTCCACGTCGCGGACGTCGCGGAGGCGGCGGCGACCGTGCGCGCGCTGATGGACGGCCTCTTCGTCCAGTGGGTCGCCGGGGAGGGCTGGCAGCGGCGGCACGGCGCGTACGTCGCGCGCTGCAAGCGGGCCGCGCTGGCGTATCTGCGCGCGGGCGGGTGAGGCCGCCGGCCGACCGGCCCACCCCGCGTCGCGCCAGTCGCTACAACTCGCCCTTGAACGCCTTGTCGAGCACGGCCGGCAGCAGCGCGGCGAGTTCGGTGTCGGACTCGGTCTGCAAGCTGAGCGCCGTGTCTACTCTTCGCTTCACCTCATGTAGCCTGCGCTGGGTCGTCACTGACGGCAATGGAAACTCAAGAGCCAGGAACTCGGCCGGATTCAGCCTCCGTCGCCTGACGTTCGTGCCCGTGCTTGCGCCGCTCAAAGCA
>DASSSV010000768.1:0-7473 GCA_035708265.1 Thermomicrobiales bacterium | reverse complement strand
CGCGGCGAGCGCGGTGAAGTGGCTGCCGGCCATCAGCCCGACGCCGACCGGCACGCCGCGCAGGTCCGCCAGCCGCCGCACCGCCGAGCCGGGCCGGGCGAAGATGGCGTAGCGGCCGACGGTGTAGAGGTCGGGGACGAGGCGGCCCATCCCGGCGCCGGCGTTGCAGGCGGTGCCCCACTCGCAGGCGGAGTTCGCCACGCGCGCCTGCCGGACGAAGGGCAGATCCTGGGGCCGCCGGCCGTAGGGATCGCCGTGGTGGCTGGAGACCGCGTGCATCACGTCGGTCAGCAGCTCGGCCTCCAGGCCCTCGTCGCGGAAGTAGCCTTCCTCCAGCGCGATCCACTCCTGGAGCCGCGGGAAGTGCGGCACCACCTCGATGCGGGCCCGCTGCTCGGTCGCCATGCGCTCACCCTCCTCTCGCCGCGCGCCGGCTCAGCGCCGGAGCCCGGTCATCAGGCCGGCCACGCCCCGCTGGAGGAGCGCCCAGTCGAAGCCGAGGCTGACGTGGCGGTAGCCGCGCGCGATCATCTCGTTGGCCTGCTCGGTGGAGCGCGGCGCCGCGCCGCCGAGCACGACGCCGCTGGCGAGGATCGCCTCCTCGGCCCGCGCGATGGCCGCCCGCACCTCGGGGTGGTCCGCGCGGCCGTGGTGCCCCAGGTCGGTCGCCAGGTCGCCGCCGCCGATGATCGCCAGGTCCACCCCCGGCGTGGCCACGATCTCGGCGATGTTGCGCACGGCGTCGGCCGTCTCGATCAGCAGCGCGACGATCACCGCGTCGTCGGCGGTGTCGAGGTAGTCCTGCATCGAGCGGTCCCAGCGCAGCGGCGCGTAGAACGGCCCCCAGGAGCGCTCGCCGCGCGGCGGGTAGCGCGCGGCGCGCACCGCGGCCGCCGCGTCCTCGGCGTTGCGGCTCATCGGGAAGATCACGCCGAGGACGCCGGCGTCGAGGAGCGGCTTGGCGAGCCAGGGGAGGTTCCAGGGCAGGCGGACGTAGGGGACGGCCGGGGTGCCGGCGGTGGCGACGATCATCGCGTGGGCCGTGGCGAGGTCGATCGGCCCGTGCTCCAGGTCGATGACGATGTCGTCGAACCCGGCGTGGGCCAGCACCTGGACCGTCTGCACGCTCGGGATCGTCGCGAGGACGCTGAGGCTCGGCCGGCCGGCCTGCCAGAGTTCGCGGACGTGGTTGCGCAACGGGGCGGGGCGGGAGCCCTCGGGGGCGGACATCGGCACCTCCTCTGCCGGCGTAATGCCGCCGGTCGTCGCGGGCGGAGCCTGGCCGATCGTCGTGTGTGCGGTGGGTCGCCGATCCCCACTATAGCACCGGGCACCAGCGAGTCAAGGAGTATATTGACGAGACGGCGACCGGCTCTCGAGATAAGTCAATGAAGTTGTTGACTTTATGGGATAACCTGCTATAGTGGGCGGACGATCCCCCCGCGGCCGGCGATGGCGAGCGGGCGACGACCGCCCGCGTAGTCCAGGAGGCGCCGAAATGGTCACGCGCGTGCGGTTCCTTCTCGTCGCGGCTGTCGCGGCCGCGCTCCTCCTGCTCGCGCTCGCCGGCTCGGCGCTGGCCGGGCGCGGCGGGACCGCCGGCTTCGCCGACCAGCAGCGCGACCACGACCAGCAGTTGCTCGCCCAGGGGCAGCGGACCTTCCGCTTCGACACCTTCGGCGACGAGGCGTTCTGGGGCGGCACGCTCGGGCTCCACCGGGCGATCGAGGGCGCGGCGCTCGGCGGCGTCGGGCCGGGGGTCAGCCCGAAGACGGCGCTGGCCGTGGGGCTGAAGGTCGACAGCGACGCCCTACCGCCGCAGGTCCTCGCCGGCATCAAGTCGGGCCAGATCAACCTGGACGACCCGGCCACCACGCTGGCCCTGCTCAAACTCAACGCCGTGGTCGGCGTCACCGGCTTCTTCGACGCCGACGGCCAGCGCCTCCAGTCGGTCGGCATCCAGTGCGCCCTCTGCCACTCGACGGTCGACGACGCCGTCGCGCCGGGCATCGGGCACCGCCTGGACGGGTGGGCCAACCGCGACCTCAACGTCGGCGCGATCATCGCCCTCTCGCCCGACCTGTCGGAGGTCGACCATCTCCTCGGCGTGGACGACACGACGACGCGCGCGGTGCTGGCGAGTTGGGGGCCGGGCAAGTTCGACGCCGAACTCTTCCTCGACGGCAAGGCGTTCAACCCGGCCACCGGCCAGAGCGCGGCGACGCTGATCCCGCCCGCCTACGGCCTGGCCGGGGTCAACCTGCACACCTACACCGGCTGGGGCTCGATCCCCTACTGGAACGCCTTCGTCGCCAATCTCGAGATGCACGGCCAGGGCACCTTCTATGACCCGCGCCTGAACGACCCGCAGAAGTTCCCGGTCGCCGCGCGCGCCGGCTTCGCGAACGTGCGCAGTCCGGTGGACCGGATCACGCCGCAACTGGCGGCCCTCCAGTATTACCAGCTCTCGCTGCCCGCGCCCGCCCCGCCCCCCGGCAGCTTCGACCCGGCCGCCGCCGCCCGCGGCAAGGCCGTCTTCGACGGGCCGGGCAAGTGCGCCGCCTGCCATGTGCCACCGACCTTCACCGAGCCGGGCTGGAACATGCACACGGCGGCGGAGATCGGGATCGACAGCTTCCAGGCCGACCGCGCGCCCGACGGCCGCTACCGCACTACGCCGCTGGCCGGGCTGTGGGCGCACCAGCAGGGCGGCTTCTACCACGACGGCCGCTTCGCCACCCTCCGCGACGTGGTCGACCACTACGACAGTTTCCAGCACCTCGGGCTGACCGAGGGGCAGAAGAACGACCTGGTGGAGTACCTGAAGTCGCTCGGGGGCCCGAGCGCGCCGGGCGGGCAGATGCCGGGCCTGCCCAACACCGGCGCGGCGCCGCGGGGCGCGCCGCCGCTGTGGCCCCTGGCGCCCGCGGCCGGCGTCGTCATGACCGGCGGCCTGGCCGTGCGTCGCCGCCAGCGCGGTCCCCGCTGACCGGGGCGGCCGTGGCGCGAGGCCGCCCCGCGCGGCCCCGCGTCGCCACCGCCAACCCCGACGAACGACACGAACGGGGGCGCACCATGGTCTGTGTGCGGGAAGTCGCAGGGACGCCGGTGTCGCCGCGCCGGCGCGGACGCCCGCGGATAGTCCCAGACGAGTGTTCGCCGCGGCCGCTCGACTTCACCGAGGCGGACCTGTTCGCGCAGTATCTGCGCGAGGTCGCGGCGATCTCGCTGCTCAGCGCGGACGTCGAGGCGGAGTTGTTGAGCCGCCTGGCGGACGGCGATGCGGGCGAGCGCCGCGAGGCGCGGGAGGCGCTCATCACGGCCAACCTGCGCCTCGTCGTCAGCGTCGCGCGGCAATACCGCGGGGCCGGGCTGTCGCTTCCCGAGCTGGTCGCCGAGGGCAACCTGGGGCTGATCGTCGCGGTCGACCGCTTCGACCCCGCGCGCGGCGTGCGCTTCAGCACCTTCGCCTGCTGGCCGATCCGCAAGGCGATCACCCGCGCGCTCGACGACCGGGCCCGGCTGGTGCGCCTGCCGGCCAACAGCTGGCTCGATCTACGCGCCCTGCGGCGGGCGGAGGAGGCGCTGCCCGCCGCGCTCGGCCGCGCCCCGACGGCGGGCGAGCTCGCCGCCGCCAGCGGCGTCGCCCCCTGGCGCCTCGCCGCCCTGCGGGCCGCCGCGACGCCGCCCGTCTCGCTCGACGCCGCCCCGGCCGGCGACCCGCTGCCGGACGGCGCGGCCTCGCCGGCCGACGTCGTCGGGCGGCGCTGCGCCCGCGACGACCTGGCCCGCCTCCTCGGCAGCCTGCCGGAGCGTGAGCGTCGGCTGCTGGTCCTGCGCTACGGCCTGGACGGCGACCGGCCGCGCACCCTCAAGCAGATCGGGGCGGCCATCGGCCTCTCCGGCGAGGGCACCCGCCGCCTGGAGGCTCGCACTCTTGCCCGGCTGCGCGCGCACCCCGCAGCCGTCGCGCTGCGCGGCGGCTTCGACTGACCTCGCGGCACGATATGCCCGCGGGCCGCGCCGTGTAGTACACTTGCACGGTGATGGGTCTCGCCACGGCGAGACTCGACCGCGACCACCAATGCACGAGCCCGGAGCGCCCGAGATCATCAGCGACGCGCCCGCCAGCGACCCCTTACTCGCCACCAAACTCGCCATCCCGGCGCGCGGCCGGTCCCTGGTGGCGCGCCCGCGCCTCCTGGCCCGCCTCGACGAGGGGCTGGCGGCGCCGCTTACCCTCGTCGCCGCTCCGCCCGGGTTCGGCAAGACGACGGTCGTCGCGGCGTGGGTGCGGCGCGGCGACCGCCCGGTCGCCTGGCTCTCGCTCGACGCCGCCGACAACGACCCGGCCCGCTTCGCGCGCTACCTCGTCGCCGCTCTGGACGCGCCCGGCGCACCCCCTGCCGGCGAGCGCCCGCCGCTCGCCGGGGTGCTCGCCGCGCTGGTCAACGCGCTCGCGGCCGCGCCGCGCGACGTCGTCATCGTGCTGGACGACTACCACGTCATCGAGGCCAGGGCGATCCACGACGCGCTCGCCACCTTCATCGCCAACCTGCCGCCGCGGGCGCACCTCGTCATCGCCAGCCGCGCCGACCCGCCGCTGCCGCTGGCGCGCCTCCGCGCCCGCGGGGGGCTGGTCGAGATCCGCGCGGCCGACCTGCGCTTCACGCCCGAAGAGGCGGCGGCGTTCCTCAACGACGCGATGGGCCTGGGGCTGACGGCGGAGCAGGTCGCGGCGCTGGAGGCGCGTGCCGAGGGCTGGATCGCTGGGCTGCAACTGGCCGCCCTCTCCCTGCGCGGGCGGCCGGACGCGGCCGAGTTCATCAGCGCCTTCACCGGCAGTCACCGCTACATCCTCGACTACCTGGCCGAGGAGGTGCTGGACCGGCAGTCGGAGGAGGACCGGCAGTTCCTCCTGCGCACCGCCATCCTCGACCGCCTGACGGCCGACCTCTGCGCGGCGTTGACCGGTCGCGCGGACAGCCAGGCGGCGCTGGAGCGGCTGGAGCGGGAAAACCTCTTCGTCGTCCCGCTGGACGAGGAGCGCGCCTGGTACCGCTACCACCACCTCTTCGCCGAGTTCCTGCGGAATCGCCTGCGGCACACCGCCCCGGCCCTCGCGCCGGAGCTGCACCGCGCCGCGGCCGACTGGTACGCGCGGCGGGGACTGCCGGCCGAGGCGGTGGAGCACGCGCTGGCCGGCGGCGCCTTCGACCTGGCGGCGGACCTCGTCGCGGGGCTGGCGCCGGAACTCTGGGCGCGCCGCGAGCCGGTCACGCTCTGGCGCTGGCTGGACGCGTTGCCGGACGAAGTGGTGCTCGCCCGCCCCCGGCTGGCGCTGGCCACGGCCGAGTCGCGGCTGATGCGCGGGGAGAACCGCGCGACCGCGTCCTACCTCGAGGCCGCCGAGCGGCTGCTGCGCGCGCCCGCGGGAGCCGAGGGCCGGGGGCCCGACGCCGCGGACCTCGCCGGGGTCGCCGCGATGCGCGCCTGGGCGGCCGTCATCAAGGGCGACGCGGCGGGCGCCCTCGCCCTCGCCCGCGAGGCGCTCGACCGGCTGCCACCCGCCGACCGCCTGCGGAGCGTCGCCCTGGCCGCCGTCGCTTTGGCGCGCTGGCTGGAGGGGGACGTCGCCGCGACCGACCGGGCGGCGGCCGCGGCGGCCGAGGCCGCGACCACCCTCGGCCACCCCTATCTCGCCCAGGTCGCCCTGGCCTACCTAGCCCAGACGCGGCTGCTGGCCGGCCACCTGCCGGACGCCGTCGCGCTGTACGAGCGGTCGCTGGGGCTCACCCCGGTCCGCGCGAATCGCCCCGACGTGAACGGCCCCTACGTCGGCCTGGGCGCGATCCAGTACGAGCGGAACGACCTGGCCGGCGCGGAGGCCGACCTGCGGCGCGGCGTCGCGCTCGCCGAGCAGGCCGATAACCCGGTGGCGGTCGTCGGGGGCCTCCTGTACCTGGCGCGCGTCCGGCTCGCGCGCGGCGATCGGGAGGGCGCCGCCCGGTCCGGCGAGCGGGCCTGGGCGCTGGCCGCGGAGCGCGGCATCGAGGGCGTCTGGGTCGCGCCGGCGCTCGGCGCGCAGCGGGCGCGGCTGTGGCTGGCGCTGGGGAACCTGGCCGGCGCCGCGCGGTGGGCCGAGGGGCTGGCCGGGCGGTCGGCTGGCGAGGAGCGGCCCGCGCTGGTGCGCGAGGTGGAGGAGACCGTCCGCGTCCGCGTGCTGCTCGCCGAGGGCCGCGCCGCGGAAGCGCTCGGCGCGCTGGACGGCCTCGCCGCCGACGCGGCGCGCGCGGGCCGCGTCCGATCGGAGATCGAGATCGGCGCGCTGCGGGCGCGGGCGCTGCAGGCGCTCGACCGGCCGGCGGAGGCGGCGCAAGCGCTCGACCGCGCGCTGGCCCTCGCCGCCCCCGGCGGCTTCGTGCGCACGATCCTCGACGAAGGCCCAGCCATCGCGCCGCTGCTGCGTGCTGTCTCCGAGCGCGGCGAGCAGCGCGATTACGCCCGCCGGCTCCTGGCGGCGCTCGCGCCCGCCGCCGCGTCAACCCCGGCCACGCCGCCGGTCCCCATCGCGCCGGCGACGCCTCCCCGTGGTGCTCAACCGCTGCCCGAGCCGCTGACCGAGCGGGAACTGGAGGTGCTGCGCCTGCTCGCCGCGGGCGCCTCCAACCGCGAGATCGCCGACGCGGCCTTCATCGCGCTCAACACCGTCAAGAAGCACCTCAAAAACATCTTCGCCAAGTTGCAGGTCACCAGCCGCACGCAGGCGGTCGCGCGGGCGCGAGAACTCGGGCTGGTGTAGGGCGGCTGTTGGCGGGAGGCGGCGCGCGACTGGGGGTTACGCACTCATCGGCAGCGTCGCTTCGATCAACGAGGCGATCGTGCGCCGACGCCGTTCCTCCAGCGAGGCGATTGCCCCGTGACGCGCCTCGGTCTGGTCGCGGCCCGTCGATAGGTGTACGGCGCAGTTTCGCAACTCCCGGAGGTCGTCGTCGCTGATTCCCAACAGTTCGGCCAGGTTTGCGATTAGGAGTATGGGGAGCGGGCGCCGATCTATGCCCTGCTTGCGGGCCGCTTCGATCTGGATCCCGACGATTATCTCCGTCGCGGGGTCAATGCACAGATCAACGCCCGTGCCGGTGTGCAGAACCTTCGACGGACGTTCGCGGCCGAAGAAATCGACGGCGAGCGTGTCGACCTTGCGGTCGTAGACGATGATGATCTTCTCCGGCTCGATAGCCGCCAGGTCTGGCGCTTTCGGGTGGACCGGGATCGGCTCTAGGGAGAAAATCGGTACTCCTCGTCTGCGTTGGCGTTGTAGGCGCTGTACGCGGTAATCACTTCGCCGTCATAGGGGCTCGTAACGCCGCCCGCGCCCGGGGCTGAGAACTCGACCACCACTTTCACGAGGGAGCGTCCCCAGGGCGGCGGGAGCGTGACTCGCTTGCAGTAGACTTCGCGGTTCTCATAAGC